>NZ_JAZGJQ010000001.1:0-468220 GCF_036408855.1 Olsenella absiana
TACGTGGCGGACGGGAACTGGGGCAAGAGGAGGTACCTCGACATGTCGTTGCTGGACCACTGGGACGAGAGGAGCGTTAGCACGGACTAGGAAGCCGCAAGCAAGTCCTGCCGACATAGGGGGTCAGAAGACATTTGCGAAAGATACTTGACGGAACCGCGCCCGGCTCGGGGGCGCGCCCAGCGGGCGACCGCCCCGAGGCCGGGCCCGGAGGGCGACCGCCCGCCTACGGGAGCGGTCCGGACGGCCACAGGTGACGTATACCTCTGCATATATCACGTCCTTGTCCCATCTGGCCGCCCAGCCGAGCAGGGCGGCTCACAGAGGAGGAGAGCATGGCCGAGCTTCTCTACCAGGGTCACGGCAGCCTGCGCCTGACGAGCGCCGCGGGCACCGTCGTCTACGTCGACCCCTACATGGACCCCACCGGCGCCAAGGGCACGAGCACCTACGGCGTCTCGGCGGACCTCATCCTGGTGACGCACCAGCACTACGACCACACCGCGACCGACCTGCCCGCGCGCAAGCCGGGCTGCGTCGTGTGGGAGAACTTCGACCTGCACCCCAGGCGCGGGGAGTACCTCAGGCGCTCCCTCGCGGACGTCACGGTCCAGGCCACGGTCGCCTTCAACGAGAACCACCCAATCGACGAGTGCGTCGGCTACCTCGTGTGGATGGACGGCGTGCTCGTCTACTGCGCGGGCGACACCTCGGAGACGCGCCAGATGAGCCTCACGCTGTCCGGCATGGGGATAGACTAT
Organism: Olsenella absiana; assembly: GCF_036408855.1. Lineage (NCBI taxonomy): Bacteria > Bacillati > Actinomycetota > Coriobacteriia > Coriobacteriales > Atopobiaceae > Olsenella > Olsenella absiana. The sequence continues at coordinate 762 of NZ_JAZGJQ010000001.1, forward strand.
GCCCTGCTGCCCGGGGACGGCATCTACAACATGGACGTCGCGGGCGCCGCCGCGTGCGCGCGCGTCATCGGGGCCAAGCACAACATCCCCATCCACCTGAAGCCGGTCGTTCCCTACGGGGAGGAGCAGGCCGAGAAGTTCGCGCGGCTCGCGCCCAACCCGCTGCTGCTGCGCCCGGGCGAGAGCCTGAGCCTGGAGGGCTCGGGGGCGAGGCCCTAGCGCTCGGCGCGGCCCGTCGCAGGCCACGGCAGCCGTGCGGTTCTGTGCATCGTTTGATGTTCGGCCAGGCGATTTCCCATCGGGTAGGATGGGGAAGCATGACCCGATCCGCAGCGGGCGGGACGCAGCCCCGCCACAGGGTACCCGAGGGAGCGCGCTTTGACGGACAAGGACACAGGCAGGCCCGAGGATGCCCTCGGTGCCTCCGGCACGGGGGAGCCCGAGGCCCCCGGGGACGACCCGCTGGGCGACACCGCCGACCTCTCGCAGGTCATCGAGGCGGAGACGACCATCCCGCTTCCCCGGCTCGACCGCAGGACGATGGCACGCTACCGCCGTGCGACGGCGGGCCCCAAGTCGCCCGGCGCCGTCCCCCAGTGGCTCCAGGCCATCCGCGGCACCTCGACGAGGCCCGTCGCGGACGAGGCCGCCGAGGCGCCCGCGCCAGAGGTGGGGCCTGAGTCCGTGCAGGGGCCCGAGCCGGAGCTTGAGGCGGAGCCCGAGCAGGAGCCTGAGGCGGAGCCGGAGCCCGGACCGGAGCCTGAGGCGGAGTTCGAAGCGGGGCCCGAGCCGGAGTCCGAACTGGAGCTGGAGCCCGAAGCGGGGCCCGAGCCGGAACCCGAGCAGGAGCCCGAGGCGGAGCCGGAACCCGAGCCGGAGACCTCGGCCGAGTCCGAGGTCATCGAGCCCTCGGAGGGCGCTCCGCGCATCGACGCCGACTACCTGGGCGACGAGTGCCCCCTCGTCACGGAGGAGCAGGCCGCGGAGCCCACGAGGCGCGAGACCTCGAGGAGGAACCGGAGGGTCGCGGGTGGCGTCGCCGCCGTCTGCGCCGTCGTGGGCGCCTACGTAGGCGGCGCGCTCTTCTACTCCTCGCACTTCTTCCCCAACACGACGCTGAACGGCCGCGATGTCTCCGGCCAGTCCGCCGAGGAGGTCGTCGCGACCATCTCGCGAGAGGCGGGGGCCTACGCGATCAGCGCTGCGGAGGGCGACTTCACGCTCACGGTTACGGGTGCCCAGGTCGGCCTCGCGCGGGACGGCGCGGCGCTCACGGGCGAGGCGCTCTCCAGGGAGAACGCGCTCGCCTGGCCGGTCGAGGCTTTCCGCAGGCACACCTACGTAGGCGACGAGGGCGTGAGCTTCGACGCCGACGCGCTCGCGTCCGTGGTGGAGGGAGCGGTCGAGTCTTACAACGAGTCCAGCATGGACGAGACCGACGCCCACGTCACCTTCGACGCCGCGAGCGGGAGCTACGTGGTGAGCGGCAGCGTCTCGGGCACCGTGCTCGACCCAGAGGCCGTGACGCGCGCGTTCGAGGCGGGCGTGGGGTCGCTCTCCGAGACCGTTGAGCTCGACCCCGCCGAGGTCGAGCGGCCGGCGACGCTCGATGACTGCGAGAGCCTCCACGAGGCCGCCGACGCCATCAACCGCGTGCGCACGGGTGAGCTGGAGATCACCTCGGACGGGGAGACCAAGTACAAGGTGACGACGTCGCTCAGACGCTGGGTCTCGATCGAGGACGACAGGGTCAGCGTGGACGAGGATGCCGTGCGCACCTACCTCACGTACTACGTGAAGCCCTACTTCGCCTCGTCCGACGACGAGAACGACTACAGCCTGGACGTCGACGGGCTCGCGGAGCTGATGTCAGATCACCTGGCCCAGGGCGACCTCGACCCCATCGAGGCACCGCTGGTCTCCAAGAGGAACTCGTCGGGCCTCTCCAAGGACGCCGCCTGGGCGAAGGGGGGCTGGGACCCGTCGCGCGGCCGCTACGTGGACGTCGACCTCGACGCGCAGTACGCGCGCCTCTTCGACGCGGACGGCACCTGCGTCTGGGAGTCCGCCTTCGTCTCCGGTGACGCAAGCGAGGGGAGGGACACCCCCACGGGGACGTACGAGGTCAACGGCAACAAGACCACGGACACGGTCCTGGTCGGCGGCGACGAGGACGGCGACGGCCAGCCGGACTACCAGAGCTTCGTCAGCTACTGGATGCCCTTCATCGGCAACGCCTACGCCCTGCACGACGCGTCCTGGCGCTCGACCTTCGGCGGCGAGATCTACAAGACCAACGGGAGCCACGGTTGCATCAACCTGCCCGTCGCCAGGGCCGCCGAGCTCTACGGGCTCCTGCACGTGGGGGACGTCGTCTGGGTCCACAAGTAGGCCGGGGTACTCGAGCGGGCGCGCCGTCCACGGAGGAAATGCCACCGTCCGCGCGAGCGGGCGGCGTCGATGAATGAGGGCGGCCACAACGGGTATATGAAAGGCAGTAACAGAAGCGCAGCCCCAAGAGGGGTTGCCCGACCGAGGGAGGCGATGCCGATGGACACAGAGGAGATAGAAAGGTTTGGCTCTGTGGTAGTCGTCGCGTGTCCCGCCTCTGATTTCTAAGCCTGCGGTACTTGGCTTCAATACGCGATACGAGATCGCGATAGTCGAGAGACAGGCGGAAGAACCGGCGCACCAGCAGAGGGAGCGTCACCCGATGAGACGCTGTCTTACAATCGAATAGCCGGAAGCAGCGCATTGTTAGGCGCAAGGCAGAAGTTCGAGGACCAGATTCGAGTCGTGAGTCCAATGAACAGCTAAGAATGACGGCGGGGCACCGGGAGGTGCCCCGCTTCTTTTGTGCGTACTCGTCCGACGACCTGCGCGCACCTGGCGCGGAGTGCCCGGGTGTCCGGCGTGGAGTTCGTGTGCGCATCCGGGAGTCGAGGTCCGTCTGGACGCGACGTCCACATCGCGCGGGTAGAACAAGATGCATGAACTTCCGACGATGCGCCGGTAGCCGCTGCGCTCCGTTGCATCGCTCATCTATCGGACCGACGATGGAGGCACATGGCAGCCACCCCCAGCCCTCGCAAGTCCCTTTCGCGCGTCCTGCTCGCAGGCGCGCTCGCGCTCTCCCTCGCGCCCCTCGGCCCCCTCGTCCAGGCCCAGGCGACGCAAGGTTCCCGCGATCCGCAGGCGACGCAGGGAGAGGGGGGTGCGACGGCGGACGAGGTCGCCTCCTCGGGCGCGCTGCAGGTGGTAGACGTCGCCGGCGACCTGGCCCAGGGTGCACGGGACGCCTACTTTGCCAAGGTCGAGGCGCGGCGCGAGCGGGACGAGGCGGCTGCCGCCGAGCGCGAGAAGGACGAGGAGCTCGCCACGTGGACGGCGCGCATAGACGCCTACCTCGCGGGGTCCCCGCTCGAGGGCTACGGCGAGACGTTCGCGAGGTCGGCGCTTGCGGCCGGCGTGGACCCGAGGCTCTCGCCCGCGATCGCCGAGGTGGAGAGCGGCAAGGGGTCGGTCTGCTACGCGTCACATAACGCCTGGGGCTGGGGCGGCATCGGCTGGTCCGACTGGGAGAGCGCCATCCGGGCGCACGTCTCGGGCATGGCTGCGTCCTACTCCTCCGCGATGGCGGAGGGAGGTTACGGCCTCACGGCGAGCAGGTCCATGGCGGCGCGCTACTGCGGCGCCTCTGCGGACGCCTGGTACCAGCAGGTGAGCGCCGCGATGGAGAGGATCTAGCGGGGGGCGTCCGGCCGGCCTTGCCGCCCAGATTGCCGAGAGGGCCCCAGCCGACCGAGGTCGGCTGGGGCCCTCCGCCTGCCCGACGTCCTTCTCGCCTACTTGAGCTTCTGCTCGATGTCTGCGACCTGGCGCTCGAGCTCGGCGATGCGCTCCTTCTTCTCGTCTATCCAGCCGGCCCACTCGTTGAGCCTGGACTCGCTGACCATCACCGTCGCGTGGTCGATCCTGCTCTGCAGGCGCTCGATCTGGTCGTTCAGGCTCGCGATCTGCCCGCGCTTGCGCTCGAGCGCCTCCTGGGTCTTCTGGAGCCACTGCGCGTGGCGCTCGTCGTTGTGGGCGCGCCTCGCGTCCCAGAACGACTCCTTGGCCGTGCGGAACTCGTCCCACAGGGCGTCGTTCCTGGCACTGCCGGCGTAGCCCAGGGCCTTCCACCTCACGTCGAGGTCGCGCATCTGTTGGGTGGCCTCGGCGGAGTAGTCCTCGGCCGCGGCGATGCGCCGCGCGGTCTCGATGAGCTCCTGCTTGCCTGCGGCGTTGGCGTCCTGCTGCGCCTCGACCTCCTCGTGGTGGGCGTGCTGGGCGTCGAAGAACTTCTGCCTCAGCCCGTTGAACTCGTTCCAGAGCCTGTCGGAGTCCTCGCGGTCGACCGGTCCGACCTGCTTCCATGCGCCCATGAGGTCGCGCATGCGGGCGTTGGCCTCCTTCCACTGCCTCGGCGACCAATCGGCGGTGGGCTGGACGACCTCGCGGGCCTCTGCGATGAGGGCCTGCTTGGCCTTCTTGTTGGCGGCGTGCTCGGCGCGCATCTGCTGGTAGTGCTCCGAGCGATGGTTGTAGAAGGCGTGCTGGTAGGAGTTGTACTGCTCCCAGAGGCGCTCGTCCTCCTCGTGGCCGGCGGACCCCGCCGCCTTCCACTGGTCCATGAGCTCGTGGAACCTCTCCGCCGTGGCCTTCCACTCGGTGGAGTCGGCGAGGGACTTGGCCTGTCCTATGAGGGCGCGCTTCCTCTCGGCCGTCTCCTCGCGGGCGGAGGAGCGCCTGTCGTAGAAGGCCTTGCGCCGGGACTGGAACTCCTCCCAGAGCTCGTCCTCGCGCGGCGTGTGCCAGTTGGGCGTGGCGCGCCACTCGTCCATCGTCTGGCGCAGGACGCTTCCGCCGCCGTGGTAGTCCCCGCCGTCGAGGAGCTGCTGCATGCGCTCGACGAGGCCCTCCTTCTTGGCGATGTCCGCCTCGAGGACGGGCCTCGGGTCCGTGGCCATCCCGAAGCCGAACTCGGTGCCGCCACCCTCCGACGCCGGGCGCCTCCAGGAGAGCAGGCGGTACTCGCCTGCCACCTCGAGGGCCGCCCAGGTGCCGTGGCCGTCCTCGTCGCTGCCCTCGGTGGGGGCGACGGGGTTGCCCTCGGCGTCGGTCGCGCCGTAGAGGACCTCGACGAGGGGCGCCCCGAAGGGGGTGTCGTCGTGCCGGACTACCTTGGCGTTCTCGTCGTCGAAGGTGGGGATGGTGTTCCAGTTCATCTGTCTAGCTCCCTGGTCTCGGGGCCAGCGCCGGACGGGCCCGGTGGGGGGCGCGCCGTCCCGCGCCGGGCGGGGACTCGCGCTGGGCGATTAGGTTATCACGGGACGATGTCAGCCCAACATCATAGTGTTCGGACGCGTCGGCCATCGGTGGTTGGCGTTTCGCAGTGCGCGTGAGGTGCGGATTCCTCGGTCAGACGACTTCGGGGGGCGCGCTGGCGGAGAAGGGCTTGCGGGGGGCGCTGCCGGCGCCGGGCCCGCGCGGGCGCTCCTCGCGCGGGCCCCGCATACGGGCAGGGGCCGGGCCGCGACCTTTGCCACGACCCGGCCCCTGCCGGATGACCCCGCCTCGCCTGAGCGTCAGTCGAGCATGGAGAGGATGACGTCCTTGGGCTGAGCGCCCACCTTGCTGGCCTTGATCTGACCGCCCTCGAAGACGAAGAGGGAGGGGATGCTCATGACCCTGAACTTGCGCGCGAGCTCGGGCTCCTCGTCGACGTTGACCTTGCCGACCTTGGCCCTGCCGGCCACCTCGCCCGCGATCTCCTCGATCACCGGGCCGAGCGCGCGGCACGGGCCGCACCAGGGCGCCCAGAAGTCGACCAGGACCGGGACGTCGGACTGGAGGACTTCCTTCTCGAAGTTGTCGATGGTGATGGTTACCTCTGCCATGGTGACCCTCGCTTCCTGCCCGCGGTCGCGGGCTTCGCTTTCTCTCATGCCCCCATTATGCCCAGCGGCGCGGGATTATATGCTACCGAGACGCAGACATTCGGTCTGCACGAGGCCTCCACGACCCGGGCCGCCGGGGCGCGACGTCCCGGCGGCCCGGGCGGCGCTAGCGACCCTGGCGCGTCGCGCGCGCCTCGAAGGCCTCGATGAGCCTGTCGCCCATCTGGCTGGTCGAGAGGCGACGCTCCTCGGGCGTGGTCTCCTCGGCGATGTCGGCCGTGCGCCAGCCGGCGGCGAGCACGTCGTCGACGGCGCCGGCGAGGGCGTCTGCGGCCTCGTCCATGCCGAAGCTGTAGCGGAGCATGAGTTCTACGGAGAGGACCTGGGCGATCGGGTTGGCGATGCCCCTGCCCGCGATGTCGGGCGCCGAGCCGTGGCTTGGCTCGTAGAGCGCGGTGCCGTCGCCGAGGGAGGCGGAGGCGAGCATGCCAAGCGAGCCCGTGAGCATGCTCGCCTCATCGGAGAGGATGTCGCCGAAGGTGTTCTCGGTCACCATCACGTCGAACTGGGCCGGCCGGGCCACGAGCTGCATGGCCGTGTTGTCGACGAGCATGTCCTCGCTCTCGACGGAGGGGTGCTCAGAGGCGACGCGGTGGGCGACCTCGCGCCACAGGCGGGAGGTCTCGAGCACGTTGGCCTTGTCGACCGAGGTCACGTGGCCGCGGCGGCGCTCCGCGGCGTCGAAGGCCCACCTCACCACGCGCTCGATCTCGAGCTCGCTGTACTCCATGGAGTCGAGCGCCGTGTCGCCAGCGCCGCCGCCCATGGCCGCGCCCGGCACGTCGTGGTTGCGCTCGTGCCTGCCGAAGTAGAGGCCGCCCGTGAGCTCGCGCACGATGAGGACGTCGACCCCCTTGAGGAGCTCGGGCTTGATCGAGCTCGCCTGGGCGAGCGCGTCGTAGACGCGCACCGGGCGCAGGTTGAGGTAGAGGCCCAGCTGCTTGCGGATGGCGAGGAGCCCCTGCTCGGGCCTGACGGCGCCCGGCGTGGTGTCGTTCCACTTGGGGCCGCCCACCGCGGCCAGAAGGACCGCGTCAGCCGCGCGCGCGGCCTCGAGGGTCTCGTCGGGCAGGGCGGAGACGGGGCCGCCCGCGGCGCGGGTGGCGTCGATGGCGGCGCCGCCGATCAGGTGGTCCTCGCAGGCGAACTCGACGTCGTACGCCCTGCCGACGCTGGCGAGCACGCGCTTGGCCTCGGCCATGATCTCCGGGCCGATCCCGTCGCCCGGAAGCGTGACGATCCTGTAGGTCCTGCTCGCCATGGCTAGGCCTCCCTCTCGGCGAGGAGCTTCCTGGTCCTCGCGACCAGGCCGCCCTCGTTGATGATCTCCTGGATGAACGGCGGGAACGGCTGTGCCTGGAAGCTCTTGCCGCTCGTCTCGTCGCGCACGACGCCCGTGTCGGCGTCGACGCTCACGACGTCACCGTCGGCGATGGCGTCGACGGCCTCGGGGCACTCGATGATCGGCAGGCCGATGTTGATGGCGTTGCGGTAGAAGATGCGCGCGAAGCTCTTCGCGATCACGACGGAGACCCCTGCCGCCTTGATGGCCACGGGCGCGTGCTCGCGGGAGGAGCCGCAGCCGAAGTTCTCCTCGGCGACGATGACGTCGCCGGGCCGGACGCGCTCGCGGAAGGTGGCGTCCAGGTCCTCGAGGCAGTGGGCGGCGAGCTGGGCGGGGTCGGAGGTGTTGAGGTAGCGCGCGGGGATGATGACGTCGGTGTCGACGTCGCGCCCGTAGCGGAAGGCGTTGCCCTTGAACTGCATGTTCTTCTCCTTTGTGGGTGGGTGCCTAAGGTGGCGCGCCTAGTCGAGGTCGTCCGGCAGCGCGATGTGGCCGGCCACGGCCGAGGCGGCTGCGACGGCGGGGCTGGCGAGGTAGACCTCGCTGGTCGGGTCGCCCATGCGGCCCACGAAGTTGCGGTTGGTCGAGCTCACGCAGCGCTCGCCGGCCGCGAGGATGCCCATGTAGCCGCCGAGGCAGGGGCCGCAGGTCGGCGTCGAGACCACGCAGTGGGCGTCGATGAAGACGTCCATGAGGCCCTCGTGCACGCACTGCAGCCACACGCCCTGGGTCGCGGGGATGACGATGCAGCGGACGGATGGGTCGACGGTCCGGCCGCGCAGGACGTCGGCCGCCGCGCGCATGTCCTCGATGCGCCCGTTGGTGCACGAGCCGATGACGGCCTGGTCGATGGTGATGTGGCGGCTCTCGGCCACGGGGTGGGTGTTGCTCGGGAGGTGCGGCCAGGAGACCTGCGGCACGATGTCGGCGGCGTCGATGTGGATGACCTTCTTGTAGGTGGCGTTCGCGTCCGCGTGGTACTCCTTGTACGGGCGCTCGCAGCGCCGGGCGAGCCAGGCGCGCGCGACGTCGTCCACCTCGAAGAGGCCCGCCTTGCCGCCAGCCTCGATCGCCATGTTGGCGATGGTCAGGCGCCCCTCGACGGAGAGGGAGTCGACGGTCGAGCCGGCGAACTCCATGGCGCAGTAGAGCGCGCCGTCCACGCCGATCTTGCCGATCACGTAGAGGATGACGTCCTTGGCGCTGGCGCCGGCCGGCAGCTCGCCGTCAATCTCGAAGCGGATGGTCTCCGGCACCTTGAACCAGGCGCGGCCGGTCGCCATGCCCACGCCCGCGTCCGTGGAGCCCACGCCGGTCGAGAAGGCGCCGATGCCGCCGTAGGTGCAGGTGTGGGAGTCAGCGCCGATGACGAGGTCGCCGGGGCCCACGATGCCCTTCTCGGGGAGAAGGGCGTGCTCGATGCCCATGCATCCCTGCTCGAAGTAGTGGGTGATGCCCATCTCGTGCGCGAAGTCGCGCGTGACCTTGGTCTGCTCCGCGCTCTTGATGTCCTTGTTGGGGGAGTAGTGGTCGGGTACGAGGAAGATCCTCTCGCGGTCCCACACGCCTGCCCCCAGCTCGCGGACCGTCTTGATCGCGATGGGCGCGGTGATGTCGTTGGCGAGCACGCCGTCCAGGTCGCACTCGATGAGCTGGCCGGGGACCACCTCGTCGAGGCCTGCGTGGTCGGCGAGGATCTTCTCGGCCATGGTCATGGGTCTAGTCATGTCGTCCCTCTCTAGGTGGGGCGGCGCCGCCCTCGGAGCGGCGCCGCCCTGCTGCCTCCCGGTGCCTGCCAGGCCCGGGCGTCCGTCGTGCTACCTCGCCTGCGCGCCCTTGTCCTCGCGCGAGCGCTGCGTCGAGATCATGCGGTTGATCGCGTTGACGTAGGCCTTGGCGGAGGACACGACGATGTCGTTGTCCGAGCCACGGCCGGTGAAGACGCGGCCGTCGTCGGCCTGGATGCGCACCGTGACCTCGCCGAGGGCGTCGATGCCGCGGGTGACCGCCTTGACTGCGAACTCCTGCAGGTCGCCGTGGATGGCGACGACCTCGTCGATGGCCTTGTAGGCGGCGTCGACGGGGCCGGTGCCGGTGGCGCAGACCACGTGCTGGGCGCCGACCTCGTCGGTGATCGTGGCGGTGGCGGTGGGCACCAGCGGATCGCCGCAGGTGACCTGCAGCGCGTCCAGGGTGTAGACGGCGCTCACCTCGCGCTGGCGCTCCTGCACCATCGACTCCAGGTCCTCGTCGTAGACCTCCTTCTTCTGGTCCGCGATCTCGAGGAAGCGCTTGTAAATGTCGTCGTACTCGTCCTCGGAGAAGGTGTAGCCGAGCTCGGCGAGGCGGTGCTTGAGCGCCGCGTGGCCGCTGCGCGCGGAGAGGATGATCTCGGAGCCCGCGGCGCCCACGTCCTCGGGGTTGATGATCTCGTAGGTGTCGCGTGCCTTGAGCACGCCGTCCTGGTGGATGCCGGAGGAGTGCGCGAAGGCGTTGGCGCCCACGATGGCCTTGTTGGCCTGTACGTTCATGCCGGTGATGCGGCTGACGAGGTGGCTCGCGCGGGTGAGCTCCTGCGTGACCACGCCGGTGTGGGCGTCGAGCTCGTCGCCGTGCATCTTGATGGCCATGACGACCTCCTCGAGCGCGGTGTTGCCGGCGCGCTCGCCCAGGCCGTTGATCGTGCACTCGATCTGCGTGGCGCCGTTCTTGACGCCGGCCAGGGCGAGAGCCGTGGCCATGCCGAGGTCGTTGTGGGTGTGGACGGAGATCGTCACGTTCTCGATGCCGCGCACGTTGTCGGCGAGGCCCTTGATGCGGGCACCGAAGTCATCGGGCATCTGGTAGCCGGTGGTGTCGGGGATGTTGACGACGGTGGCGCCGGCGTCGACGGCCGCCTGGATCACGCGCTCGAGGAACTTCTGGTCGGCGCGGCCGGCGTCCTCGGCGTAGAACTCGACGTCCTCGACGTAGCGCTTGGCGTACTTGACGCAGTGGATCGCGCGCTCGACGCACTCGTCCTCGCTGATGCGGAGCTTCTCGCGCAGGTGCTGCGGGGAGACGCCCAGGCCCGTGTGGATGCGCGGGCGCTTGGCGGTCGAGAGGGCCTCGGCCGCGCGGTCGATGTCCTTGTCGACGGCGCGCGTCAGGCCGACGACGACCGCGTCGTCGCCCGCCAGGCGGCCGATCTCCTGCACGGAGCGGAAGTCGCCGGGCGAGGAGATGGGGAAGCCCGCCTCGATGACGTCGACGTGCATGCGGAGCAGCTGCTGGGCGATGACGAGCTTCTCCTCGGTGTTCATGGAGGCGCCGGGCGACTGCTCGCCGTCGCGCAGGGTGGTGTCGAAGATGTCGATCTTGCGAGTCATGGCAGATCCTCTCGGTCGTGGTCCTCTTGGGTTCGTGGCCGAGGGACGTGCGTCTTCTACGGTGAGGTTGCGAGGGATGGGTGGTGCTGGCCGCTTGGTGCCTGCCCGGGGCGGGGCGCTCCGAGTCGTCGCCGCCGGCGAGGTCGTGCTGCAGACGCCTGCCCTAGGGGGCTGGGCGGAGCGCGTGCCGGCGCGCCGGGTCGCTGGGGGACCCTATAGCGCTAGGCGTAGGTCGAGGGAGGCGAGTAGCTGCGCGTGGCGATCGCTCGTGGCGCGACGCGCGCGCCAGGCGGCCTGTGCTATTGCAACCTCAACGTTAGACATGACGTTGTCCCTCGACCGTGTGCATCGGCCCTTCCGATGCGTTGTGGCTAGATTGCCACAGATGCGCTCGGGGCGCCAAAGTGACTTGATTTGGAAACACGGGGGTACCTCGTTTGGAAACGCGGCCGCCGCGCTACGGGCGCGCGCCACGCGCGACCTGCGGCTCGCCGGCGGGGGCCACGGGCGCGGCCGAGAGGTCCCTTCGCTGGTAGAGGCCGTCGTCCACGAAGCCGAGCCCCCTGTAGTAGCCCCGCGTGCCGATGGAGCTGACCACGCAGAGCCCCGCGTAGCCCTCCTCGGCGGCAATGCTCGCGGCGCGCTCGACGAGGGCGCGGCCGAGCCCTCGGTGTTGGGCCGAGGCGTCCGCGCGCCCGAGGTGGGCCGCCTCGCCGTAGACGTGGACCTCCCGGATCATCGCGTCTCCCGGCCTGGTGGCGAGCTCGTCCGTGCGGAGCCGCTCCCACCGGGGCAGGGAGAGGCGCAGGAAGCCGGCGATGCGCCCCTCGGGCGTGACCCATTCGAGGAAGCGCTCACGCGTGACGTCCGTCTCGTAGGGGACGTCGACGAGCTCGAGGCGGGAGAGGTCGACCTCCCTGCGCGCGATCTCCCGGTAGCGGATCTCGCGGACGCGCCGGGAGAGCCCGGAGGCGCGGATCTTCTCGTCCACGAGCTGGCGCAGGTTGGCGTGCTTGTTGCCCACGAGGATGTCGTCCGCGCCTATGTCCCTGATCATGCGGGAGATCCGCATGTAGGGCGGGGTGGCGAGGACGTCTGCCACCAGGACGTCGACGAGCTCCTCCACCGTGTACGGCCGCCATGCGCCGCGGTCGTAGAGGGCGACCAGCCGCGTGCCGGGGACGAGTGCGCACGGGTAGAGCTTGACCTCGTCCGGCCTGAGGGCGGGGTCGGAGACGAGGGCGGAGAAGTCCCGGCGGTCGAGCTCGGGCGTCGCGCCCACGAGGTTGAGCATCAGGTGGGAGTGGATCTTGAAGCCGTAGAGCCTGATCAGGGCGAAGGCGCGCCTGACCTCCTCCAGGCTGGTGTTGCGCCCGTTGGCGGCAAGCGCGTCCTCGCGGGTGCTCTGGACGCCAATCTGGACCTTGGTGCAGCCGAGGCGGCGGAGGAGCCTCAGGCACTCCGGCGTGACGGCGTCGGGGCGGGTCTCCACGACGAGGCCGACCACCCGGTGCGTCGCCCCCTCGTTGCGCGCGTGCTCGCGGGCGAGCTCGTCGAGGGTCGCGGTCTGGCGGGCGAGAAGGGCGCGCGCTCCCTCGGCCGCGCCGTCGCCGCCCGGGCCCCAGAGGCGCCGCACCGCGTCGTTGTAGGAGAGCCTGCCGGCGTCGACCAGCTCCTGCGTCGGGCGGACGCGCTCGGCGAGCTCCTCCGCGTCGTCCGTCAGCCCGGCCTCGCGGTAGAGGGCCCGGAGGCGCTCGGCCTCCCCGTCGCCGCCGGGCCAGTCGTTGACGGCGCGGAAGAGCTCCCGGACGAACCACACCTGGTAGGCGCGCGGGTAGTCGCTCCACGTGCCGCCGAGCACGATGAGCTCGACCTTGTCGGTCGGGTGGCCCATCTGCGAGAGGGCCCTGAGGCGGGCGTGGACCTGGAGGTAGGGGTCGAAGAAGCCCTGCTCCGCCCGGCGGCAGGCGGGCTCGCGGTGGAGGTAGCTCTTGGGCATGCGCACGTCGTTGGGACAGAAGACGCAGCTGCCGGAGCAGGGGGCGGGCCGGGTGAGGACCGTGACGGTCGCGACGCCCGAGGCGGTGCGCCGCGGCTTCAGGCGCAGCGTCTCCACGAGCCGCCGCTCGAGCTCGCAGTCGACTTCCCAGGAGGACCAGCGTGCCGGGTCGGCCTCGCGCACGTGCAGGTAGTAGGGGAGGACCTGGCGCTTGGAGAGGTGGCGCGCGTTGTCGTGGACGCCGCGGTTGTGCGCGCGGATGATGCGGTCGAGCTCCGCCGGGCCGAGGGCGCGGCCGGGCTCGCGGCGCAGGCGTTCGAGTATGTCGAGCAGTAGTTCCTCCATGGGTGTGCATTATAGCGGCCGGCCGCGCCGGCCCGACGCCCGGCGCGGCCTTGCTAGAATCACGTCATGGACGAGAAGAGACAGGGGCGCCGGCCTCCCGGTGCGGGTGGCGACGGGGCGCCGGCGCGGGACATGGGGCGCGACTGCGCCCTGCTGATGGACGAGGTCAACGCCCGCTTCTACAGCGAGCAGGCGACGTCCTTCTCCTCTACGCGCCGATCGCCCTGGCCGGGGTGGCGGCGCTGCCTCGCGGACGCGGGCCTGGCCTCCGGCGCGCCGGGCACGGGTCCGCTCCGGGTGCTCGACGTCGCCTGCGGCAACCTCCGCCTCGCGCGCTTCCTCGCAGACGAGCTTCCCGGGGAGCCCGTGCGCTACCGGGGGGTGGACTCCTGCCCCGAGCTGGCGCGGGGCTGGGCGCCGCCCGCTGGCTGGGAGGCGAGGCTCGTGGGCGCCGACCTCGTCTGCGCCCTCCTCGACGACCGCGCACCCTGCGCCCTGGACGTCGCCCTCGGGGGCGCAGGCGAGCAGGACCTCGTCGCCTGCTTCGGCTTTCTGCACCACGTGCCGACCTTCGCGGCGCGCCTCCGGCTGCTGCGCGCGCTCGCAGCGCGCCTCGCGCCGGGAGGGACCTGCTGCGTCTCCCTCTGGCGCTTCATGAGCGACGCCGGCCTCGCCGAGCGCGCTCGCCGCACGACCGCCGAGGCCGCCTCGGAGCTCGGCCTCGGCGCGGGGTCGCTCGGCGAGGGCGACTACCTGCTCGGGTGGCAGGGGGTGCCCGGCGCCTGGCGCTACTGCCACAGCTTCTCCGGAGACGAGGTGGACGCCCTGGTCTGCGACCTCGGCTGCGGGGTCGAGGTCGCAGACCGCTTCCGCTCCGACGGCCGGACGGGCTCCCTCAACGCCTACCTGGTGCTCAGGAGGCGCTAGGGCCGCGCGTGGGGCGTGCCCGGCTCACCGGGGCCCTAGGCACAGAAAAGGGCCGGTCGGGGGTAGGGTTCCCGGCCGGCCCTGCGCCGTCGGAGGAAGGTGTCCGGCGGCGCGAGACGAGGCGATGCCCAGTGGCGCCTTCGCGCGTCAGGCGAGGCTAGTCGTCCTGCCTGTCATGGGAGAAGAGCGCGGCGAGTCGGTCGAGGAACGACTGGCCCCCCTGGTCGCTCGAGGTGGACGCGGAGTCGTCCGAGGACGCGCCAGTCGTGTCGTCCGGCTTCGAGACGCCGGAGACGACGTAGACGAACTCGACCTCGTTGACGTCGGTGTTGGCGGGGTCGACGAAGGAGTGGAGCTTGTAGCCCCGGCCTAGCTTCTCGTCGATCGTGTCCTGCAGCTTGTCGAGCACCTTCTGGTCCATGCCGTCGACGGAGTCCGCGAGCTGCTGGAGGCCGTCCGAGAGCGTGTTGGAGCCGTCGTAGGCCTGGGAGGTGCCGTCAGCGAGGGTGGCGAGGCCGCTGGAGAGGGTGTCGGCGCCGTCGGCGAGGGTCCCCATGCCGTCGTCGAGCGTCGAGGCGCCGCTCGCGAGCCTTGCGGCGCCGTCGTCGAGCTGCGTGGAGCCTGAGCGCAGCGTGTCGATGCCGGCCTCGAGCGCCTGGGCGCCCTGGGAGAGCTGGCCTGCGCCGGCCGCGGCTGCCTTGGCCTTCTCGTCCACGGTGCTTGCGCCGGCCGCGAGCCTCGCGGCACCGTCGTCGAGCTGGGTCGCGCCCGAGCCGAGGGTGTCGATGCCGCCCTTGAGCTGGCTTGCGCCACCGTCGACCTTCTCCGCGCCCTCGGCGAGGGCGGTCGCTGCGCCGAGCAGGGTGGGGTTGCCGCTGGCGTCGGTCTGCTGCGTGAGGCTGCCCACCAGCTGGGACACGCCGTCGCTCACCTGCTCCGCCCCGCCGGCGAGCTTGTCGAGCTGCCCGGGCATGGACGCCTGCATCTGGGCGAGGCTCTGCTGCGTGCCACCCACGAGGGACTTGGAGTCCTTGACCACGCCCCTGGACTCGGCGAGGATGCCGCTCGCGCTCTGGGTGATCTGGGAGATGCCGCCGGCGCTGGCCTGCAGGCTCTGCAGGTCCTGCGCAAGGGCGCTCGCGTCCGCGGAGAAGGACTGGGCGTCGGCGGAGACGGACTGCGCCGCCTTGGCCGCCGAGCCGACGGACTGGGCCGCCGAGCCGATCTCGCTCGCCGCGCTTCCGATGCCCTGGGCCGCCGAGCCGATCTTCTCGGCCGCGGGGGCAGCCGCGGTGGCCGCGCTCGTGGCCGAGCTCTGGGCGCTCGACGCGTTGGTCTGCGCGGAGCCCAGCGAGCCCTGGGCGCTCTGGATGGCGGCCTTCTGCGCGTCGGTCAGGGTCGGGTCGGAGAGCAGGCCCTGGAGCTGCGAGCTGGCGGCGCTGATGTCGGAGGCGGCGGCGCCGGCGGACTTGGCGGCCGCGGAGGCGCTGCCGGAGACGTCGCCCTGGGCGCTGGCGGCCGCCTGCGCCGTCTGCGCGGCGCCCTGGGCGCTCGCGGCCGCGCTCTGGGCGGAGCTTGCCGCGGAGCCGAGGTCGCTCGAGATGCCCTGGAGGTCGGAGCCGAGCTTCTGGAGGTCCTGAGCGACCTTGGAACCGTCAGCGTTGGCGCTGGTGGCGTAGCCGCCGACGGTCTTCATCGCCTCGGAGCTCTGGGCCTCGAGGGTCGCCACCTCGCCGTCGATGGTGTCGAGGCGGCTGGAGATCTGGTCGAGGCTCGAGCTGGCGGAGCCGAGCATGCTCGGTATCGTGGAGTCGAGGGTGCTCCTCAGCTGCTGGGTGCCCTCGGAGACCGCCGCGGCGCCCTCCTTGAGCTGGTTGAGCTGGCTCACCTGCTGGGAGTCCTGGAGCTTGGCCTTGAGCGCCGCGGCGCCACCCTTGAGCTGGCTCGTGCCCGAGGCGAGCTCGGTCGCGCCCGCGGCGAGCCTGGCGGTGCCGGCGACCGCCTGGGCCGTGCCGTCCTTGAGGTCGCTCGCGCCCTGGGCAACGGGGCTCGTGCCCTGGGCCTGGAGCTGAGAGAGCCCGCTGGCGAGGGAGCCGGCGCCCTGGGTGAGCGTGGCCGACCCGGCGGCGAGCTGCGCCGTGCCGGAGACGGCGGATGCCGTGCCGCCCTTGAGCTCGGCCGCGCCCTCGGCGAGCGCCGCCGACCCGCCCTTGGCGGACGACGCCCCGGAGGCCAGGGACGCCGAGCCCTCGCTCGCGCTGCCGGCCCCGTCGTTGATGAGGCCGAGGGCGGCCGCGAGGGACTTGCCACCGTCGTTGAGCTTGCCGACGCCGCTCTCGAGCTCGCTCGTGGCGTCAGTGAGCTCGGAGGTGTCGTAGTCGTTCACGTCGATGGCGAGCGAGAGGGGCATCGCGCTTATCTGCCAGCCGTCGTACGTGAAGTCCTGGGCGTCGCCGGTGATGTGGTAGTCGCCGTCCGAGCCGGGCAGCACCAGGTAGGTGACGAGGGTGTTGCTGCCGACCTCGGCCGTCGTGGCGTCTTGCGCCTCGTCGAGCCTGAAGTTCGCTTTGGGGAAGGTGCCCTGCGCCTGCAGCAGGAAGCTCTTGGCGAAGTCCGCGGTGGCGGAGTCGTCGTCTGCGCCCTCGACCTTGAGCTCGATGTCGAGCCTGCCGCTCTTGCCCGCGAGGTCGTCGGGCGAGACCTGCTTGCCGTCGAGCGTGTAGGTGAGGCTCACCTTCCAGGGGAGCGCGGTCGTGGAGTCGAGGTCGCCCTGGTAGTAGAAGGGCTTGTCGGCCGTGGTGGTGAGCTGGACCGAGCCGCCCTCGTTCGTCAGCTGCTGGGAGGTCGAGAGGTTCTTGACGCTGGTGTAGGTGCCGGGGTCGGAGACGTCGACGGCGTCCGTGGTGTCGAAGGAGTTGACCACGTAGACGCCCTGGCTCGCGCCGGAGGCGTCGGTCTTGGTGTAGACGATCTCGTTCTTGGCGGACTGGCTGGCGCTGCCGTCCTGGCTCGATGCGTCGGAGGGGCCCGTCGTGGCCTCCTCGGCGAGCGCCTCGACGGCGCCGTAGGGGACGCTCATGGAGAGGCCGAGCGCCGCCGTGATGGCGCCGGCCGCGATCCTCCTGCCGAGGCTGGGGACGCCCGAGAGCTCCTGCATCTTCCTGCCGTTCCTGCTGGTCATCTTGAATCACTCCGTTTCGGGGTCATGTTGCTGTCGTGTGCGCCGCGCGCCCGGGGCTGCCGTGCGCGGGCCTGGGGGCGCGCTAGCGCGCGGCCTCCGGCGCCTGGTCTGCGTCCTTGGGTCCCTTGTCCTCGACGAGGAAGCCGATCTTGTAGCTCGTGTGCCTGACCACCCAGTCGAAGACCTCGAAGAGCAGCGGGAGCACGAAGAAGATCTCGACGACGGAGATGAGGGCTCCGCGGGCGATGAGCATGCCTACCTGCGAGATCATCGGGCTGCTCACGGAGAGGTAGATGCCGAGGCAGGCGAGGATGAGGATGGAGCTCGAGGTCATGATCGGCTGCGCGGTGTGCTCGATCGCGGTGACGGAGGCCTCGCGTTTGCCCATGCGCCGCCGCCTGGCGAGGTACTCCTCGGTGTAGATGATCGCGTAGTCGACGGCCGCGCCGAGCTGCACCGCGTCGATCACGAGGAAGGCGACGAAGTTGATGGTCTCCCCGGTGAAGTAGGGCACCGCCTCGTTGATCCAGATCGAGACCTCGATGGCCGCGATGAGCAGGACGGGGATGGAGACGGACTTGAACATCACGAGCAGGACCGCGCCGATGGCGAGCATGGAGGCCAGCTTGACGGTGAGGTTGTCGGAGGTGGTGACAGAGCGGATGTCGTAGTAGCTCACGGCGTTGCCTACCAGGTGGTAGTCGTCGCCGTAGTGCTCCGAGCAGATCCTGCGCACGGTGTCCACCAGGTCGAAGGCCCCCTTGGACTCGTCCGGGATCTTGGAGGTGAGCACGATGCGGCTGAAGCCGCCGCTCAGGAGCTGCTTGACCTCGGACTCGTCGCCCAGCTCGGAGGGCAGCGCGGAGCTCGCGACCGTGCCGTAGGAGAGCACGCTCTTGGTCGTGGGCAGGCCCTTGAGGTCGTCGACGAGGGCGTTCTCGTCCGACCAGCGGCCCTCGGGCACCATGATGGCCCAAGTCTGGGACTCCCCGAAGGCCTTGTCGATCACGTCGCCGTCGAGCTTGACCTGCGAGGTCGCCGAGATGTTGGAGCTGGAGCCGTAGGTGAAGCTCACGGAGCTGGAGGCGAGGAGCGCCGGCACCGTGCAGACGAGGGCGATGACGAGGGCGGGCACGGCGAAGCGGTGGCAGACGAGCGACATCCGCTTGAAGGACTTGATGAACGGCCTGTGCGTGGTCCTCTCCACCAGGTTGCGCATCATGTAGAGGACGCAGGGCATGAGCAGCGTGATGGAGAAGAACGAGCACACGATGCCCTTGGCGAGCGCGATGCCCATGTCGGCGCCGATCAGGAACTGCATGGCGGCGAGTGAGAGGAACCCGAAGAACGTGACGGCCGCCGAGGAGAGGATGACCGGGAACGACTTGGTCATGGCCTCGACCATGGCCTCGAACTGGTCGTCTGTGTTCTCGCGGCAGCGCCCGAAGTTGGTGAGGAGCACGATCGAGTAGTCCATCGACACCGCGAGCTGCAGCACCGAGGCCACGAGCTGCGTGATCGAGGAGATCGTGCCGCGGAAGATGTTGGTGCCCATGTTGAGGACGATCGCGATGCCTATCGTGAGGAGCATCACGACGGGGTGCAGGTAGCTCGTGGTGTTGAGCATCACGATGAGGAAGACGACCACAACCGCGATCGCCATAATCTTGGTCATGTCGGTGTTGATGGAGGCGAGGTTGGCTGCGTCTGAGACGGCCGAGCCGTCGATGTAGACGCCCTGCGCGCCGTCGAGGCCCTGCGCGATGGCGCGGATGTGGTCGACCTCGGCCTGGTCGGCCTTGGAGGAGAGCACCGCCTGGAAGAGGTAGCCGTCGCCGTCGTACCAGTCCTTGATGGTGTCCTGGTCCTGGACCTCCATCGGCTCGTCGAGGTTGACCTGGCTGCCGAGCCAGGAGACTGAGACGACCGCGTCCTCGTCCTTGAGCTCGTCCGCGAACCTCTCCGCCTCCGGCTGGGAGATGCCCGTCACGTAGACGCGGGCGTCGGGGATGTCATTTCCGTAGACGCCCTTCATGAGCGTGAGGTCCTGGGACGACTTGGCGCTCGTCGGGAGGTAGTCGCTCATGTTGGCGTCGATCACCACCCGCGGGATGCAGGCGAGGTTCACCAGTGTCAGCGCGAGGAAGGCGCAGAGCACGACCACGCGGTGCCTGAGCACCCCCCTGAAGAGTTTCTCCATCGGTTCCTTCCTTTCCTGACCTACCAGAGGGTCCCTACCGACCCTGTCGAACCATGTCGGAGGCCACGTGCGCCAGAGGGGCCGTATCGGTCCTGAAATCAAACCACCTGTACAAACATAGCCACACGTGGCATTTTCGACACTTGTACATTTTTCCGTTTTGTGGGTAGAATCGTTCGAGAACGGAAGAAACGATCAGTTGCCGCCGATATGTGTACGTACCGACACTGTGGGCTGTAAGTGTCCGTTCCTGTGAAGGAGCAGGGGTCGCGCCGGGTGGCGCGCCTCGTAGGAGGGGAAGGCGAGACCATGTCTGAGGACGCGGTCAGCATTGCGGGTCTCGAGAGGTCGTTCGCTGCGGTGAGGTCCGCTGCCCGGTCGCACGCGGACGGGGGCGCGCGCGTCGCCGCCTCCGGGGCGGGCGCAGCAAGGGCCGGGGAGGTGGCGGGCAAGCCGAGGCCCCGCGCCCGCAACCGCAACGCGGAGCGCTCCATCCGCCTGCTCGAGGAGGCCTTCGTGCAGCTCCTCGCGGAGAAACCCTACGACAAGATCACGGTGACCGACGTCACCCGCAGGGCAGACCTCAACAGGGGCACCTTCTACGCGCACTTCTCGAGCATAGAGGCCCTGATGAACCAGCTGATGGACTCCCTCGCCGAGACCCTCTCCAACCTGGTCGAGCAGGTCATGGACCTCTCCTTCGTGGAGGACCCCATGCCGGTCCTGCAACAGATCAGCGGCTTCATCCAGGACAACCGCGACCTCGTGCAGAAGCTCATGGAGTCCCAGAGCCTCTCCGCCTTCACCGGCCCGCTCAAGGGGCGGGTCCGCAGCCAGATCAAGGACTTCCTGGTGAGGCAGTACGCGGACAACGCTGCGCGCACACTCATGGTGGCGGACTACATCTCCTCGGGCCTGCTGGGCACCTACAGCTCCTGGATCAACGGCGAGTACGGCGACATCGGCATCGACGAGATAAACGCCGGGCTGGCAGGCCTCGTGAGCGGGGCGTCCAAGGTGCTCGCGGGCGAGTGCGGCGTCGTGGACGCCGTCGTGCGGTAGGCGGGTCCGGCGGCGCGCCGCCGCCGTGTGCCTTCGAGCCCCCTTCGGCGAGGTGCGCGGAATGGTGGCGGATGCGTGGGCGGGGGGAGGCGCGCCCTGAAGTATCATCGCCCCGTCGGTTCAGCACGTCCTCGGCCGAAAGGGGAAGCACATGAAGGTCACGCTCATCTACAACGACGGGGTCATCGACACCTATGTGACCGCGCAGGACTCGTTCCACTCGACCTCCCACGCGCGGCTCTCGACCTTCGTGGAGGAGGCCAGCGCGGACTTCGAGGAGGACGACGAGAGGCGCACCGTCACCAACATCATGGGGCTCGAGATAACGCCGATCGCGGACCGCACCGACGACGGCTACCCCATCCGTCCGCGCAGGATTGTCGAGATCCAGTTCGAGTCGGACCACGTCCACCATGCGGCTCCGTCTGTCGCGAAGGTCTGCGAGCACACCGAAGGGCTGGAGAGGCTCATCGTGGACGGCGTCGTCGTTTGGGAGGGCAACCCCGGCATCTACCTGCCGGACGACGGCTACGAGGAGGTCGAGTACATCTGATGGCCGTCTGGCGACGAAACCGGACCACCCGCCCCGGGCAGGGGGCTTCGACCCGTCGTACGGGCAGAATGTAGTTGACCAATCGGTTGTCCGCCCGGTGGGCGGCAGACCTAGGAGGTGTTGTCCGATGGGCTCAGACGAGTGTTCTAGCGCGCGCCTGCCCGAGGACGCCTAAGGTCTCTTCCGGCGGCAGACTCTCGCGTGAGTGCCCCGGTCTTCTCCCAGCTCAGACGAGCGACACAGGTGGTTCCGCGAGCAGGCGCGCTTCTTTCGACTGTCCGAATCCTACTTGAGAAAGCTGAGACTAGAGTCGCGTTGCTCGCACGAAGGCGAGCTTTCCATAGCAGGTTGCCGTACCTGCGGGGCGGCACGAGCTGAGGAGGGGAGTCCAAAGGGCTCTGGAGCGGCCCGGAGATGCTGAGACGGGAGCCGCGAGCGACCATCACGAGACGCAGATCTTGGATGTGCAGGCGATCGGGACTCGAGCAACCCGAGCCTAGAAACGTAACAGAGGGCGGGCGGCACACGGACGTGGCCGCCCGCCCTTTCTGTCGCCGTCCCCTTCGCGGCCCCGCGGCCCTTCTCGGTTTCTTCAGTCTCTGTGAGAGCCTCCCGCACGGGCGTCCGAAGCCTTAGAATCTTACCCGGCTGCCTCGCGGCAGCCGGGGCTCTCGCCCCACCCCAAACGCAGCAGAACACACCAGGCCCCCCCAGGGGGCGCACGGACGACACTCGGACCTAAGGGGCTCATCGTGGCAAAGCCTAAGGGCAAGCACCTTGCGAGCAAGAAGGCGACCGGGCGCAAGGCCCGGCGCGCGGAGAAGCGCGCTGAGAAGCTGAGGGTGGCGGAGGCCCGCGGAAGCGCCTCCAGGCGCGGGAGGAGGCAGGCTTCGGCCGGGCGCCGCCGGCACCGCGGGGCGAAGGTCGCCCTCGGCGTGCTCGTCGCCCTTCTCGCCACGAGCGGCACCGCCTACGCCGCCGGCGTCCACTACTTCTCGACGCACTTCCTCCCCAACACGACCGTCAACGGCATCGACGTGAGCCTCAAGACCGCCGACGAGCTCGCCGCCCTCATAGACGAGGAGGGCTCGAGGTACACCCAGACGGTCACCGTGGGCGACTTCACGACCACCCTGACCGCCGACCAGATCGGCTTCACGACCGACGGCTCCGCGGCGGCCCAGGCGGCGATGGCCCAGGCGACCCAGGACCTCTACCGCTGGCCGCTCGAGGTCGCGGGGTCCCACTCCTACATCTCCGAGGCGGCGACGAGCTTCGATAAGGACAAGCTCGACGCGGCGCTCTCCAGTGCGGTCGACAGCTACAACGAGACCGCCGAGTCCCCCCAGGACGCCTCCATCATCTACAGCGACGAGCAGGGCGCCTTTGTGATCAACCCCGAGGTGGCCGGCAGCGTGGTCGACAAGGACGCGGTGAGCGCGCAGACGGCCGACTCCGTGCGCTCCCTCTCCGAGCAGACCGACCTGGGCGACGACGCCGTGGAGCGGCCGAGCGTCACCTCCACGACCCCCGAGCTCGTCGCGGCCGTGGACAAGGCGAACCGGATGCTCGCGGTCACGGTGCCCCTCACCAGGGACGGCAGCACCAAGGCCACGGTCGACAAGGACGTCATCCGCGGCTGGATCACCATCGGCGACGACTACGAGGTCTCCCTCGACCCCGACAAGGTCGAGAGCTACGTCTCCGGCGTGGCCGACCGCTTCGCCTCCTCCGACGACACCTACAGCTACACCGTGAAGTCGGCGGAGCTCGCCCGCGACATCGAGGGCGCCGTCATGGGCGAGAGCTCTGCGGCCATCGAGGTGCCCATGAGCGCCAAGGCGAAGCCCAGGCAGGTCTCCTCGAGCATGGGGACCGGAACCTGGGACGGCACGGGCGCCTACCTCGACGTCGACCTGGCCAACCAGTACGCGCGCCTCTACGACGCCAGCGGGTCTGTCACCTGGGAGAGCTACGTCGTCACCGGCAACACCAGCCAGGGCCGCAACACCCCCACGGGCACTTTCGCGATCCAGAGCAAGGAGACCAACGTCACGCTCGTGGGCGCGGACGAGGACAAGGACGGCAAGCCCGACTACGAGAGCCACGTCAGCTACTGGATGCCCTTCTACGCCGGCTCGTACGGCCTGCACGACGCGACCTGGCGCTCTAGCTTCGGCGGCTCCATCTACCAGACCGGCGGCAGCCACGGCTGCGTGAACCTCCCGTACGACAAGGCCGCGCAGCTCTTCGACCTCGTCAGCGTGGGCACGACGGTTAAGATTCACTCCTGATGCGCCAGACCGCCTTCCGCGCGCGCCGCGGCAGGTGGATAATCTGAGGCGTGGCGGGCCTGGCGTGCGACCGGGCCCCGCCGGATTCGACCATGCGACGTCACGGCAGGTGAGCAAGATGATCTCTAGGCTCGTTCTCGTGAGGCACGGTGCCCCGGACTATACCTTCGACGGGCCGGACCTCGAGCGGCCGCTGACCGAGGGGGGCCTGCGCGCCCTCACGGACGCGCTGCCCAGCGAGCTCTCGCTGCTCGAGCCCCGCCGGGGCGTCCAGATCTGGACGAGCCCCGCCAAGCGCGCCCGCCAGACGGCCAAGGCGCTCGCGGAGGCCCTCCACCAGGACGGGGGCGTCGTCGCCCAGCACGATGACCTCTACGCGCAGGACGTGGGCCTCTTCATCACCGAGCTGCGCCTCTCGGCCGGCACCGTCGTCGCCGTGGGCCACGTGCCCTTCATGGAGCAGCTGACCGAGTACCTCACGGGCGACAGGATCCGCTTCAACAAGGGGGCGGCGGCGAGCATCGTCTTCCCCGGCCAGACGATGGAGGGCGCCGTCCTCGAGTGGTTCGTGCAGGGGCCTGACGCGTCGAGGTGGGAGACCCTCATCACCGTCGAGTCGCGGCTCGCCAAGTGCGCCAAGAGGATCGAGGCCTCCCTCGACTACCTGCTCGAGCACCCGCGCGAGGCCGAGGCGCTCCACAAGTTCCGCGTCAACGTGCGCACCGCTCGCTCGCTCGTGGCCTTCATCAGGCCCTTCCAGAAGCGCCGGCAGAACATCGCGCTGGACACCCTTCTCGCGGACTTCCAGCACTCGTGCTCCTTCCTGCGCGAGCTGGACGGCCTGTGCGAGCGGGTCAGTGCGGCGGGGGAGGGCTCGACCGGCAACCTCACCTTCCTGTTCGCCTGCGAGCAGGCGCGCGACAACGAGCGCACGCGGCTCATCGGCTACCTGAGGCGGCGCAACACGCGCCGGCAGCTACGCGAGACCCTGCACGAGATGCGCAACGTCAAGTGGAGGACCGAGGTCGAGTCGGCCGGGCTCGGCGTCGAGGACTTCAGGGCGGAGTTCGACGCGCTCTACGCCTCCTGCAAGGAGGGGCTGGAGACCTGCGACTTCACCGACGACGAGGCGACCCACGCCCTGCGCAAGCGCATCAAGCGCCTCCGCT
This sequence comes from Olsenella absiana, assembly GCF_036408855.1. Classification (NCBI taxonomy): domain Bacteria; kingdom Bacillati; phylum Actinomycetota; class Coriobacteriia; order Coriobacteriales; family Atopobiaceae; genus Olsenella; species Olsenella absiana. The sequence continues at coordinate 25,204 of NZ_JAZGJQ010000001.1, forward strand.
ACGTGACGGAGAACCTCGGCGACCTGCTCGACGAGGACCGCAGGAACGTGGCGGAGGCCTCGCGCAAGGCCCAGGACGAGCTCGGCGAGCTCTGCGACGCCAGGGTGGACCTGGGCATCATCGCGACCTTCGAGAAGCGCGGCGCCTTCGCGGGGGCCGAGGCGGACGTTTCCGCCTACATAGAGCGGACCCAGGCGAGGGCCGACGAGATCGTCTCCTCGCTGGGTCCGACGCTCGGCGCCTAGGGCCTCCTAGAAGGGCAGCCCCTGGAGGAGCGAGGACGCCCCGGCGGCGTCGAGGGCGCTCGTCGGGAGCTGTGCCACGCCGAGGACGACGCAGACGGCGTAGGCGGCGAGGGCGACGAGGTCGAAGAACAGGATGCTGCGCGAGAAGTTCCTGCGGTTGAGGTTTCTGCCCGAGACGGAGAACACGATGAGGAAGACCCACCCGATCACGGGGACGGCGTAGAGGATGGTGAGGCCCACGTAGGCCCAGGTGCTCATGGGCTCGAGCTCGTGGGGCAGGTTGAAGCCGGTGAAGCCGGTGAGGTCGGCCGAGGAGGTCCTGGGGGTCGCGTCGGTGCTCATGTGGGAAGCCATCGTTGTTCCTTTCCGCTGCGATTCTGGCTGCCTGCGCCGCGCGTCCGAAGGGCGGCGGCGCTGCCCAAAGTTTAGCAGGTGGCCCTACGTGCGGGGCTGCGACTTTCCGGTCGCCTGCGCGTCAGCCTGCGGCGCCTGCACGTCAGCCTGCGGCGCCTGCACGTCAGCCTGCGCGACCTGCTGGTCGGCTCCGTCGGGGCGGAGCTGGCGCAGGAGACCGGCGCCCGGGTGGGTCGCCACCCACATGCCCCACACTATCGAAGCGGCGCCGTAGAGGGTCACGACGACCGACGCGACGTAGATGTACTGCTCGACCAGGGTGCGCGCCGTGAGCATGGGGAACATGCCGAGGGCGAAGCTGCCTGCGGCGACGACGCCGTCGCCGACGCGGTTCCACCGGGGTTTGTCGCGCACGGTCGCCTTCTGCGCCGCCCGGAAGGCGCCGACGAGGAAGAGGCCTCCCAGCACGAGGTTGGCGAAGCGCGTGACCAGCGCCTGCTGCGCCATGGAGAAGGACACGACGCAGAGGACGACGACGTAGCCGACGAGGCGCAGGCGGCGGTTGAAGGTGTCGAGGCTGGCGTCCTCGGCGGCCTTGACGAGCCTGCTGCCGACCCAGAACTGCGCCACGACGCCGATCACGTAGCAGAACCAGCTCGCTGCGAAGTCGGGGTTGACCAGGAAGAACAGGCCGAGCCCGAACAGGATGGCCCCGCGGGTCATGTGCTGCTCGTGGAGGAAGCTGCGCAGGTCGAGCGAGTCGAGCGCGCCGATCCCCGCTGCCGCGAGCTTCACGACGCCCTCGGCCCCCGGGTTCTGCTCGGCCACGATCTGGAGCGCGAGCGCCTGGAGCAGCAGGGGCCCGCCCTCGGAGAACTCGGTCTGCTCGCGGATCCCCTTGCGCTCGAGCGCATCGAAGAAGCCCTCGACGAACCTGCGCCTGCCGGGCAGGTCGAGCGACTCGATCCAGTCGTGCAGCGTCCGGTTGATGAAGGCGCAGTCGGGCGAGAGCTCGGAGGTGCAGACGAAGTGGTCATCCTCGACCAGCCAGGAGAAGCTGTCGTGCTGCATGATGCCCTCCTCGCTCGAGCGGACGATCTTGTTTGGTAGGCTGTGCTGGAAGACCTGGCCGAAGACGTCGAACGTGGGCACGATGCGCGTGAGCCTGGACGCGACCTTGTCGTAGTCCGCGAGGTCCACCACGTCGGTGGGCAGGCCTGGGCCGTCGTTGTTGTAGACCTCGATGACGCGCATGCGCTTGAGGGGGTTGCACTTGAGGACTGCGTACTCGGCGAGGGTCCCTCCCTTGGAGTGGCCGCCGACGCGGTAGCGCCTGGTCAGGCGCATGATGCGGTCGAGGTAGCGAGCCGCCTCCACCTGGGAGGGCATCACCTGGTAGGCCATGGTGAAGTCCTCCTTCCAGCCCACGAAGGAGTTGTCGGTGCCGCGGAAGGAGACGTAGCTCGTTCCGTCCGGAAGCGCGATCTCGAGGGCCGAGAACTGCGTGCCGCTCTCGGCGTCGAGCACGACGCAGCCGTTCCTGAGCTGTGCCGAGCCGAAGCGCGCCGACTCGCCGAGCGCCTTGATGAAGGCGGGGCGCATCTCGCCCACGCCGCTGCTGCGCTTGACGAGGAGGATGGCGGAGTTCATCGCCCGCTCCATGCTCACCTGGCCGCGCTGTTCGACTGTGGGGACGATTCCCGTGAGGTCGAGGTAGGAGAGGGTCGCGAGGACGAGGTTGTCGACGTCGTTGAAGGGCCTGTCGGCGAGGGTCTCGGACCCATGCTCCTGCAGGTATGTGACGATGTTGCCCATGGACCACCCCAAGCGAGAGACGAGGCGCTGTCGCCGGCCGAGCGAGCCGGCATGCGAACCATGATACCCGTGCGGCTCCGTGCATGGCAGGGCGCCCGGATTGGATAGTCGCGTAGGAACAATTTGATTACTCAAATGGGACGTCGTTGCGAGCCGCTGGTAAACGATGGACAACCACTGGCCGTGCCATAGGACCTCTCACCTCAAATGCGAATCACATTTAATAACTGGTTGTTAGACTATCGTCACGCGTTTTCTGCCCGCTTCAAGGGGAGAGCGGCTCCATGACGGAACGTGTAATCACGTGCGGATACGGGAAACCAGTGAGGAGAGGAAACCTATATGTCTCGCATGTATGTATTGGAGCGTAGCGAGGCCCAGGCGGTGATGGACGAGATGCACCAGGCGCTCGAGAGGCGCCTCGAGTGCAGCTCGCTCGAGCCATGCCCGGTCGAGTTCACGCGTGCGGTCGTATCGATGTGCGCCACGCAGAGCTGCGGAAAGTGCACGCCCTGCCGCGTGGGCCTCAAGGTGCTCGAGGGGCTCCTGGACGACGTCCTGGAGGGCCGTGCCGACGAGGGCACGCTCAGGCTCATCGAGTCCACGGCCAGCACCATCTACAACTCCGCGGACTGCGCCATCGGCTACGAGGCCGGTGAGATGGCGCTTCTCGCGGTCAAGGGCTTCCACGACGACTTCGTCCACCACATCGAGCACCAGAGCTGCGACTTCAGGCGTCGTCGCCACGTCCCCTGCGTGAGCGGCTGCCCCGCCCACGTCGACATCCCCGGCTACATCTCGCTCGTCTCCGCAGGCCGCTACACCGACGCCGTCCGTCTCATCCGCAAGGACAACCCGCTTCCCCTCGTCTGCGGCCTCATCTGCGAGCACCCCTGCGAGGCGCGCTGCCGTCGCGGCATGGTCGACGACCCGATGAACATCCGCGGCCTCAAGCGCTACGCGGTCGACCACATGGAGGAGGACTACAGGCCGGTCATCCTCGAGCCGACGGGCAAGACCGTGGCCGTCATCGGCGGCGGCCCCGCCGGCCTGTCCGCGGCGTACTTCCTGACGCTCATGGGCCACAAGTGCACCGTCTTCGAGGCGCGCCAGCACCTCGGTGGCATGCTGCGCTACGGCATCCCCGACTACCGCCTGCCGCACGAGGAGCTCGACCGAGAGATCAAGTGGATCGTCGACTGCGGCGTCGAGGTGAAGCTCAACACCTACGTGACCGACATCGACAAGCTCCGCAAGGAGTACGACGCGGTCTACATCGCCATCGGCGCCCACAACGACCGCAAGCTCGGCATCCCCGGCGAGGACGCCGAGGGCGTCATCTCGGCCGTCAAGATGCTGCGCGCCATGGGCGACGACAACCCGCCCGACTTCAAGGGCAAGAGGGTCTGCGTCGTCGGCGGCGGCAACGTCGCAATGGACGTCGCCCGCACGAGCATCCGCCTCGGCGCCGAGAAGGTCACGATCGTCTACCGCCGTCGCGTCCAGGACATGACGGCCCAGGTCGAGGAGATCGAGGGCGCCCGCGCCGAGGGCTGCGAGGTCCTGGAGCTCCACTCGCCCAAGGAGATCGTGGTCGAGGACGGTCACGTCGTGGGCCTCAGGGTCGAACCGCAGATCATCGGTGGCCCGCGCAACGGCCGCCCCGCCCCGCGCAAGGCCGACGCGCCCGACGTCACCCTCGACTGCGACGTCGTGGCCGTGGCAATCGGCCAGGCCATCAACTCCAAGCCGTTCGAGGACCTCGGCGTGCCCTGCCAGCGCGGTCGCATCGTCGCCAACCCCGACGGCATGGTCCCCGGCTTCGAGAACGTCTGGAGCGGCGGCGACTGCGAGTCCGGCCCCGCCACCGTCATCCGCGCCATCAAGGCGGGCAAGGTCGCCGCTGGCAACATCGACGGCTACTTCGGCTACAACCACAAGGACGAGATCACGGTCCCCATCGAGATGCCGCAGGTGCAGTACAAGGGCAAGGTCGCCTGCGCCCGCTGCGAGCTCAAGGAGCGGGAGGCCTGCGAGCGCAAGCACGACTTCGACCTCATGGAGATCGGCTTCACGGAGGAAGAGGCAAAGCAGGAGGCGAACCGCTGCCTGTGCTGCGACCACTTCGGCTATGGCGCGTTCCGCGGAGGGAGGATCTTCGCATGGTAAGGCTCACGATAGACACGATTCCCGTGGAGGTGCCCGAGCACACCACCATCCTCGACGCCGCGGCGTCGGTCGGGATCAAGATCCCGACCCTGTGCTACCTCAAGGATATCAACCAGATCGGCTCCTGCCGCGTCTGCCTCGTCGAGATCGAGGGACTGCCCCAGCTCGTGGCGTCCTGCAACAACTACGTCGAGGAGGGCATGGTCGTCCACACCAACAGCCCCAAGGTCCGCGAGGCGCGCAGGGAGAACGTCGAGTTCCTGCTCTCCCGCCACAACACCACGTGCACGAGCTGCGTGCGCAACGGCAACTGCACCCTGCAGAGCCTCACGCGCGACCTCGGCATCACCGAGCTGCCCTTCGAGCCCAAGCTCATGCGCTGGAAGTGGCCGAAGGACTACCCGCTGCAGCGCGACAACAACAAGTGCGTTAACTGCCTGAGGTGCATCCAGGTCTGCAGCAAGATCCAGGAGGTCGACATCTGGGACCTCGTCAACCGCTCGAGCCACACCGCGGTCAACGTCGGCGGCGCGCGCCGCATCGAGAACTCCGAGTGCGCCCTGTGCGGCCAGTGCATCACGCACTGCCCCGTCGGCGCCCTCTCCGAGCGCGATGACACCGCCCGCGTCTTCGACGCCCTCGCCGACCCCGACGTCATCACGATCGCCCAGGTGGCGCCCGCCGTCCGCTCCTCGTGGGGCGAGGCCTTCGGCGTCAGCCCCGACGTCGCGACCGAGGGGCGCCTCGCCACGGCCCTCAAGCGCATGGGCTTCGACTACGTCTTCGACACCGACTTCGCCGCCGACCTCACGATCATGGAGGAGGCCAGCGAGCTCCTCGACCGCATGCAGCACCCCGAGCACGGCCCGCTTCCCATGTTCACCAGCTGCTGCCCGGGCTGGGTCCGCTACCTCAAGGGACACTACCCCGAGCTCACCGCCAACCTCTCCACGAGCAAGAGCCCGCACCAGATGTTCGGTGCCGTGGTCAAGAGCTTCTTCGCCGAGAGACTCTGCGTCGACCCGCGCAAGATGTTCGTCGTGAGCGTCATGCCCTGCCTCGCCAAGAAGGCAGAGTGCGAGGAGCCCAACCAGGCCGACGCCTGCGAGGCGCCCGACGTGGACTGCGTCATCACCGTCCGCGAGCTCGACCGCATGGTCTCCGAGGAGCACCTCGACATCGCGATGCTCCCCGAGTCCGAGTTCGACAAGCCCATCAGCGAGGCGACCGGCGCCGCGGTCATCTTCGGTGCCACCGGCGGCGTCATGGAGGCAGCGCTGCGCACCGCCTACCACACGGTCACCGGCGAGGCCCCCAAGCCCGACATGTTCTCGGACGTCCGCGGAATGAAGGGCTGGAAGGAGGCCACCTTCAACATGGCGGGCACCCCGCTGCACGTGGCCGTCGCCAGCGGCCTCGGCAACACCCACCATCTGCTCGAGGCGCTCGAGTCCGGCGAGGTCCACTACGACTTCATCGAGATCATGGCCTGCCCGGGAGGCTGCGCCGGCGGCGGCGGCCAGCCGATTCACGACGGAGAGGAGCGCGCGGAGTCTCGTGGCGAGGTCCTCTGGGGCCTCGACCGCAAGGCCGACCTGCGCAACTCCTACGAGAATCCCTCGATCCAGGCGCTCTACAGCGAGTACCTCGAGGAGCCCCTCTCCGAGCGCGCCGAGCACCTTCTCCACACCGACCACTTCGGCTGGGACATGCCCCTCGCGCCCGACGTGAAGGCGTTCAGCAAGCCGCAGTCCAAGGTGCTCCAGTAGCGACCTAGGCCAGGGTACCGGCGTCCGAGTCGCACGTCCCCTCGGGGCGTGGGCGCCGGGACCCGGCTAGGACGAAGGAGACGGCCGGCGGCGTCCTCGGGACGCTGCCGGCCGTCGTCTGTCGCGCCCCCTCGGGAGCGCGCGGTTCTTGTCACCTGGGGGCTATGCCCTAGTCCTCGACCTCGAGGAGGGTGATCTCGAAGTTGAGGGCCTTCCCGGCCATCTCGTGGTTGGCGTCGAGCGTGATCGTGCGGTCGTCGAGCGCGGTCACGGTGACGGGGAAGGGGCGGCCGTCGGGGCCGGAGAGGAAGACGCGCTGCCCCACGGTGGCGTTCTCCGCGCCGGGCAGCTGCTCGAGCGCGAAGGTGCGGACGTTGTCCTCGTCGCGCTCGCCGTAGGCCTCGGCGGGCTCGAGGTGGACGTTCACGGTCTGGCCGACCTCCATGTCGCGCACGGCGGCGTCGAACCCCTTGATCATCTGGCCAGCCATGCAGGTGAACTCCAGCGGCTCGTTGCGGTCAAAGGACGAGTCGAACTTGGTGCCGTCGTCGAGCGTGCCGGTGTAGTGGACCTTGACCTTCTTGCCCTCGTTGCTCATGGCCTGATCTCCTCTTGTCGTGGTGGGAATGGCGTCCCGCTCCTTGCGGGAACCTAGCACCCTGCCATCCTACCCAAGGAAGCCCGCCCCATGCACGCTAGAGCAGGGTCTCCATGCAGGTCTTGAGGGGGCGCATGCCCATGCGCTCGTAGAAGGCGCGGGCGCCGGGGTTGAGCTCCCACACGTTGAGGGTGACGTCGTGGCAGCCTGCCTCGCGCGCGTAGGCGAGGACGTGGTCGAAGAGCGAACGACCCACGCCCCTGCCGCGGGTCGCCTCGTCCACGCAGAGGTCGTCGATGTAGAGCGTCTTCACGGGGGTGCGGATGGTGTCCCCTATGATCTGCTGGTGCTGGCAGAAGGCGTAGCCGAGGACCTCGCCTCCCTCGTCCACCGCCACGAAGATCGGGCGGGAGTCATCTCCCAGCATCTCGGCGATCTGGTCGTCCGTGTACTTGCGGCCGAGGTCGAAGAGGTCGGGGCGACCTTCGTGGTGGATCCGGTTGACCTCGGCGAGCAGCCTGTCGATCCCGGAGACGTCACCCCTCTCGGCGCGGCGAATCTGCATCGTGCCCCCTTTCCCGAAGGCGTCGTCTGAACGTGCCCACCCTAACAGCGGCCGCACGCTCGGTCAACCGGGGGAGGGGGCTGGCCTCCCGTTCCCGGGGCCCTGCGAGGGGTATGCTTACGTGAACTATGTCTATCGCCGGCGCGAGGCGTCATGAGGGGGAGCGGACGTGTCCAAGGACGGTTTCGTCGGGGTCTTCGACTCCGGCCTGGGAGGGATCAGCGTGCTCGAGAGGCTCGTGGCCGAGCTCCCGCACGAGCACTTCGTGTTCTTCGGGGACTCCGCCAACGCCCCCTACGGGGACAGGACCGTCGACGAGATCCGCGCGCTCTCGACCGGCATCGTCGACCGCTTCGTGGCCGAGGGCGCAAAGGCGATCGTGATCGCCTGCAACACCGCGACCTCCGCCTCTGCCAGCTACCTGCGCGAGAAGTACCGGGGGCTCCCCATCGTGGGCTGCGAGCCGGCGCTCAAGCCGGCCGCCCTCCACTCGCACGGCGGCCGCATCCTCGTGATGGCCACGGCGGCGACGCTCCGGCTGGAGAAGTTCCGTAACCTCCTGGAGGAGTGGGGAGGGGAGGCCGAGGTCACCTGCGTGCCCTGCGTGGGCCTCGTGCAGCTGATCGAGGGGGGCGACCTCGACGCACCGGAGCTCCACGACCTCCTCTGGCGCCTGGTCGGGCGCTACCGCGGGCAGGTCGACTCCGTGGTGCTCGGCTGCACGCACTACCCCTTCATCAAGCGCCAGATTGCCGACGTCCTGGGCGACGTCGCCTTCTTCGACGGCGGCGAGGGCGCCGCCCACCAGCTCGCGCGCCTGCTCGGGGAGGACGGGCTTCTCGCCCCTGCGGGGGCCGAGGGCTCGGTCGAGTTCCGCTCGAGCAAGTCCACCCCGGCGGAGATCGAGCTCTACCGGCGCTTCTTCGCGCTGCCGGTGTAGCGCCGCGGCAGGCCGGTGGGCTTCCGTGGCGAGGCCCCGGCTGCCGGCAGGCCGGCGGCAGGACGGTACAAAAGAGGGGCCCCGCCGAGGCGGGACCCCTCCCTTGGTGCGCAGGACAAGAGGCGTGGCCTACTTGTTCATGGCCTCCTCGACGGCGACGGCGCAGGCGACGGTCGCGCCGACCATGGGGTTGTTGCCCATGCCGATGAGGCCCATCATGTCGACGTGCGCCGGCACGGAGCTGGAGCCGGCGAACTGGGCGTCGGAGTGCATGCGGCCCATGGTGTCGGTCATGCCGTAGGAGGCGGGGCCGGCGGCCATGTTGTCCGGGTGCAGGGTGCGGCCGGTGCCGCCACCGGAGGCGACGGAGAAGTACTTCTTGCCCGCGGCGAGGCGCTCCTTCTTGTAGGTGCCCGCGACGGGGTGCTGGAAGCGCGTCGGGTTGGTGGAGTTGCCGGTGATGGAGATGTCGACGTTCTCGTGCCACATGATGGCGACGCCCTCGCGGACGTCGTCCGCGCCGTAGCAGTTGACCTTGGCGCGCGGGCCGTCGGAGTACGGGATGGTCTCCACGACCTCGAGCTCGCCGGTGAAGTAGTCGAACTTGGTCTTCACGTAGGTGAAGCCGTTGATGCGGGCGATGATCTGGGCGGCGTCCTTGCCGAGGCCGTTCAGGATGACGCGCAGCGGCTTCTTGCGGGCCTTGTTGGCGTTGTTGGCGATGCCGATGGCGCCCTCGGCGGCTGCGAAGGACTCGTGGCCGGCAAGGAACGCGAAGCACTCGGTGTCCTCGCCGAGCAGCATCGCGCCCAGGTTGCCGTGGCCGAGGCCGACCTTGCGGTCGTCGGCGACGGAGCCGGGGACGCAGAAGGCCTGGAGGCCCTCGCCGATGGCGGAGGCTGCCTCAGGGGCGGTCTTGACGCCCTTCTTGATGGCGATGGCGCAGCCGGCGGTGTAGGCCCAGCCCGCGTTCTCGAAGGCGATGGACTGCGTGTCCATCACGATGCCGTAGGGGTCCACGCCCTTGTCGTCACAGATCTTCTTGGCATCCTCGAGACCGTTGATGCCATAGCTGTCGAGCACCTTGTTGATCTTGTCGATGCGGCGCTCGTAGCCCTCGAACGTAACTGCCATTGTGTCTCAGCCTCCCTCTCTCTACTCGGTGCGCGGATCGATGGACTTGACGGCCTGGTCCCACTGGCCGTAGCGGCCCATGGCGGCCTTCACGGCCTCGTTGGCGTCGGTGCCGGCCTTGATCGCGTCGGTGAACTTGCCGAGGTTCAGGAACTCGAAGCCGATGATCTCGTTCTTGTCGTTGAGGGCGAGCTTGGTGATGTAGCCCTGCGTGAGCTCGAGGTAGCGGGCGCCCTTGGCCTTGGTGCCGTAGGTGGTGCCCACCATGGAGCGCATGCCCTTGCCGAGGTCGTCGAGGCCGGTGCCGACGGGCAGGCCGCCCTCGGAGAAGGCCGTCTGGGTGCGGCCGTAGACGATCTGCAGGAAGAGCTCGCGCATGGCGACGTTGATGGCGTCACAGACGAGGTCGGTGTTCAGGGCCTCGAGGATGGTCTTGCCGGGGAGGATCTCGGCGGCCATGGCGGCGGAGTGCGTCATGCCGGAGCAGCCGATCGTCTCGATCAGGCACTCCTCGATGATGCCGTCCTTGACGTTGAGGCTCAGCTTGCAGGCGCCCTGCTGGGGGGCGCACCAGCCCACGCCGTGCGTGTAGCCGGAGATGTCCTCGATCTTCATCGCCTGGACCCACTTGCCCTCCTCGGGGATGGGCGCAGGGCCGTGGTATGCACCCTTGGCGACCGGGCACATCCTCTCCACTTCTGCGGAATACTGCATGAATTCTCCTCTCCAACAAACCCCGTGGCCCGCGGCGCGGGCCACATTGATTTGGTAAAGCCACACGGTCGGTGCCGGCGGGCCGGTCCCCCTCGGCCGGCCGCCTCGTAGCTCGCGGTCTCGCGGCGCGAGGCCGCGAGGTGGGTTCTGAAAGTGCGCGTGCATCAAAATGCATACGGAAACGCCGGTTGGAGCATGGAAGCGCAGGTGTGCCGGCGCACGGGAGAGCGGGTGCCGGCACGGCCGGCCGCAGGTGGGCGCAGGGCGGCTCGCGCCGCGCCAGACCCCCGCAATCGACCATTTACAGTGATGATAAACGCGCTCGGCCGATTTCACAACGGCGGACGAGAAATTCCGCAGGGTCGCCCCGCACCCCTCGCCCGGAGGGCGGAGGCGTGGGGGCGCGGGGCGCGTCCGCACGCCTTGCGTGCCGCGTTCCGGATAGAATGTCTCACGTGAGACGAGACCAAGGAGGACCCCATGAGCTTCGACAAGAGATGCGACCGGCGTGTCGCGGCGTTCCTCGCCGACGGCTGCGAGGAGGTGGAGGCCCTCGCCGTGGTGGACGTGCTCTTCCGGATGGGCATCCCGTGCGACCTCGTCGCCGTGTCGGAGGACAGGACCATCACCTCCTCGCACCGCGTCGCCATCACGTGCGACAAGGTCGTGGGCGAGGTCGACTTCGCCGACTACGACCTGCTCTTCCTGCCCGGCGGGATGCCCGGCACCAACAACCTCGCGGCCTGTGGGCCGCTGGTTGCGGCCGTGGACGCCTTCGTCGCCGAGGGCAGGGACGTGGCCGCCATCTGCGCCGCGCCGGCCGTGGTCCTCGCCCGCAGGGGCCTGCTCAGGGGGCGCCGCGCCACGAGCAACCCCAACTTCCAGCACGAGATCGCCGAGAACGGCGGCGTCGTCGTGGCCGACGAGCGCGTGGTCGTCGACGGGAGCGTGCTCACGAGCCAGGGCATGGGCACCGCGACCGACCTCGGCCTCGCGATCGTGAGGCGCTACCTCGGCGAGGACGCGGTCGCAGAGGCCAAGCAGAAGATCGTGTACTGGGGCTAGGGCGTGGGGACGACTGACGAGAGGGGCGTCGCCCTCGGTGACGCGGCGAGCCCGGAGGCCGCCGCGCGGGACGCCTCGCGCCCGGCCTGGGTCTGGCGGCTGATGCTGCTCTCCGCCGCGGCGATCTGGGGCGGGTCCTTCATGATCCTCAAGGGCGCGCTCGACAGCATATCCCCCGGCTGGCTCATCGCCTTCCGCTTCATCGTGTCCGGCTGCGTGCTCGCCGTCGTGTTCCGCCGGCGCCTCGCCGCCAACCTCGACGGGAGCCACCTCCTGGCCGGCGCGGTCGTCGGCGTCTCGGGCGGCCTCGGCTACCTGATCCAGAACATGGGGCTCGTCGACACCACGCCCTCCAACAACGCCTTCCTCACGGCCGTCTACTGCGTCATGGTGCCCTTCCTCTCCTGGGGGCTCACCAGGCGCCGGCCGCGGGCGAACAACTTCGTGGCGGCGCTGCTGTGCCTGGCGGGCGTCGGGTTCGTCTCGCTCGGAGACTCCCTCACGTTCTCGCTCAGGTGGGGCGACTGGATGACCCTGCTCGGCGCGGCCTGCTTCGCCGTGCAGATCGTCCAGCTCGACCGCCTCGCCCCCGGACACGACGTCTGCACCCTGACGGTGGTCGACGTCTTCGCGATGGGACTCGTCTCGCTCGTGAAGGCGCTGCTCACCGAGCCCGTCCCCGCCGTGCAGGTCACGGGCGACCTGGTCTTCCAGATGCTCTACGTGACGCTCCTCTCGTCGTGCGTCTGCTCCATCCTGCAGAACGTCGGCCAGAGCCACGTGCCCCCCACGCAGGCCTCGATCCTGCTCTCGCTCGAGAGCGTCTTCGGCGTGCTCTTCTCGGTCCTGTTCTATGGCGACCCGCTCACCTGGCGCCTTATGTGCGGCTTCGCCCTCATCTTCCTCGCGGTCATCCTGTCCGAGGTGTCTCCCCGGGCGGTGGCGCAAAGGGTCCTTGGCCGCGCGTCGGCCGGACGGGAGGCGTGACGGATGTTCCCCTACAAGGCGGTCTTCAGCGACATAGACGGCACCCTGGTCGACGCCGAACACCACGCGATGCCGGCCTCAGCCGGCCCCATCGTGCGGCTGGTGGCGGCGGGCGTGCCCTTCGTGCTCATCTCCTCGCGCGGCCCGGGCGGCATCGCGCCGGTCCAGCGCGAGCTCGGCTTCCAGGGCCCCTACGTCGCCTACGGCGGCGCGCTCGTGCGCGACGCCTGCGGGCGCGAGCTCTTCTCGAAGACGATCGGCATCGACGCCGCCTGCGAGATAAAGGACTTCCTCACCACCGAGCTGCCCCAGGTGTTCTGCTGCACGTACGGCTTCGACACCTGGGTCGTGGACGACGACTCGGACCCGCGGGTGCGCGAGGAGGAGTACTTCGTGCGCGACAAGAGCGTTGTGGACCCCGACCTGCGCGGCCGCTTCGGCGAGCGTGGGGTGCACAAGTTCATGCTGATGGGCGAGCCGGAGGCGATCCTGGCGGCGGAGCGGGAGGTCGCGCGGCGCTTCCCCGAGCTCGCGGTCGTCCGCTCGCGCGCGGAGCTGTGCGAGATCGGGGCGGGCGGCGTGAGCAAGGGCGCGGGCGTGCGGCTCGTCTGCGAGCACCTCGGCGTGGACCCCGCGGACTGCGCGGGCTTCGGCGACGGCCTCAACGACCTGGACCTCATGGCCGCGGTGGGCACCTCCTTCGCCATGGCCAACGCCGAGGAGGCGGTCAAGGCGCGCGCCACCCACGTCACGAGGTGGAGCAACGTGGAGATGGGCGTCTCCAGGACCCTCGAGGCGCTCGGCGCGTAGGCCGCCCCCGCCCGCGCCCGAACGCGCTATTCTTAGAGGTCCCGCATGCGTGGCGGGTGTCCCCACGAGGGCGCATGCCGCCCGTGGGCCCGCCCGCCGCCGCGCCGCCATCGCACCAGAACCACACCCGGAGAGGACCAAGCTTGATATCGAGGGTCGCGCTCTCTAACTCCTGCAGCCCGGCCGTGCTGAGCCGCGCCGCCGTCGTCGCCGACCGCGGCCTCAGGATCCACGACAGGACCTGCTCGTACGAGGGCGAGCTCACCGTCCTCACCGCCAGCGTCGACGCCACGTACAGCTATGACGCGCCGTATCGGGCGAGCGTCAGGATAGACGAGGAGGCCGACCGGCTCGTGGGGTACGGCTGCACGTGCCCCGCTGCGCGCAAGTACGCGGGCCCCTGCAAGCACGCGATCGCGCTCTGCCTCGACTTCAACGACCGCTCCGACCGCTACGAGGGCTTCGACGAGGCCCACCATGTCGTCACGTCCAGGAGCATCGCGCACTTCCTCGACAGGCGCCGCGCCTCCGGCGTCGCCGCGACCGCCGCCGGCTCGGAGGAGCGCCAGGGGAGCGTGCGCCTCGTGCCGCAGCTCGTCTACGACCTGGGGGGCTTCTCGGTGCGCTTCAAGATCGCCGGCGAGCGCGGCTCCTACGTGCTCAAGTCGCCAGGCGCCCTCGTCGACGCGCTCGACGCGTGCTCGTACGTGCGCTACGGCAAGAAGCTCGCGTTCACCCACGACATGGAGGCCTTCGAGAAGGACGCGCGGCCCATGGTCCGCTTCGTCGAGCGCGCCGTCCGCAACCGCCGCACCTACGCGCTCGACCGGCTCGTGGGCCGCGGCTACGCGGGGACCTACCACGCCAGCTCCCGGGAGCTGCGCCTCTCGCCCCCCGAGCTCGAGGAGTTCCTCGACCTCCTCGTCGGCACGGAGGTCTCGGTCGAGGACGCCTCGAAGGGGGGACTGCTCATGCCGGGGGCCACCGGGCCGAGGACCCTCTCGGTCGAGCGGGGCGACCCCGAGGTCAGCGTGGAGCTCGTGGAGGTGCAGGGCGGCGCCTACGAGTTCAGGCGCCACGGCGACGCGCGCTTCGTGAGGTCGGGGAGCCTCAGCATCGCGGTCGACGGGGAGCACCTGTGGATCTGCTCCGAGAGGCTCGCGCCGGTCGCGGACCTTCTCGCTGAGACCTTCTCCGACCCCTCGGACCACCTGCTCGTCTCGAAGGGTGACGTCGAGGCCTTCGCCGCGGCGGTCCTGCCCAAGCTCGAGTCGTCGGTGCGCACGAGCGTCCCGGAGCGGCTCGAGGCCCTCCGCCCGCAGCCGCTCTCGCTCAGGTTCTACCTGGACTACGGGCAGCGCGGCGCCACCTGCGTGCCCGTCGCGTGCTACGGCGACAAGACCTACGCGGTGCTCGGCCCCCGCGGGGCGGCGGAGAGGAACCTCGCGCGCGACGCGGCCGGCGAGGCGCGGGCGCGCGAGGTCGTCCTGCGCTACCTGCCCGTGACCGACGGCGACAAGACGGCGACCCTGCCCAAGAGCGACTCCGCGCTGGCGACCCTCGTCTTCGAGGGGACGCGCGAGATGGCGCGCCTGGGCGAGGTCATGGTGACGGACGGCTTCCGCAGGCTCAAGTCGACGGCGCACCCGTCCGTCAGCGTGGGCGTATCGATGAGGAACAACCTCATCGACCTCACGGTGACCACCTCGGGCATCCCCGCCGAGGACCTGCACGCCCTTCTCGCCAGCTACCGGCTCAAGAGGCGCTACCACCGCCTGCGCGACGGCTCGATCCTGGACCTCTCTACGGTCGACCTCGACCAGATCAGCGAGCTCACCCAGGAGCTCTCGCTGAGCCCGGCGGAGCTCACGGCGGGCGAGGCGGAGGTCCCCTCCTACAAGGCCTTCCTGCTCGAGGACCTGATCGACCCCGAGGAGCAGGCGGAGTCGTTCCGCAGGTACGTGGAGGGCTTCCGCGCGGTGGACCCCACCGGCTTCGCCCCGCCCGCCTCGCTCGCGGGCGTGCTCAGGCCCTACCAGGTGGCGGGCTACCAGTGGCTTCGGGCGCTCACGGAGATGGGCTTCGGCGGGATCCTCGCGGACGAGATGGGCCTGGGCAAGTCCGTCCAGCTCATCTCCCTCGTCGTCTCCTGCATCGACCAGGTGCGCGCCTGCGGCCCCGTGCTCGTGGTGTGCCCGGCCTCGCTCGTCTACAACTGGCAGGCCGAGTTCGCCAAGTTCGCCCCCGAGCTCGACACCCTCGTCGTCGTTGGCACGGCGGAGGCGCGCCAGGAGCTTAGGCGCTCGCGGCGCCCCGACGTCATGGTCACGAGCTACGACCTGCTCAGGCGAGACGTGCAGGACTACGCCGGCATGCGCCTGTGGGCCGCCGTCCTCGACGAGGCGCAGTACATCAAGAACCACGAGACGCTCGCCGCGCGCTCGGTCAAGCACCTCAGGGCCGAGCACCGCTTCGCGCTCACCGGCACGCCCGTGGAGAACCGTCTCTCGGAGCTGTGGAGCATCTTCGACTTCCTCATGCCGGGCCTGCTCGGCACCTACGAGCGCTTCCGCGACCGCTTCGAGCGGCCCATCGTGGAGGAGGGGAGCGAGGCCACGTCCGCCCACCTCAGGGCCGCCGTGGGCCCCTTCATCCTGCGCAGGCTCAAGCGCGACGTCCTCACCGACCTGCCCGACAAGCTCGAGCAGGTGGTGCGCACCCACATGGACGACGAGCAGCGCAAGCTCTACGAGGCCCTCGCGCAGGAGCTGCGCGAGTCCATCGGCAGGCAGAGCGCGAGCGAGGTCGGCCGCTCCAAGATGCAGATCCTTGCGGGACTGATGCGGCTGCGGCAGGTATGCTGCGACCCCCGCCTGGTGTTCGACGAGTACGAAGGTCCCTCTGCCAAGCTCGAGGCGATCATGGAGATCGTGGAGCAGGTCGTGGACGCCCGCCAGAAGATGCTGCTCTTCTCGCAGTTCACGAGCTACCTCGACATCATCGCCCAGGAGCTGGACCGCCGCGGGGTCGGCTACCTCACCATCACCGGCCAGACTCCCAAGAGGCGCAGGATCGAGCTGGTGGACAAGTTCAACTCGGACGACACCCCGGTGTTCCTCATTTCCCTCAAGGCGGGCGGCACCGGCCTCAACCTCACCGGGGCCAACATCGTGCTGCACGCGGACCCCTGGTGGAACGCCGCCGCGCAGAACCAGGCGACCGACCGCGCGCACAGGATCGGGCAGACCAAGGAGGTGTGCGTCTACAAGGTCATCTGCGAGAACACCCTCGAGGAGCGCATCCTCGACATGCAGGACGCCAAGAGCGCGTTGGCCGACGAGGTCGTGGGGCAGGGGGCCGGCTCGGCCTTGGGCTCGCTCTCCCGCGAGGACCTTCTCGAGCTGCTGGAGTAGCCCGCCTCGACGCGCCTGCCCGGCGTCGGCGCCGCCACGGCACGGAGGGGGCCGGGCGGTACGGGCAACGACGCGCGGGGGTCGCGTCAGCACGGCAGACGGCACGAAAGTGGCCGCAGGCGGTGGGTGCCTGCCACAGTGCGGCTGGGAAACCAACCTGCCGTTTGGAAACCGAACGAACTGGGTAGATAAATAATCAGTTACGTTCAAATACCAGCCGCCAAGCCGCGCGGTCCTCTGGGCCGCGCGGCTTCGCTTAGTGGAGGAGGCTCTAATGCTGTTCCAGACGAACGACGACAACGTGGTCTTCCTGGACGACTACGGTGAGGTCAAGGGCAAGGTCGACTTCGTCGACGCCGGCGGGGACACGGTCGACATCACCTCCGTGTACGTCGCGCCGAGCGAGAGGGGCATGGGGCTCGCGAGCAGGCTCATGGGCACCTGCGCCCGACACCTGCGCTTCCATGGCAAGAAGGCCAAGGCCACCTGCTCCTACGCAAAGAAGTGGTTCGGCGAGCACAAGGAGTACGCGGACGTCCTCGCCTAGGCGAGGAGGACCTCCGCTCAATGGCACGATCTTGGGGCGGGCTCCTTCGGGGGCCCGCCCCCTCTGTTGCCGCATGGCGCGGGGTCGCCATCGCGCCTCCTCCTGCCCCATCGAGCCCGTGGCGCGGGCGCAGCCTGCGAGTGGATGCTCCGTTTCGCAACCCCGTGCCAGCTTGGTGCCTCCCACCTGCAGCGGATTCTTCGAGAGGCGTCCTAGGAGCGCCTCCCGGCGCGCAAGCGCGCGTAGGATTGCGGGACCTTTTGGTGTCCGGGGGCAGGAGGGTTCCATGGGAGACGGGCTAGACGTCGTCAGGGTGGGCGTGTTCGACGCGGAGGGGCCGTGCGCGGGGCGGCCCCAAGGTGGCGGGGAGCGGCAAGGGAGGCCTCGCTCGGACGGCGCCTCCATGTGGGGGCGCCCCGACGCCTGCGACGGGTGCCCCGCAGCGCACGCCATCCTGGACCTCATCAATGACCCGCAGGTCACGGGTGTCGCACGCGCCCACTGCTGCGAGCTTGACCCCGTGGTGCTCGCCCGCGTCGACGAGCTCGCGGCCGCCGTCGAGTCGCGTGGCGCCGAGGTCCTCTTCGTCGTGCTCGGGTCGCGCGGCGCGGACGGGGTCGAGGTCGTGCGCAGGGTCGTGGGGATAGGCAGGGGCGTGCAGGTCGTCTACGTCGACGTGGCCGGCCGCAACGCGACCAGGGTCTACGAGACCGCCCACGTCTACCTGCTCGGTTGGCCCCTCGTCCCCGGGGACTTCTCGCGAGCCGTCGACAGGGCGCTCACCCTGCGCGAGCGCCTGTGCGAGAGGCCCCTCGTGCTCCGCTCGGAGGGGGTGGAGCGCCTCGTGGCGCCCGGGTCGATCTCCTTCATCGAGAGCGACCGGAGGCTCCTTCGGGTGCACGCCGGCGCGGCGGTGCTGGAGACGTACGGGACGATGGCGGACGCGGCGTCCCAGCTGCCCTCGCGCTTCGTGTGCCCCCACAGGAGCTTCCTGGTGAACCTCTCCTGCGTGTGCGAGGTCGCCGGAGACGACCTCGCGCTCAAGACGGGCGAGCGCATACCCCTTAGCAGGCGGAGGAGGGACTCGGTGTGCGAGGCCTTCTCCGCCTACGTCGGGAGGCGCCTTTGAGTCGAGGGCCGGGGCACCCGCTCCCCGCACGTCGTGACACGGGAGCGACCACTCGTTACGAATCACGTGACCCCGCGCCTGCCCCTCCCTAGGATGGTCTCCCACGCCCGGACGAACCGTCCGGGCCCGAGGGGGAGGGGCTTTCCATGGGGCTCAGGGACGAGGGACGAGAGGCTGTGCGACGCGGCAGCGGACGGGGCAGAGGGGAGTTCGGCCGGCCCGCGGATACGCCTGGCGGCCTGGGTGCGCCTGCGCCCGGGTGCGACGGCGTCGGCTCGGAGGGGCTGTGCCTCCCCTCGACGGGCCGTGGAGTGCTCGCCGGGCTGCTCTCGCTCGTGATGGCCGCGTCGCCCCTTCCCCTGCCGCAGGCCCCGACAGCCGTCGCCGCTCCGCGCGCCGCCGAGGAGGCGCCGGGAGCGGGAGACGGTGCCGGGGACGCGTGCGGTGCGAGGGCCACGGCCCCGGACGCCGCCGGCGCCCCGTGCGTGGAGATCGAACCCGAAGTCGACGATCTGCTCGCGCCCGGGGTCTTCCGCTCGCGCTCCGTCGACATAAGGGTGGTGGGCGCCACGTCCGCGGCGGAGCCGCCCGAGGTCACCGTGAGGCGTGACGGGTCGGTCGTGCCGGTCGAGGCTGAATGGCTGTGGGACGAGCGGGCGCGTGCGCTCGCCTCACGCGTGACGCTCTCCGAGGAGGGCGAGTACTCCGACCTGGAGGTCGCTTGGAGGGGCCCCACGGGGGAGGCGCGTGCCGCCGCCTTCTCGGGGGAGGGGTCCTTCGTCGTGGACGCGCGGGCGCCCCGCGTGCTAGCGGCGTACGCGCACGACCTCGCGGGCAGGGAGGTCGACCTCCTCGGACTCGACGCGGGCGCGGGGCTCCTCCTCGCCGACGCGCGCGTCCGGGTGGTGGTGGAGGACGCCTCGCTCGACGAGGGCGGCTCGGGCGTGGCCACGTCCGCCGGGGCACCCGCTTCCCCGGTCGCTTGGGCGCACGAACGAGGGGAGGCGCGGGTCCGCTCCGCGACGGTCCGCCTCCCGGACGGCCCGGTGGGACTCGAGGTGGTCGCGAGGGACGGGGCCGGCCGCGCCGTCCGAGCGTGCGTGGCGGAGGGTGCGGCGGTGGTGGACACGACGGCGCCCGTCGTGGGCGCGCCGCTCAGGGCAGCGGGCGTGGGTCCTGCGCTCGAGGCTCGCGGCGCGCGCGTCAGAGCCGGGGAGGAGAGGGTAGCCCTCCCCGTGGACGAGGAGCGGCTCTCCGCGGTCTCGGCGGAGCTCGACGGCATCGAGCTCCCGGTGGCGTGGGAGGGTGGCCTCTGGGTGGCCGTCCTTCCTGAGGGCCGCCATGGGCGCCTCACGGTGCGGGCGAGGGACGAGGCGGGAAACGTGGGCGAGGCGATCTTCCGCGACCTGCTCGTGGACACGACCAGACCCGTGGTCGGCCTTAGCTGGGCCGACGAGGCGCCCTCCACGGACGGCGTGCACTACGGCGCGGCACGCACCGCCCGCGTCGTCGTGCGGGAGCGCAACTGGGACCCTGGTGCGATGCGCGTAGTGGTGCGCAGGTCGCTCGGCGGGCGGACCTCGACGGAGGTCCCCTCCGCCTGGGTCGACCGAGGGGACGTGCACGAGCAGGAGGTGCGCCTCGAGGGGGACGGCACCTACTCGATCGAGGTGTCGGGGACGGACGGTGCCGGCAACCCCGCCGAGCCCGTCTCGTGCGGCGGCTTCGTGATAGACCGGACGCTCCCCGCCGTGGCCGTGGGCCGCCCCGAGGCGGACGCGAGGTTCGGCGGCGTCGACCTCTACCGGACGAGGGTGGGCGTCACCCTCTCGATAGCTGACCGCAACCTCGACGAGGGCTCGCTGAGGGTGGTCCCCGGCGTGGGCTCGCCGTCCCTCCCGGACCCCCTCGACTGGGCGAGGGAGACCGCCGAGGACGGGACCGTCACGCTCTCCGAGCAGGTCACCTACGACGAGCCCGCGGAGGGGGAGGCGGGCGGGGAGCTGAGCGAGCCGACCGTCTCAGCGCGTGACCTCGCGGGGAACGCGTCCGCCGCGGGCGGAGGCCCCTTCGTGGTTGACCGCAGCGCCCCGCGCGTCGTGCGGGCCGCCCTGGGCGGGGCGCCGAGCGCCGTGCTCGGCGGGGGCTCCTACGTCTTCTTCAACCGTCGCGAGAGCCTCACGTTCTGGCTGGAAGACAACCACCTCCTGGGCGGGGTGGACGCGAGCGGCCTCGGCGGCGCCTCTGACGCCGGCGGGGCGAGGGGACTGCCTCGGGCGAGGGTCGAGGTCCCGCTCGCGGGCGCCTCCGCCGGCGCGGCCATGGACCGCTCCTCGCTCCTCGTCGTCTCGGACCTCGTGGGCAACTCGCGCACGTGGGGTCTCGCCTCGCTGGGGTCCGTATCGAGCGACCGCGGCGGCGAGGAGCCCCTCGCCAACGTGCCCATCGAGGGGCTGGGGCATCCCCTCGAGCTCGTCGAGGACCTCGAGGTGCCCGAGGTCGCCCTCTCCGGGGCCGAGGCGGGCGCGTACTACGACGGCCCCAGGGCCGTCCGCGCGACGGTCACGGAGCGCAACTTCCCCTACCTCAGGCTCCTCGACCCCGGCCGGGTGGTCATGAGGGTCGTCCGCGTGGGCGTGACGGGCGAGCGTGAAGAGCGGACGGTTGCGGTAGCCGCCTTCTCGCCTGTGGGCTCCTCCTGGGCCCATGAGGAGACGATCGGAGAGGACGGGCGCTACCTCGTGAGCGCGCGGCTCGTGGACTGTGCGGGCAACGAGTCCGCCCCTGCGGAGATAGGCGAGTTCACCATCGACGGGACCCCTCCGGCGATCAGCGTCTCGTGGGACTCCGGAGAGGCGAGGAACGGCAGCTACTACGACAGGCCCCGGACCGCCACCGTCCACGTGACCGAGCGCAACTTCGACGCCGGGCTCGTCTCCTTGGACACGGACGGGTCGCGCCAGCCCTGGCACGACGACGGAGACGACCACTGGTGCGAGGTCAGGTTCGCGGAGGACGGCGCCCACCACCTTGCGGTTCGCGCCTCGGACCTCGCCGGCAACGTCGCCGAGGAGGTCAGGGAGCCCGACTTCGTCGTCGACTCCTCCGCCCCCAGCATCACGTTGGGCGGGGTCGCCCAGGTGGTGGGCCCGTCGGGGGAGGGCGGCTCGGTCGCCCTCGAGGACGGGGGCGCCTACAACGGCGTCGTCGCCCCTACGCTCGTCGTCTCGGACGGCGTGGGGCTGGAGGAGGGGTCGGTATCCTACGAGCTCGTGGGGGCGAGGCGGGGGGACTCCACCGCCGAGCTGGCCGTCGAGGCTCGACGCGCGACCTCAACTGGTGAGGAGCTGCGGTTTCGCGACCTCGGCTCCATGGGAGAGGAGGGGGGTGCCGCCTACGACCCCTCGGCGGACGACGTGTACGAGATGCGCGTGCGGGTGAAGGACCTTGCGGGCAACGAGGCGGGCGCCGAGGTCTCCTTCTCCGTCAACAGGTTCGGCTCTAACTTCGTCGTGGAGGCGACGGACGGGGAAGGGGACGTCGAGCTAGGCAACAACGTGCTGCTCACGAGCCCTCCCACGATCTGTGTGCGCGAGGTCAGCGTCTGTGGCATCAGGGAGGGGGAGAGCGAGGTCGTGAAGGAGTACGCGAACAGGACGACCCCGATCGCCCGCACGCCCGCGCCCGCCCCCGAGGACGACGCCGGCTGGCGCCTCGAGGAGGCGGAAGGCTCGGGGAGGGCGGGGGGCGTCGGATGGACCGAGTGCGTCTACCGGATAGGCAGCGGGAACTTCGGCCTGGGAAGCGACTCGGACTCAGGCGACGGCGGGCAGGGAAGCTACGGCGTCAGTCTCTCCTCGCGGGACAGGGCCGGCAACGTGAGCACGACCGCGGGCTACTGGGACGTGGACCTGGAGACGGGGACGGCGGACGCGAAGAGCGCGGACCTCTCCTTCACCCTCGACGAGCTGGGCCCTGAGGTGGAGGGGGTGTCGACGCCCGCCGGCGTGGCGGTGGGGAGATGGTGCGACGTCGAGATCCGCGTCCGTGACGACATCAGCAACGGGGACGTGGTCACGGCCTCGGCGGACGGGGTCCCGGTCGAGGTTACGGGGCCTTCCGCGGGGACGGGGACCTACGTCGCGCGGATTTACGCGCGGCCGTTCGCGTCACGGGAGCTCGAGGTGGAGGTCTGCGACTACGCGGGCAGGAGGACGCGCGCGGCCGGCGGCCGAGTCTACGTGTCCACCCTCGTGCCCGAGGTCGCGGCGTCCCTGACGGCGGCCACTGGCCTCGTTGCATGGCTCCGCCGTCGACGCGGGCGTCTGTCGGGGAGGTCCGAGGAGAGGGAAGGGCGGGGCTAGCCCCGCAGTCGGATCCGTGGGAGGGAGGCCCGCGATGGGAATCGGCGTAGGCGACGTGGTCGGCGGCAGGTACGAGGTGCTCGCGGGCATCGGCGCGGGCGGCATGTCCCGCGTCTGGCTCGCCAGGGACGCGAGGCTCCAGAAGCTCTGGGCGGTCAAGGAGGTGAGGCGGGACGTGCCCGCGTCACAGGGCGAGGCCGCCCGGAGGGCGATCCTCGACGAGGCGAACCTCATGAAGGGCCTCGACCATCCCGCGATCCCGCGCGTGGTCGAGATCGCGGAGCTTGCGGACGGCAGCCCCTACGTGGTAATGGACTACGTGGAGGGCCGCTCCCTCGCCTCGCTTATGGCAGAGTCGCCTGGGGGACTCGACCAGGCGGACGTCGTCTCCTGGGGCCTCCAGCTCTGCGACGTCCTGGGCTACCTCCACCACCGCGAGCCCCCGGTCGTCTATAGGGACCTGAAGCCGGCGAACGTCATAGCGAAAGACGACGGGACGGTCAGGCTCGTCGACTTCGGCATCGCCGAGGAGCTCGCCCCGGACGGCTCGGGCGACGGCAGGCTCGTGGGCTCGCGGGGCTACGCGGCGCCCGAGCAGATGGGCGACCCGGGCCTCCGGCGGCTGCCCCTGGATGGGCGTGCAGACGTGTACGCGCTGGGGATGACCCTCTACTCCCTCCTGACGGGGGAGGTGCCGACAGGCGCCTCGGGCGCGTCGCCGGGGGAGTGGGCACCCCGACTCGACGACCCCCGGCTCCCCGAGGGCCTCGGTCGCGTCATCGCGAGGGCGACCAGCGCGGACCGGGAGCTCCGCTACCAGGACATGTCGGAGATGCGCCTCGACCTGGAGCACCACGAGAGGCTGACGTGCGCCTACCGGGCCGCCCTGCGCTCCAGGCTCCGGCGCTTCCGCGCGTCGGTCGCCCTGGGTTGCTCGCTGCTCGCGGCGTCGGCCTCGTGCCTCGCCGGCTCCGTCGTGGCGCGGACCCGCTCGTACGAGGGCCTGATGCGCGAGGCCACCGCGGCCCAGGACGCGGAGGCGCGGGAGGGGGCGCTCCGTCGCGCAATCTCGACCTCGCCGGGAGACGCCGCGGCGTACGAGGCGCTGGTGGCGGCCTACAAGGAGGACGGGACGTTCGGCGAGGCCGAGGCGCGGCGGTGGGCCTCGACCTGGGCGGAGTGGGGGAGCGCTCTTGGGGGCAGCGACCGGCTCGCCCGCGTCTGCTACGACGTGGGCATCCTCTTCCTGTGCTACTACGACCCGTCCGAGGGCGGCGGGACCGCGGACGTGGGGTCGGGACGGTGTGCCCTCGAGCGCGCCAGTCGCGCCGCCGGGTGGTTCAGGCTCGCACGAGGGGCCTGCGACGAGGAGAGGGGGGACTTCCGGGGTCTGGTGGTCACGGATGGCTGCGACGAGTACGCGCGCGCGGGCGACTACGAGACCATCGCCACCTTCCACCTCGCCCTCGTCGAGGCGCAGAGGGAGGGGAGGGACGCCACCGCGCTCTACGCCTCCCTCTGGGGGACCCTGAACTCGGCCCTGGGACAGGCGGCGGTGGGGGACGAGGCGAGCCGCGAGCCCATCGTCGCCCTACGTCTCTGCCAGATGGCGCACGAGGCTCTCGCCTCGCCCGCGCACCTCGAGGGGATGAGGCGCGCGGGCGTGAGCAGGGAGGAGGTGGAGGCCCTGGCGCGGCGGGTCGAGGAGCAGGCACGCTCGCTCTCAGGCTTCGCCCATGCCAACCGCGAGTCGGCGTGGGCGATGTATATGGAGGTGACCCTGGGCGCCGAGGGCGTCAGGAGGAACGTGGAGGACGTCTTTGGCAACCCGACCGTACGTCTGAAGGGGTGAGGTGGGGAAGATGCAGGGTGCGCCTGGTGTCCAGGAGGTCCTTCTCGCGCTGGGGGCGGCGCTCATGCTCGCCTCCCTCTGCGTGGGCGCGTACGCCGCGAGGGCCTACCTCAAAGACGACGTCAGGGGTGCGCGCGAGGAGCTCGGCCGCCTCCGCGCGACGCAGGGGCGCTCCGCCTCGTGGCCGGGGGTCGCGCCGCGCGGGAGAGGGGAGCGTCCCGGCGTGGGTGCCGGGGTCGCCCGCGAGATTCGGCCCGCGGTCGGGCGAGGCGAGCCGAGGCTCGCGCGCCCACCCTGTACGCCGACGACGCCGCCCGCATCTGCGACGGCGCCCACCACGGCGCCGTCGCCCGCGTCGCTCCCCACCCTGGTGGCCAACCCGATCCTCGCGCCGGCGCCGCACGGGTGCGCCTCTGAGCCCACGCTCGACCTCAGGCACCCCCTGCCCCTTGCACCGCCCGAGCCGCCCCGCCGGGAGGGGACGAGCTCGGACGGAGCCGAGCGTCCCGTCGCACACCATGCATCGCCGCCCGAGGGCGAGGGGGTCGTGCCGGAGGGCGGGGCGCACCGTCGCGGCGATCGCGCGGGGCGGGGCGTGCCTGCGGTATCTTCTATGGGGGAAGCGTCCGAGCTGGAGGGAGTCATGCAATGTCCTGCGCGAGGCTCGTCATCATGAGGCACGGGGAGAGTACCTGGACCGACAAGGCCGTCAACCGCTTCGCGGGCTGGGTCGACGTCCCCCTCACCGAGCGGGGCCGCGAGCAGGCGCGCCATGCGGGCGAGCTCATGCGCGACGCCGGGATCCTGCCGGACGCGCTCTTCACCTCGGTCTTGCGCAGGACGATAGAGAGCGCCGACCTCGCGCTCGACGTGGTCGACCGCATGTGGGTCCCCGTCATCCGCACCTGGCGGCTGAACGAGCGGCACTACGGCTCCTTCCAGGGCCAGACCCGCCCCGCCATGCGCGAGAGGTACGGCGACGAGCTCTTCAGGACCTACCGGCGCAGCTTCGACGTGCGGCCGCCCGAGATCGACCTCGACTCGGAGTTCTTCACCGGGCGCGACGTGCGCTACGGGATGGTCGCCCAGGACGGGCTCGACCACATCGACCCGAGCAAGGTCCGCTCCGAGTGCCTCAAGGACGTGATCGCCCGCCTCACCCCGTTCTGGCACGCGCTCGTGACGCCGTGCCTGCTGCAGGGCGAGACGGTCCTGGTGGTGACCCACGGGTCGGTCTGCCGCTCGCTCATCAAGGTGATCGAGGGGGTCTCGGACGAGGAGATCCGCTCGATCAACGTGCCGACGGGCGTGCCGCGCGTCTATGACTTCGAGGTCGGCACCTTCGGGGGCCTCGAGGTGGCGGGGGAGGGGCGCTACCTCGACCCCGACGCGGCGAGGAGAGGCATCGCGGAGACCCTCGGCCTCGAGGGGCACGCGAGCTAGGCGAGGCGCCGGGAGGCGCCGGGCGCGGCCGGAGCTGCCGCGCCGGACGCGGCGGGCGGGGTCGCCGCGGGCATGCAGGGAGCTATGCAGGGAAGGGCTCATGAGGAAGACATACGTCGTCATACTGCCGGACCGCGCGGGGGAGCTGCTCTCCGTGATGCGGGCGCTCGAGGAGTCGGGCATGGACGTCAAGCGGGTGAGCCACAACGCCGTGGTCGACCCGCACACCTACTTCGTCGACGCCGAGGGGACGGGGGCCGCGCTCGCGGACGCCGACGCCTCCCTCGACGAGATGGGGGTGCTCGACTCGAGCGCCGAGGTCGGCGAGGTGGCGCTGCTCGAGCTCACGGTGGGGGACTCCGTGGGCGCCCTCGTACCGGCACTCGAGCTCATCTACGGCTACGGCTTCAACATCACCTTCTGCGACGCGAGGGTGACGTCTCCCGGTGACCAGAAGGTGCTCGTGGGCGTCTACGTGGAGCAGGCGGAGGACCTCGACCCCTTCCTGGCCGAGGCGAGGAGGATCTGCCCCACGCGCGTCGTGCCCTACGACAAGAGCCGGCACGTGATCGACAACTCCTACTTCTACCTCTCGTTCGCCCGTGGGATGGGCGGGAGGCTGGGGCTTTCGGCCGAGCAGGAGCACACGGTCCTGGTGAACTCGAACAGGATCGTGCAGAGCCTGGAGGGCACGGGCGCCAACCCCTTCAAGCCCTTCGAGTACCTCGACGACTTCGCGTCGGGCATCGAGGAGTACCGGGGCGACGCGTTCGCGCGCGCGACCAGGGTGACGCGCCTCGAGACGCCCGGAGGCGTCCGCTGCACGTGCGTGGAGCCGCCGGCCGGCTCGAACACGTGGATACTCGAGGCCGAGGGGCGCCTGCTCTGCATCGACTCGGGCTACAGGGCCTTCCGGCGGGAGTACCAAGGACTCTACCGCTCGCTCTTCCCGGACTGGGACGGGTGTAGGAAGGAGCTCCTCCTGACGCACGCAGACATCGACCACGCGGGCTGCACGGACCTCTTCGACGCCGTGTACGCGGTGAGGGACGTGCTGGACAACTTCGGGATGGAGGCGGCGGGCGAGCCCAACTTGCGCGCCGGCAACCCCCTGCACCGCGCCTACGAGGAGATCGCCAAGGTCCTGACCTCCTACGAGCCGCCCGTCGTCGACGGCAGGTTCTCCTGCATCGGCCACAAAGACCGCTTCTCAGACGACCCGATCGCGCGGTGCTACACGGCTGCGGGAGAGGAGGCCTGGCTCGAGGTCCCGCCGTTCCGCTTCGAGGTCTGGCAGGGCGCGGGCGGCCACGTGCCCGGCGAGACCGTCCTCGTCGACCGCGCGCAGCGCGTCTGCGTCTCGGGGGACATCTTCGTGAACGTGCACGACGAGACGAAGCAGCAGAGGCGCTTCGACTCGCTCGCCCCCTACCTCATGGTCTCGGTCGATATGAACCCCGAGCTCAG
Organism: Olsenella absiana; assembly: GCF_036408855.1. Lineage (NCBI taxonomy): Bacteria > Bacillati > Actinomycetota > Coriobacteriia > Coriobacteriales > Atopobiaceae > Olsenella > Olsenella absiana. Next base: position 52,584 of record NZ_JAZGJQ010000001.1, read on the forward strand.
CAGGAGGGAGCGCAAGGCCCTCTTCGGGATGCTCGATGCGGGCGAGTGGCTGGTCCTGGGTGGTCACGGGGCGCCCTACCGCCACGTCGCGGGGTAGGGCTGGCAGGGGCCGAGCCATCGGAACCCGCGAGGGGTGGGGTCCGGCGGGCAGCGCCCCTCGCGGGTTTCGCTAGTCCTTGGCCGCCAGCGCGGTGATGGCGAAGGAGTTGGGACCGGAGTGGGATGCGATGACGCAGCCGGACTTCACCCACTCTATCTCCTGCGCGCCGTGGTGGCGCACGACCTTCTCGCATGCCTTGCGGACCCTCTCGTCCGGCTCGTCGCCGGAGGTGTAGGTGAAGCAGACGCGGGATAGGTCCATGGGCTCGCGGGTGCAGAAGTGCTCGCAGAGCTCGGTCATGCACTTGCGGATGGAGCCGGTGCGCTTCTTGGTGGCGACGAGCCTGCCGTCCACCATCTCGATGGTGGGCTTGATGCGCAGGAGGGTCGCGCCGAGGAAGGCCGCGTTGGTGAGGCGCCCGCCCGCGCGGAGGAACTTGAGCTCGCCGGGGAGGAAGGCGAAGCGGATGCGGCGCGACTGGTCCGCCACGAACTCGCGGATGTCGTACGGGGTGGCGTCGGGGTTCTCCCTGAGCCAGCGGGCGACGTTGGTGACGATGAGGCGCTGCGCGGAGGATACCGCCTTTGTGTCGATCAGGGTCACGTAGTCGCGTCCCTCCGCGGCGATCCGGGCCGACTCCATGGAGACGGTGGTCACTGCGGAGTAGGCGAGGTAGACGATCTGCGCGTCGGGCTCGTCCGCGTGGATCCTGTCGAAGACTGGGGCGAAGTCGGCGGGGGAGCAGCCGGCGGTGCGGGGGCACTCGCCGGTCTCCTCGAAGTTCTCGTAGAGCTCCTCGGGAGGGAAGCTGTCGTCGTCGCGGCTCCGTCCGCCGAAGTTCACGTGCATGGGGACGACCACGATGCCGTACTCGCGCGCGGTGTCCGCGTGGATGTCAGATCCCGTCTCTGCGACCAGTACGTATTTGGGCATGCAGTCCTCAATCTGTCGACATCAAGTTCGTATGACTATAGCCCTTGTCGCCTCGTCTTGTCGTCTTTCGGTCGCTTTCACCTTCTGGTGTTTCTCGTGCGCTCGCGCCGGGTCGCGCACGTCCCGGCCGCGGGGCCTACAATAGCGACTCGACTGATGGCACCGCCCAGGTACGATGCGCCGGCTATGAGGAGGCCTGGCACTAGGCCAGGGCGGACGGGGCTTCGGAGGGCACCTTGATCCAGGATATCGGCGAGCACCGCTTCGACAACTCGTACCGCCCGCTGCCCGCCCGGCCCTCGGACGTGCTGCTCCGCTACCGCGATGGGGCGGTGCTCGTGCGCGGCGCGGCGGGCGAGGGCGCCGCCGGGGTCGCTGCCGCAGCCGCCGGCTCGGGCTCCGCCGGAGCCTCCGGCGCGGCGCCCGCGCCCGCGCTGGAGCTCCCGCTCGTCTCCGAGTTCGCCGGCGAGGTCGACCCCGCGGGGCTGACCTTCCTCTTCACCATCGACGACACCCGCTTCTACCTCTCGGAGGACGAGGACGCGCCGGTCCCGCCGGGCCTCGGCTGGGAGCCCGTCTCGGCCCTGAGGTCGGCCCGGCCGCGCTGGCGCGCGTTCGCCTGCATCACGGGCTACCAGCTTCGCAACTGGTATGCGGACAACCGGTTCTGCGGCAGGTGCGGACATCCCACCCTCAGGGTCGACAGGAATCGCGAGCTGTGCTGCCCCCAGTGCGACAGGGTGATCTACCCCAAGATCCAGCCGGCGGTCATCTGCGGCGTCACGCACGGCTCCAAGATCCTCCTCACCAAGTACGCCGGCCGCAAGTACACCAACTACGCCCTCGTGGCCGGGTTCAACGAGGTCGGTGAGTCGCTCGAGGAGACTTGCCGCCGCGAGGTAATGGAGGAGGTCGGCATCCGCGTGAAGCACCTGCGCTACTACAAGGACCAGCCGTGGTCCTTCACCGACACGCTGCTGGCCGGCTTCTTCTGCGAGCTCGACGGCACGCCGCGTATCACCCTCGACAGGAGCGAGCTCAGGCTCGGCGTGTGGGCGGACCGCTCGGAGATCCCCGAGCGCCTCGCCGACACGTCGAGCCTCACCAACGAAATGATCCTCTTCTTCAGGAACCATCCGGAGGCGTTCTAGCATGGCACGGATCGCAGCTGTAACCGACCAGGGAAGGCGTCGCTCCAACCAGGACTCCCACGGCTCGGGTGTCCGCTCGACCAGCCTCGGCGAGGTCACGCTCGGCGTGGTCTGCGACGGCGTCGGCGGCCTCGCGCAGGGCGAGGTCGCGAGCTCCACCGTGGTGCGCGCGGTCGAGCGCTGGTTCTCCGAGACCCTGGACGAGGTCCTCGCGGAGCCGGACGAGGCAGGCGCGGCTTCGGGCGAGAAGGACGCGGCGCCCGCCGGCGCGGCCTCCGCCGGCGACGGCATCTGCTCCCAGCGGGTCATGGACTCCCTCGACAACCTCGTCGCCAGCGCGAACGCCTCGATCCTGCGCTACGCCGCCGCCCACGGCGGCAAGATGGGCACCACGCTCTCGGCGCTGCTCTGCGCGCGTGGGCGCTTCCTCGCCGTGCAGGTGGGCGACTCGCGCGTCTACCACGTGACGCCCACCTCGGCGCGCCTCGTGACCGAGGACCAGACGCTCGCCGCCCGCGACGTGCTCCAGGGTCGCATGACGCGCGAGGAGGCGCGCACGTCCGACCGGCGCAGCGTGCTGCTGCAGGCCATCGGCTCGCAGGAGTCGATCCTGCCGATCTTCTACGAGGGCGCCTACGAGCCGGGCGACCTCTTCGTCCTCGTGAGCGACGGCGCCTGGCACCTGCAGGAGGCCGCCGGGATCACGCAGGCCTTCTCGCCCCTCACGGAGGCGGGCGAGAAGGACCTGGAGCTCGCCTGCCACAGGGTCATCAAGCGCGATCTCAGCCTCGGCGAGGGCGACAACCTGACCATCCTCGTCGTCGGCCCCGAGGGGTAGGAGCCGTCCCGGGTCACGGAAGGAGGGGCGCTCATGCGCTTTCGCGACTACAGGGACCGCGAGACGCGCTCCCGCTGGATCGAGGTGCAGCTCTCGCGCCACGAGGAGCTCGACGAGGGGCTTGCCGCGTGGCTCGAGCGCACGCGCGACAGGAGCCTGCTGGAGGTGCGTCGCGTACGGGCGGGTGGCCCCGGCGTGCGGGGCGCCGCCGGCGCGGAGCCGCCCGCCCTGCTCTACGACGTGACCGGGCTCGTGACGCTCCCCGAGCTCCTGCGGGCCGACGCCGTCTCGCGCCAGCAGTACGAGGCCATGCTCTTCTCCGTGGCGGACCTCGCCTCCGCGCTGGAGTCCGCGCCGTGCTCGCTCGCGGCCGCGGACTTCCGCCCGCAGCACGTCTTCGCGCTGGGCGACGGCGCGCTCAGGTTCATCGTCGTGCCCGTGGTGCGCAGGTCCCGGCTCCTCAAGCCGCCCGACGCGCGCGACCTGCTGCACCACCTCGCGACGGGGCGCTCCCTCAGGTTCATCTCGGACGAGGACATGCGCCGCGCGGAGCGGCTGGTGCGTCTCCTCGACTCCATGCGCAGCTTCGACTCTGCGGCCTACCTGGACTTCCTCGAGGCGGAGTACGGCGTCAGGACCGGCGCGAGGCAACAGGTGCGCCCGCGGCGCGAGCGCGCGGACGCGGCGTCCGCAGGCGCGCGGGCGGCCGCCGTGCCGCAGGCGCCAGCGGCCGCCGTGGCGGGGGCCGCCGTGGCGGGAGGTGCCGGTCGGGGCGGCGCGGTGCCGCGTGAGGTGCCTCGAACCATGCTCAGGGGCTCGCTCTCGCAGGGCGCCAGCGCCTGGGACGACACCTGGGGCGGGGCAGGCGAGGTGGCAGGCGGTCTCGGCGGCGAGGGCTCGGCCGGGGCCGATGGCGGCGCGCCCACGGATGCGGACGCGGGCGACGGGCGCTTCTCGGCCACGGACCCGGACGGCGTGGGCCTCGAGGTCCCGAGCGACTTCGACGCGCCCTGGGCCACGGGCGACCTGGGCAACACGACGCCTGGCAGCTTCGGCGACATGGGCGATGCGGACGACGTGCCGACGGGGAGCGTCTCGGCGCCGGGCCAAGCGGGCGGCGCCGGTCCGGCGTTCTGGCTCGTGCGCGAGTCGACGGGGGAGCGCTACCCGCTGGACGAGGGCGTCGAGGACGTGATCGGTCGCTCGTCCGCCTGCGACGTGCAGGTCCTGGGCAACCTCGGCATCAGCAGGATGCACGCCTCCGTCGTCTGCGGCGACAGGGGCGTGGAGATCTTCGACCTCGGGTCGGAGAACGGCGTCGTGCTCAGGAGCGGCCTTTTGCCGGTGAACGACCACGCCATGGTCGCGGTGGGGGAGCGCTTCATGCTCGCTGACGAGCTGTTCCACGTGGAGCGCGGCGAGGGCGCGTAGGGCCGCCGTCCGCGCCGGGGGCGCAAGGTGCGCCGGGGGTGCAAGGCGCGCCGGGCGAGAAGGACGTCCGCCAGCGCGTCGCCCTGCGCCCTACTCCATCGTGTGCGTGGTGTAGACGGCCTCGTCCTCCCAGAGCACGGCCTCGTTGCCGGAGAGGACTCCCTCGCGGTGCCCCGCGAGGGTCGCGGGCACGTCGATGAGGCGCTGGTTGGCCGAGCCGCGGAAGCGGAGGCTGATGTCGTGCTCGGCGGCGATCCAGGGGCCGTCGACCAGCACGTCGACGCAGTCCAGGATCGAGGACAGGTCCTCGGAGCCGTGCAAGCCGCCGGGCAGGAGCTCCTCGAGCGTGCGCCCGCTGTACAGCCAGACGTTCTTCTCCGTGCCGAAGCGCTCGCGCACGCGCCTGAGGAAGGGTGCGAGGGCCGCGGCGTTCTCCGGCTCGGTCGGCTCGCCGCCGAGGACGGAGAGGCCGTCGACGTAGAACGGCTCCATGGACTCGATGATCTTGTCCTCCACCTGGCGCGTGAAGGGGTCGCCCGCCGTGAAGCTCCACGCCGACTCGTTGAAGCAGCCGGGGCAGTGCAGCCTGCAGCCGGAGACGAACAGGGTGGTCCTCACGCCGGGTCCGTTGGCGATGTCACAGTACTTGATCTCCGCGTAGTTCATGGCTGCACCTCGGCTGGTTCGGTCGTGGACGGTTCCCTCTTGGGTGGTGCTGCGAGAGAGCCGCGTCCACGGATGGGTTTAACGCCTTGCAATTGTATCTGACGCACGGGACACCAAAGGGCGCCTCGGGCAGACCGACAAGGCGCCCATCGTCACGACAATGCGTGGTGCAGGTGGCGCCTTCGACGGGAGCGCTGGAATGTGATAGAAAGTAGCTGACTTTTCCCGTGAGGAAGGGTCTCCAAGCGCCGGGGACGTTTTCCCCGGCTCTTTTCATATCTTTCGGTTGAATCCCAACTGGCGTAGCACGGCGTTAGAGCCGATAAGTACGCGAGAAGGCCGAAGGGAGCCCATCCGGCGGTCCCTTCGGCCTGGATCGTTCTCGCGGCCGTAGCGCTACAGGTGCAGCACGCGGTCCTTGATCTCCTGCGTGCGGCCCTGGTTCCAGAACTGGGTGCCGATGTAGCCGCAGGTCCTGCGGGCGACGTTCATCTTGCTCTGGTCGCGGTTGCCGCAGTTGGGGCACTCCCACACGAGCTTGCCGTCGTCCTCCACGATCCTGATCTCCCCGTCGTAGCCGCACACCTGGCAGTAGTCGCTCTTGGTGTTGAGCTCGGCGTACATGATGTTCTCGTAGATGAACTGCATCACGCGGACCACGGCCTCGAGGTTGTCCTGCATGTTGGGCACCTCGACGTAGGAGATGGCGCCGCCGGGGGAGAGGCGCTGGAACTTGCTCTCGAAGCGCAGCTTGGTGAAGGCGTCGATCTTCTCGGTCACGTGGACGTGGTAGGAGTTGGTGATGTAGCCCTTGTCCGTGATGCCGGGGATGATGCCGAAGCGGCGCTGCAGGCACTTGGCGAACTTGTAGGTGGTGGACTCGAGTGGCGTGCCGTAGAGGGAGTAGTCGATGTCCTCGGCGGCCTTCCACTCGGCGCACTTGTCGTTCATGTGCTGCATGATCGAGAGGGCGAAGTCCTCGGCGGCGGGGTCGGTGTGGCTCTTGCCGGTGAGGGCCTTCACGCACTCGTAGAGGCCGGCGTAGCCGAGGCTGATGGTGCTGTAGCCGCCATAGAGGAGCTTGTCGATCTTCTCGCCCTTGTCGAGGCGCGCGAGGGCGCCGTACTGCCACAGGATCGGCGCGGCGTCCGAGGTCGTGCCGCAGAGGCGGTCGTGGCGGCAGCGCAGCGCGCGGTGGCAGAGCTCGAGGCGCTCGTCGAAGAGCGGCCAGAACTTCTCCACGTCTCGGTCGGCGGACAGCGCGACGTCGGGCAGGTTGATCGTGACGACGCCCTGGTTGAAGCGGCCGTAGTACTTGGGCTTGCCCGGCTCGTAGTTCTTGGCCTTGGCCACGTTGCCGTAGCCGTCGCCCGAGCGGTCGGGCGTCAGGAAGGAGCGGCAGCCCATGCAGGTGTAGACGTCGCCCTCGCCCTCGGCCTCGCCCTTGGAGAGCTTGTACTCGCGCATCTTCTTCTCGGAGATGTAGTCGGGCACCATGCGCTTGGCGGTGCACTTGGCGGCCAGCTGCGTGAGGTAGAAGTAGGGGTCGCCGGGGTGGATGTTGTCCTCCTCGAGCACGTAGATGAGCTTGGGGAAGGCGGGGGTGATCCACACGCCGGCCTCGTTCTTGACGCCCTGGTAGCGCTGCTTGAGCATCTCCTCGATGCAGAGTGCGAGGTCGTGCTTCTCCTGGGGGTCGCGCGCCTCGTTGAGGTACATGAACACGGTGATGAACGGCGCCTGGCCGTTGGTGGTCATGAGGGTGACGACCTGGTACTGGATGGTCTGGATGCCGCGGGCCACCTCGTCGCGCAGGCGCTTCTCCACGATGGTGTCGACCTTGTCGGCGCCGGGGTGGGCGTCGATGGCCTCCATCTCGGCGTACACCTGGCGGCGGATCTTCTTGCGGGAGACGTCCACGAACTTGGCGAGGTGGTAGAGCGAGATGGACTGGCCGCCGTACTGGCAGGAGGCCACCTGGGCGATGATCTGCGTGGCGATGTTGCAGGCGGTCGAGAAGCTGTGGGGCTTCTCGATCATGGTGCCGCTGATCACCGTGCCGTTCTGCAGCATGTCGTCGAGGTTCACGAGGTCGCAGTTGTGCATGTGCTGGGCGTAGTAGTCGGCGTCGTGGAAGTGGATGATGCCCTCCTGGTGGGCCTCCACGACGTCGCGCGGCAGCAGCTGGCGCATCGTCAGGTCCTTGGAGACCTCGCCGGCCATGTAGTCGCGCTGGACGCTGACCACGGTCGGGTTCTTGTTGGAGTTCTCCTGCTTGACCTCCTCGTTGTTGGCCTCGATCAGCGAGAGGATCTTGTCGTCCGTGGTGTTCTTGTGGCGCTTCTGGTTCTGCAGGTAGCGGTAGATGATGTAGCGGCGGGCCACGTCGAAGTGGTCGAGGGCCATGAGCTGGTCCTCGACGAGGTCCTGGACCTCCTCGACCGTGACGGTGTGGCCGGCCTTGGCGCACTCGTCCTGCACGTTGAGGGAGGCGAAGGTAATCTCGCGCTCGGTCAGGCGGTCGGCCTCGGCGGCCTCGGCGTTGGCCCCGGCGATGGCGTTGGAGATCTTGCTGACGTCGAAGGGTACCTCTGAGCCGTTGCGCTTGATGATCTTCATCGTGCTCTCCTCGCTTGCGTGGCGGCGGCACAGACTAGCTGGGCAAACGCGCAAACCGCGCCTGCCGTGCCGTCGCTGGGATTGGTTTCCTATGGCCTGCGAAGAGTATGGCACAACTTCTTGTGCCAGAAATTGACATTCAGCACAAGATATTGTTGAAAAGCCATTCCGTGATGTTGAAACACCGTTGATAACCCAAATCGGCGCAGGTGAGAAAAACGCGCGCCCGAAAGACAATTGCGGGGTTCCGGCAAGAATTCTCCCATGGGCGCGGGGCCTTCGCAGTTCCTCCGCAACTCGTTTGGGCGCTTGCCGTTCGCCGGCGACAAGGACGACGGGGAAGCGATTACCAAAAGGGTCCCACTAGCATCTCCTGGATACCGGCCCGCCGGCGGCGACTCGCGGGCGGGCAGTATGCCGGCAGGCGCCAGCTCCGCGCCTGCCGGCACCGAGGCGCGGCGAGAAGAGACTGCGAGCGAGTACTTCGAGCGAGGCCCAATGACTGAGGTGATCATAATCTCGGGGGCGCGAGGCGCCGGCAAGACGACGCTCATCAACGGCATCGTCGCGGCCAACGCGCTCGACGAGCCGCCGGTCGTGCTCGAGTGCGAGGCGGGGGAGAGCTCCGTGAGCTGGGACCTCATCTCCGCTGGGAGGGTGTCTCTCTGGCCGGTCGTGCCGGCGCGCCGCGCGGACGCGGGCGACGGGCTGCCCCACACCCTCCACCAGGGCCTCACGACGATCATGCGCTCCTCGCCGCCCGCGTGCGTGATCGTGGAGGCGTGCGACGCCGCGTCCGTGGACGACGTGGCGGGCGTGGTCTCCTACGTGGGGAGGGAGCAGCCCTTAGAGGTCTGCGCCGCCATCACCGTGGTGGACGCCACAAGAGTAGCCGAGCCGCGCGCCCTCTCCAACGCGGCGTGCAGGAAGCTCGAGGAGGCGCGCCTCCTGGTGCTCACCAAGGCCGAGGGCCTCTCGGACTACGACGTCTTCCGGGTGCGCGGCATCCTCCACGCGCTGGTCGACGCACCTGTCGTGCGGCTGGACAGCCCACCGGACTACCGTCGGCTGCTCGAGCTCGCGAAGGTTGCGTGGGCGCTGCGCGGGGGAGCGTAGGGGAGGCGATGGGTGCGACGGCGCATCCGCGCGTCCGTCTCACTCATGGCGACATCGAGACGCTCGACGCATGACGGCACGAGCGATGAGTGAACGTGCGGGCGTTCCGCAAGATGAAGCCATCAGTTAACTATATGCGTTAAAAGTAATCAAACCCAAAATGTTGCCCTAGGGGAAATCTCATTAGAATTCGATGGCGCCAGATGCCTCTCGTCATTCTGGTTGCCCAAACGGTGGTTATCAGAGCGGGTCATGCAGCGGTAGCGGCTGCGTATCGCGTGGACCGCATGGGTAGCGATGGCGGCGCGGATGAATCCCAGCGCGCGTTCTCCATTCCTACGTTGTCCTCGCGAGTCACCCGCTATCAGCAGCTTCAATCTCTCACGCAGATTCCCGAGCAGTGTATAGGAGACTCAATGGGCGTCCACATCGAAGACCTGTCGTTTTCATACAAGGGTACCGACCGCCTGATTCTCGAACATCTGAACATCGACGTCCAGGACGGTGAGTTCGTCTGCCTGCTGGGTCAGTCGGGATGTGGCAAGTCGACCCTTCTCAGGCTCATAGCTGGGCTCGAGTCGCCAACGTCGGGCGAGCTGCTCTTCGACGGCGAGCCGATTCACGGTGCGAGCCTGGAGAGGGGGATTGTCTTCCAGGACTACGGCCTCTTCCCGTGGATGAGCGCCGGTGAGAACATTCTCCTCGGCCTGACCCAGAAGTTCCCCGATGTCGACAAAGCGGACCTCAAGAAGCGCGTGTACGAGCTCCTCGAGGCAGTCGGCTTGGACGCGAAGATATACCGGAAGCTTCCCAAGGAGCTGAGCGGCGGGATGAAGCAGCGCTGCGCCATCGCACGCGCCTTTGGCATCGATTCGCCAATGCTCCTGATGGATGAGCCCTTCGGTGCCCTCGATGCGGTCACTCGCGCGAGGCTGCAGGACCTGGTGCTATCGCTGTGGGGCAAGGAAGAGGAGAAGAAGACCATTTTCTTCGTCACCCACGATGTGGATGAGGCGCTCCTCCTGTCAACGCACATCTACATGCTTGGCCAGTCTCCGAGTCACGTCATCCTCGATGAGAGGATACCTGAGGAGCATCGGGTCACCAGGAACACGCAGTTTGACGACAAGTGGATACTCGACCTCCGCAACAAGTTGGTCATGGAGATGAACCGCGACATCGCTTGTCGTGTCGAGTGACCTTCGCAGTTTGGCAAACGGCAGGCAACGGTGCCTGCTGAAAGACATCGTTAGGAATGGAGACGCTATGTCACAAATGAACGCGAACCTGAGCCGCCGTACTTTCATATCTACTATGGGAGTCCTCGGAGCGGGACTTGCGCTCAGTGCCTGCGGCAGCTCTAACACGTCTGGAGCCGCTGCGGAATCCAGTCCTGCCAGCGGGGACAAGGGTCTGGAAGTGGATACCATCCACTGGGGCAGAGCTAACAGCGGCAACATCTTCGTCACCCTGGGACAGAAGAAGGGCTACTTTGCGGACGAGGGTCTTACCGTCGTTGAGGATCCTGTCCAGTCCGACACTGATGCGCTCACCGCGCTCTCGACGGGTGCTGTCGATGTAACGTCGAACCAGGGGACTTCCGGCCCGCTACAGCAGATTGCAGCTGGGCAGGACTTCACCATCGTCGGTGGGTACATGCTTCAGGGCATGTATCTGATTGCGAAGAAGGGGACTACCTGGAACGGCGTGGGAGACCTTGTCGGAAAGAGAATCGCGCACAAGGCGCCGCAGATCCCCGTATGTTATGCCATGCTGCAGGCAGGATATGACCCGACCAAGGACGTGACGTGGGTCAGCACGAGCACGTCCGCGGACAGGTATGCAGCCGTGGTCGCAGGGGAAGCCGACTATGGCTACATGTCTGGCGATATGCTCTATACGGTCAATAACTCGCCTGATGTCGACATCGTCGTCTATGCGGATGAGCTCATGCCCACATACGGCTGTTGCCGCATGAATATGAGGACCCAGTTCGTGAAGGACAATCCGAAGACGGTCAAGGCGGTCATGCGCGCGATGGTGAGGTCCAACGCGTACTTCCACGCGAACCTTGACGAGTGTGTTGAGATTCTTGCCAAGGAGCTCAACACAGACCAGGACTACGTTGCCGCTTACCTCAAGAACGAGCACTACATTCCCGACACCGACCCCGTCAAGCACCAGGTGGAGCAGACGTGGGAGGTCATGAAGCAGATCGGCCTCGTGGATGCGGACGCCGCTGCGAAGGTCAAGCTCGAGGACCACATCGACACCAGCTTCTACGAGGAGGCTCTGAACGAGATCTCCCAGGAGTATGCCGATGACTACCCCGAGTGGTGGAAGAGCCGCAAGGAGTTCTTCCAGGAGCACGACGCGTAAGAGCGTCTCTGTATCAAGGAAATGAAGGGGGTCTCGTGGGCAGAGTGGGCAGCTTCTTCAAGAAGTATTGGATTACGATATTAGTTTTTGTGGGCATCGTCGCCGCCTATGTTGTCATCGCTGACAACAGGCTGGTTAACGCCTTCCTGTTCCCACCCGCCGCGCAGATCGGCAAGGCGTTCCAGCAATACTGGCAGACGATGTTCATCAACATGTTCTCGTCGTTCGGGCTGTTGGTGCCCGCGCTGATTATCGCGACCACAATCGCCCTGGTCGTCGGGTCCGTGCTGGGAATGAACAAGCGGGCGAGGGAAGTGCTGCATCCGGTGGTGTACACCATCAGTGTCATCCCCTCGATTCTCCTCTCGCCCTTCGCACTCCTCCTCGCTCCCAACTTCTGGGTGGCATCGCTCTTCCTGATTATCTACCAGACCATCTGGGCGACTCTCTTCGCGACTATCACGGGCATCCAGACCATCAATAAGACCTACCTTGACAACGCAGCGGCGCTCGAGCTACACGGGGCGAAGAAGTTCTTCAAGGTCATCCTCCCCGCGGCGAGTCCGTCGATACTCTCGGGGTTCGTGACATCCCTCAGGGGATCCTTCGTGATGCTCGTCTACGCGGAGATGTACGGCGCGAAGTACGGCATGGGCTTCTTCGTGAAGAAGTATGCAGACTACGGCCTCTATGCGGAGACCTGGGCGGGCTTCGTCTTCCTGGTAGTGGTGCTCGTGATAGTGATGCAGGTGTTCGAGCACATCAAGTCCCGCCTGCTCTCCTGGTCCATTGACTAGACGTTCGTTCTCGGGGTGATGATGATGAGGATTACCAAAGTCGACGTAATTTATCTGGAGGAGAGGCCAGCCGACAACCCTGCCTGGTCGCCCGTCCTCTGTCGCGTGTACACGGACGAGGGAATCTACGGAGACGGCGAGGCGGGCATGACCTACGGCTGCCCATCGACGGCAGCGAGGAGCGCCCTCGTCGAGTTCTCCCGCCAGATTATCGGGAGGGATCCCTTCCAGAGCCAACTCATCTGGCAAGACCTCTACAAGGGGACGTTCTGGGGGCAGAACGGCGGACCCGTCGTCTTCGCCGCGATGTCTGCGATAGATGTCGCCCTGTGGGACATCAAGGGCAAGGCACTCGGTGTGCCCGTCTACCAGTTGCTAGGAGGCAAAGTCCGCGAGAGCCTGAGGTGTTATGCGAGCCAGCTGCAGTTTGGTTGGTATGACAAGAAGACTCCCGCCGTCACAATCGAGGACTACAAGAGGAGCGCTCGGGCCGCGGTCGACGAGGGCTACGACGCAGTCAAGTACGACTTCTTCACCTTTGACGAGGCTGACGGGCACCGCTATTCCCATGAGGACACGACGAGGCTCCTTCCCCACAAGTACGTCGACATGGTCAGGCGTAGGTTCGCGGCGGTGCGCGAGGAGGTGGGCCCAGAAGTCGACATCATCATGGAGAACCACTCGAGCGTCGACGTGCAGTCGGCGGTCCAGCTCGGGGAGGCGGTCAAGGAGTACGGTATCTACTACTTCGAGGAGCCGTGCACACCGACGCCGAAGCTGACCAAGAGCGTGTTCGATAGGCTCGGAGTTCCCGTCTCGCAGGGCGAGCGCGTCTACACCCGCTGGCAGTATGCCCCTTACTTCGAGGACGGCTCCGTCCAGCTCATCCAGCCGGACCTCGGCAACTGCGGCGGCATCACCGAGGTGAAGAAGGTTGCGGACATGGCGGAGACTTACGACGTGGGCGTTCAGGTGCACGTCTGCTCGAGCCCGCTCCTGACGGCAGCGGCGCTCCAGGTCGAGTGCGTCCTCCCGAACTTCACCATCCACGAGCACCACGTCTACAACCGCTTCGACTACAACCGTAGGCTGTGCAAGTACGACTACCAGCCGGTCGACGGTCGCTTCTCGGTTCCCGAGCTGCCGGGTATCGGAAACGAGATTAGTGAGTACGCGTTCTCGCACGGAGAGGTCGAGACGGTGGAGTAGCAACAACTACGAGCCTGCATTTCCATATACGCGTACGGAAACGTGATAGTCGAAACAACGGGGGTCATCGGACGCGGCCATTCGAGGCCAAGTACGATGGCCCTTATTGCAGTATTTGGAACGAAATTATGTTCGGTAATTAGACCGGAGAATAAATAATCGCAGTGAAAAAACTGTGTGAAGAACGACTTGGCTAATATTGCCGAGATTGCCGGTTGCCGATGGAGGCATTGACTTCGCTGGCTATCAGTGAGGCAACCTGCCTCTTGCCTTGAAGCGTCAGGGGTATGGCGGAATACACGAGTGGGATGCGGTCGGGGGCTCAAACGTGATAGAGATACAACACCTTGGTAAAAGCTGGGCGGATGGGGGCGAGGTCCTCAAGGACATCAGCCTCGACATCGCCGACGGGGAGATGTACGCCCTGGTTGGGCGTAGTGGTGCGGGAAAGTCCACGCTGCTCAGGTGTATCAATGGGCTGACGGATTACCAGTCGGGCAGCATGGTAGTGGACGGCCACGAGATCAAGGACATGCCCTACAAGGAAATCCGAGAGCTCCGCAGACAGATTGGGATGGTCTTCCAGCAGTTCTCGCTGCTTGAAAGGGAGACCGTCTACAACAACGTTGCCCTTCCCATGAAGTGCTGGGGCTACAAGAGCGAGGAGATTGACAAGAAGGTCATGAGCCTTCTCGAGCTCGTCGGCCTCGCGGATCGAAAGGACGCGCGTCCAAGGGGCCTTTCGGGCGGACAGAAGCAGAGGGTCGCGATAGCAAGGGCCCTCACCATGGACCCCAAGATCCTGCTCTGTGACGAGGCGACTTCCGCCCTCGACCCCAAGACCACCAGCTCGATTCTTGACCTGCTGATGGAGATCAACGGGGAGACCGGAATCACCATCGTCATCGTGACCCACCAGATGGAGGTGGTGCGCAAGGCGTGCCGCAAGGCGTGCATCCTGGAGCGGGGGGTCATCAAGAGCATGGGCGATGTGCTTGACATCTTCTACAGGAGGCCGGCCTCGCTGCTGCGCCTCCTTGGGGAAGACCAGGCGTCGCTGCCCGACGAGGGGGTGAACCTGCGCGTCGCCTACGATGCCGAGGGTCCCGGAGCGTCCTTCTTCGAGTCGTTCTCAAAGGAGACGGGGTTCGTTCCGGAGGTCGTCGACGGAGGGATCCAGAACTTCAGGAACCGGGCCACGGGCCTCTTCACGCTGAACGTGCGCGAGGAGGACTTGGGCAGGGCTGGAGGCTTCCTCGACCGGGCTGCCCTGAAGTGGGACCGCATCGACGAGGAATGGATCGCCGAGTCCACGCGCGGCGACGAGGAAGAGGAGTAGGTGACCCGGAATGGTTCTTAGCAGGTTCTCCTTCTGGGAGATCTTCCAGATGCTGATTCTCCCGGCCTTCTTCGCCACCCTGAGGATGGTGCTGATATCCGGCGTGCTGGCGACGCTCATCGGCATGGTGCTAGGCATCGTGTTGGTGCTCACGGACAAGGACGGGCTGAGCCCCAACAGGGTCGTCTTCAGGATCTTCGACGTGTTCGTGAACATCATCCGCTCGTTCCCGTTCATCATCCTCATCGTCACGATCATCCCGCTCACACGTCTCATCGTCGGGTCCTCGATCGGAGAGGTTGCGGCGCTGGTGCCCCTCACGGTCGCGTGCAGCCCGTTCATGGGCCGCATCTTCCAGAACGCCTTCAAGGAGGTGGACCCCGCCCTCATCGAGGCGGCGAAGTCCTTCGGCGCCTCCAAGATGCAGATCATGCTCAAGGTGTACCTCAAGGAAGGTCTGCCCTCGGTCATCTCCGGCCTGAGCCTCGGCCTCATCAACCTGCTCGGCTGCTCCGCAATGGCGGGCGCGGTTGGCGCCGGTGGCCTGGGTGCGGTCGCGCTCCAGTACGGCTACCAGAACTTCAACGTTCGCGTCATGTACTCGATCGTGGCCATCCTCATCGTGCTCGTGGCGGCGATTCAGTACTTCGGAGACTGGGTCTATCGCAAGCTCAAGTAAAGGGCCCGCGCAACGAGCCAAATAAGCGGAATCGCACGCTCGTCAGGTGAACCTGGCCAGGTGCTCAATCGATTAGGAGAAGAATATGGCGTTACAGCTCACTCGTAGGTCGGCACTGCAGCTTCTGGGGATGGCGGGGATCACCTCCGCACTTGCTGCCTGCGGCCAGGGCGGGTCATCCGCATCGTCCTCGGAGCAGAAGACCATCAAGGTCGGCACCCGTGCGGACAGCATGGATAAGCTCGCTGCGGTTACCCCGGATATCGAGGCCGCGGGCTACAAGATCGAGGCTGTCTCCTTCGACGACTCCGTCCTCCCGAACCAGGCGCTGGGCGAGGGCAGCATCGACTGCAACTGGTACCAGCACGAGCCATACCTCCAGGCGTACAACAAGTCCAACGGCACCGACTTCGTGATGGTGGAGCCGAAGAGCTACGCTCCCCTGTTCGGCATGTACTCTAGCAAATGGAAGAGTCTGGAGGAGCTGCCCGATGGCGCCACGCTCGGTATGTGCTCCGACGCCTCCAACCAGGCGCGCGGCATGATTATGCTCAAGGACCACGGCCTGCTGACCCTGGTCGACGGCGTCGACACCCCGACAATCCACGACGTCAAGGACAACCCGAAGAACCTCCAGTTCGTCGAAGCGGAGATGCAGCTACTGCCGCAGTCGATCAACGACGTGGACGGGATCTGCCTCGCCGCGGCCCACATGGTCAACGCCGGGATGGACGCCAACTCCTACATCGCCCGCTCCAAGGACGAGGAGAAGTACGCGGTGGGCTTCGTCGTTCGTAAGGAGGACGCCAACGCCGAGTGGGCGACCGGTATCGCCAAGGCCGTCCAGTGCGACCACCTGAAGGACTACCTGGCGAACGAGATGAAGGGTTCTATGGTCCCCACCTGGAGCTAAGCCAAAGGACAGGGGGACACGAGACGGCCGCGGGCACCTGTCCGTGGCCGTCGTCAGATTGCAGGGGTGAGCCTCGTGACATCGCACGAAGTTGAGATGACGCCAAAGGAGCGGCTGGCCGCGTACGCCGCGGGCGAGGAGGTGGACCGCATCCCCACAACGCTCTCGGCGGGGGAGACCGCACCTCCCCTGTACGGATACAAGATCAGGGACTGGTACTTCTCGTCTGACATCATGTTCGACGTCGAGAGCCGTCTCGCCGCGGACTTCGGGGCGGACAACATGGGCGTCGGTCTGGGCCTTCGCGCCTTGGTCGAGGCGCTCGGAACGAGGCTTGAGTACCCGGAGAAGGGTGTCTCGTACGTCGTAGAGCCAAAGTTCAAGTCGTTCGCCGAGGTGGACGGGGCCGAGCTCGTGGACGTCGACAAGGATGGGCGACTCCCGATCATCATCGAGTCGTTCGAGAAGCTCATGGACGTCTATGGGGACATCAGGACCTTCGGCACCGGTCTGGCTGGACCGCTCACTACGGCCGGTCAGCTCATTGACACAGAGGTCTTCCTGAGAGGGATGATCAAGGACCGCGACGGCGTGCACAAGCTCATGCAATACGCCACGGACAACGTGGTCAAGTGCGCGCGCGACATCCACAAGCGCCTCGGCATTGGGCTCATGCTCTCGGAGCCCATGGCTTCGAGCGACCTTCTCAGCCTTCGCCAGTTCAAGCAGTTCTACAAGCCGTACCTCGAGCAGGCGGTAAGGCGCATGAACGAGTTTCAGGGGAGCACCGCCATCCACATCTGTGGTCACACCCGGGACCGCTGGGACCTCGTGGTAGGCTCCGGCGTGAGCGGGTTCTGGGTCGACAACCTGGAGGACATCGGGGAGCTGAAGGAGCTCTACGGGCAACAGGTCTCCCTCACGGGAAACGTGCCGCCCGTCGCCGTGCTGCTCGAGGGAAGCCCCGAGGACGTGCGTAAGGCCGTCCTCGACTGTCTGAGGAAGGCGGCAGACTCACCTCGCGGGTACACGCTCTGCCCCGGGTGCACCACTCCCGTCGGCACCTCGAGGGAGAACCTCGACGCCTTCATGGACGCCGCGTGGGAGTACGGGCGAGGAGCGAGGAAGGGATGCCTGCCCCGCGGGTTGCAGGAGCTCGGTTAGATGACTGTCAGTATTCATCTGGGGCGAAGCGCTGCGCCAGGGGCTAGGCGTTCGTCATGTGGAACGCTCCCGTCCGCTCCGGCGGCCACGCGCTCCGTCGTACAGTGCGCCCGAGCCCAATCTGTCATGCTACACTGACAGCTAACTGCATAGAGACAGGTGTCGGACGCCCTTCTCGGCCACGCGGCCCCGGGCGCCCGGTGAAAAGGGAAGCGGGCGAACGTCCCGCACGAACTCGTCACCGTGATTCGCGAGCACCCACCCAACGCCACTGGGAGACCGGGAAGGCGGGCGGGCGCGCCCGAGCGATAAGTCGGGAGACCTGCCTGTCGGGTACGGGGGCTGGCCCCAAGCCACGAGATCCTGGCTGTACCGAGAAGGGCGCGCACGCCGCGCCCGGGTCCTGTTCGCCCAGGGCCCCTCTCGCCTGGTCTCCCTGCCTGGAGCCGCCGCACGGCGGCGCGCCCGCCCGCGCACCCGACGTCCCAAGGAACGGAACGCGACCAGGAGGAACGACCCATGAAGCACAAGGCGACGCACACCCCCAAGGCGGCGCCCATCGTCGTCGCGGCGACGCTGGCCCTGGCTCTCGGCGCCTGCGGCTCGGCCGGCACGGCGCAGCCCGCGGCGGGCTCCGGCGGCTCGGGCCAGGCCCAGGAGCAGGCGCAGTCGGCCTCCGGCTCGCAGGCGACTGGAGCGTCCACGGCGGGCGCGGCCGCGAGCACCGGCCTCGCAGACGGCCTCTACACCGTAGACGTCACCACCGACAGCGACATGTTCCACGTGAACGAGGCCAAGGACGGCAAGGGCGAGCTCACCGTGAAGGACGGCAGCATGACCGTCCACCTGACGCTCGCCTCCGAGGGCATCGTGAACCTCTTCGTCGGCACGGCGGCCGACGCCCAGAAGGAGGGCGCCCAGCTTCTCTCGCCGACGGTCGACACCGTCACGTACCCGGACGGCTCGACGGAGGAGGCCTTCGGCTACGACGTGCCGGTGCCCGCGCTCGACCAGGAGTTCGACGTCGCGATCCTGGGCAAGAAGGGCAAGTGGTACGACCACAAGGTGAGCGTGTCCGACCCGGTCCCCGAGGGCTAGGACGGTACGCGGCGGCAGCGGCAGGCGCCGGCGGCGCTGGGGCCCCGGCGGCTCCGGGGCGGCGCGCTGCGGCGGTGCACGAAGGCGCACGGCCGAGAGGGACGGCGATACGAGAGAGGGAGATGCGAGATGATGATGCGTAAGGCGACGGCGGCGATACTCACGGGCGTGCTGGCGGTGGCGCTCGGCGGCTGCGCGGGGACGGCGCAGACGGGCGGCTCTGCCGCTGCGGACTCCGGGCAGGCTGCCTCGGGCGAGGCCGCGAAGTCCGCGGACCAGCAGGCGGCCGACAAGGTGGCGGCCCTTATCGACCAGATCTACGTCCAGGAGCGCACCGACCAGACCGACGCGCAGTGCGCCGAGGCCAAGGCCGCCTGGGACGCCTTGACCGAGGACCAGAGGGCCCTCGTGGAGGGCGAGCACGCCAGCCCCGAGTACTTCGGCCTCAACACGGGCGACGCCTCCCTGGACGACCCGCTCAACCAGGACGGCATCGGCGAGCGTGAGATCCTGGTCACGAGCTTCGGCACCTCCTACAACGACAGCCGCGCGAACGACATCGGCTCCATCGAGAAGGCGATACAGGCGGCCTACCCCGACTGGTCCGTGCGGCGCGCCTTCACCTCGCAGATCATCATCAACCACGTGCAGGCGCGTGACGGCGAGAAGATCGACAACATGGATCAGGCACTCGAGCGCGCGGTCGACAACGGCGTCAAGACGCTCGTGATCCAGCCGACCCACCTCATGCACGGCGCCGAGTACGACGAGCTCACCGAGGCGGCCGACAAGTACCGCGACAGGATGGACGTCGTGGTGGCCGAGCCGCTCCTGGGCGAGGTGGGCACCGACGCCTCCGCCATCAACGCCGACAAGCGGGCCGTGGCGGAAGACCTCACCGCCGCCGCCGTGGGCGAGGCCGGCTACGGCAGCCTGGAGGACGCCAAGGCCGACGGCTGCGCCTTCGTCTTCATGGGCCACGGCACCTCGCACGAGGCCAGCGTCACCTACGACCAGATGCAGGCGCAGATGGCCGAGCTCGGCTACGACAACGTCTACGTGGGGACCGTGGAGGGCAAGCCCGCCGACACCGCCTGCGAGGCCGTGATCGAGAAGGTCAAGGCGGCCGGCTACACCAAGATCCAGCTCAGGCCCCTCATGGTCGTCGCCGGCGACCACGCCCACAACGACATGGCCGGAGATGACGCCGACTCCTGGAAGAGCCAGTTCGAGGCCGCAGGCATCGAGGTCGCGCCGCAGATCGCCGGCCTGGGCGAGATACCCGCGGTGCAGAAGATCTACGTCGCCCACACCGCCGACGCCATCGCGAGCGTGGCGTAGGCGCAGGCCCCGCCGGCCGGCGGGGCGCGGCGAGGTCTGCCGGGCCGTCGGCGCGGGTGCGCCGGCGGCCCGGATGCGCTAGCGTAGGGGGCGGCCGCACGGCCGCCCGAGCGAGAGGAGCGGGATGTCCCGCGAGCACGAGTACCCCTTCTTCACCAACAGGGACTGCCCCTACTTCCCCTGCCACGAGGGCATCGAGGCGGAGGAGTTCAACTGCCTCTTCTGCTACTGCCCCCTCTACGCGCTGGGTCCGCGCTGCGGCGGGAGCTTCCGTTACACCGAGCGGGGCTACAAGGACTGCACGCCCTGCACCATGACGCACAGGGGGGACGCGGGCACCCGCCTGGTGAGGCTGCACTGGCCCGAGCTCGCGGAGCTCGCGCGCCGGGACGCGGGTGCGCCCGGTGAGGGCGAGAAGGACGCGGGGCCAGACGGCGCGTCCGGAGGCGCGGGCGAGAGGGACGCGGGGCAGGGCGGCCCCGCGACCGGGAAGGACGTGGAGAGGTGAGGGGCATGGGTACACGAAGGGTCGGGCGGCGCCGGGCGCTGGCCCTCGTCCTCTCCCTCGCCGCCGCGGCAGCGCTCGCCCTCGCCGCGCCGGCCGCGCCCGCGGCCGCCGAGGGCGCCGCCCTCGCCGACGGCAACTACTCCGTGAGCGTCGAGCTCGGTGGCGGCTCGGGCCGCGCGAGCGTCCAGAGCCCCTGCGAGCTCTCCGTAAGCTCGGGCTCCATGGTCGCCACCGTCACCTGGAGCAGCCCCAACTACGACCTCATGGTGGTGGACGGCCAGCGCCTCTCGCCCGTCAACGAGGGCGGCAACTCGACCTTCGAGGTGCCCGTCTCCGCCCTGGGCGAGGCCCTCCCCGTGCAGGCGGAGACGACGGCGATGAGCAGGCCGCACCTGATCGACTACACGCTGACCTTCTCCGACCCCCAGCGCCAGGGCGCGCCGGCAGGTCCCGCCGTCGCCGTCGCGGCGGGCCTCGGGGCCGCAGCCGTCGCCGTGGGGGCGGCCCTCCTCGTTCACCGCAGGCGCGCGCGGAGCGGCGCCGCCGAGGCGACCACGGCGGGCCGCGACGGGGGCGCGCAATGATTCGCAGGTCGAGAAGGACGCATCGCCCGCGGGCGCACCTCGCCGGCGCGGTCGCGGCGGCGCTGGCCCTCGCCCTCGCGCTCGCGGCGCCGCTCGCGGGCTGCGCGGGCGCGGCGGGCTCCGGCTCCGCCGGCTCGGGCGCGGCGACCGGCACCGCCGGCGGCGCGCAGGCGGGCCAGGGCGCCGCCGAGGCCACGCCCACCACGACCGTCGTCCCGGACTTCCGCGACACCGACCTCGGCTGCGGCTGGCAGCCCACGGGCAGCCTCGAGCTCGACTACGCGAAGCGCTTCTCCGTCGACTACTACGAGGGCGGCTACCAGCTCGTCTGCATCGCCGACGGCAGCCGCTACCTCGTCGTGCCCGAGGGGGCGAGCGCGCCGGAGGGCCTCTCGGCCGACATCACCTGCATCCAGCAGCCGGTGGGCGACGTCTACCTCGCCGCCTCCGACAGCATGTGCCTCTTCGACGCCCTCGGCGAGACGGGTCGCGTCACGGTCTCCGGCATCCGGCAGGAGGACTGGAGCATCGAGGCGGCGCGCGAGGCGATGGCCACGGGCGCCATCGTCTACGGCGGCAAGTACGCCTCCCCCGACTACGACCTCCTGCTCTCCAAGGGCGTGCGGCTCGCGGTGGAGTCGACCATGGTCAACCACACGCCCGACGTGCGCGAGAAGCTCCGCGAGCTTGGCATCCCCGTCCTGGTGGAGATGGCGAGCTACGAGGACGAGCCGCTCGGGCGCACGGAGTGGATCAAGCTCTGGGGGAGCCTCCTCGGCCAGCAGGCGCGCGCGAGCGAGCTCTTCGACGAGCAGGTCCGGCTCGCCGAGGCCGCCCGCAGCGAGGACACCGGCAAGACCGTGGCCTTCTTCTACGTCAACTCCAACGGCTCCGCCGTGGTGCGCAAGCCCGGCGACTACGTGACCAAGATGATCCAGTACGCCGGGGGCGACTACGCCTTCTCCGGCCTCGAGGACGACGGCACCGCGCGCTCCACGGTGACGCTCGAGATGGAGCGCTTCTACGAGGGGGCGCACGACGCGGACTACATCGTCTACAACGCCTCGATCGACGGGGGCGTCTCCTCCGTGGACGAGCTGGTGGAGAAGAACCGGCTGCTCGCGGACTTCAAGGCGGTCAGGGAGGGCAACGTCTGGTGCACCTCGCAGGACATGTACCAGCAGATGACCGACACGGGCGCGATTATCTCGGACTTCCACGAGATGCTCTGCGACCCCGCCGCGACCGACCTCGAGTACCTGCACAGGCTGGGCTAGCATGGCGGGCGCTGTGGGAGAGGGAAAGACGCGCGCCGGCGAGGAGGCCGTCCGCGAGACGCGCGCCGGCAGGACGGCCCTGGTCATGGCGGCCCTCGCGGCGGCCCTCGCCGCGGCCTTCGTGGCCAACGTCTGCATGGGCACCGTCCCCGTGCCGCCGGACCGGCTCGCCTCCGTCCTCGCGCACCCCGACGCTGCCGACACCGCCTCGGCGATCGTGTGGAGCATCCGGCTGCCGAGGGTCTTCTCGGCCACGCTGCTCGGCGGGGCGCTCGCCGTCTCGGGCTTCCTGCTCCAGACCTTCTTCAACAACCCTATCGCGAGCCCCTTCGTCCTGGGCGTCTCCAACGGCGCCAAGTTCGTGGTGGCCCTCGTGATGGTCGTGGTCGTGGGCTCCTACGGCGTCATGTCCTCCTGGACGCTCGTGGCCGCCGCCCTCGTGGGGTCCCTCCTCGTGATGGCGCTGGTGCTGGCCGTGTCGCGGCGCGTGCGCAGCTCGTCGGTGCTGATCGTGGCCGGCGTGATGATTGGCTACGTCTGCTCGGCCGCCACGGACTTCCTCGTGACCTTCGCCTCCGACCAGAACATCGTGAACCTGCGCAACTGGTCGCAGGGCAGCTTCTCCGGCGCGCGCTGGGACGACGTGGCGGTCATGGCCGTCGTGGTCGCGGCCGCCCTCGCCTGCGCGCTCGCGCTCTCAAAGCCGATGGGCGCCTTCCAGCTGGGGGAGGGCTACGCAAGGAGCGTGGGCGTCGACGTCAGGCGCCTGCGCGCCGGGCTCGTGGTGCTCTCGAGCGTGCTCGCGGGCACCGTCACCGCCTTCGCGGGGCCGGTCTCCTTCGTGGGCGTCGCGGTCCCGCACGTCACCAAGCGGCTGCTCAACACCTCGCGCCCGCTCCAGGTGATCCCGGCGGCCTTCCTCGGCGGCGGGGTCTTCTGCCTCGTGTGCGACCTCGTCGCGCGCACCCTGCTCGCCCCGACCGAGCTCTCCATCTCCACGGTGACGGCGATCTTCGGCGCGCCGGTGGTCCTGTCCGTCCTCCTCCGTAGGAGGCGGGAGTAGATGGCGGGCGAGAAGGACGTGCGGCTCGCGGGCGCGGCCGCCGCGGCGCCCCGGGGCCTCGCGGCGCGCGGGCTCGACGCGGGCTACGTGGGGCGCGCGGTCGTCTCCGGCGTGGAGCTCGAGGTGCGCGCCGGCGAGGTCACGACCCTCGTCGGCCCCAACGGCGCGGGCAAGTCGACCATCCTCCGCACCCTCGCCGCCCTGCTCGAGCCCGTCGCCGGCCGCGTGCTCGTCGACGGCGAGCCCCTTCGCCGCCTCGGCGCCGTCGAGCGGGCGCGCCGGCTCTCCGTGGTGCTCACGGACCGGCCGCGCACCGAGCTTCTGACCTGCGAGGACGTGGTCGAGTCCGGACGCTACCCCTACACCGGGCGCTTCGGTGCGCTGAGCGGGCACGACCGCGAGGTCGTGCGCCGCACGATGCTGCTCACCAACACGTGGGGGATGCGCGACGAGGACTTCATGCGCCTCTCGGACGGCCAGCGGCAGCGGGTCCTTCTCGCCCGCGCGATCTGCCAGGAGCCCGACGTCTTGCTGCTCGACGAGCCGACCTCCTACCTGGACGTTCGCTACCAGGTGGAGCTGCTCTCCATCCTGCGCGAGCTGGCGCGGACGGAGGGGGTGGCGGTCGTGGCCACCCTGCACGAGCTGCAGCTCGCGCGGGTCGTCTCCGACCAGGTCGTCTGCGTGCGCGACGGGCGCGTCTTCGCCTGCGGCACGCCGGCCGAGGTCTTCGTGCCCGAGGTGATCGACGCGCTCTTCGACCTCGAGCCGGGGAGCTACGACCCTGCGACCGGTGCGGTGCGGCTGCCGGCGGCGCCGGGCCGCGGAGGGGAGGCGTAGATGGAGGCGTTCGAGCACTACGTCACGGTCGGGCGGCGGCGCCTGCGCTGCGGCTACACCACGGGCACCTGCGCCGCGGCCGCGACCCTGGGGGCGGCGACGCTGCTGCTCACGGGCGAGGCCCTGCCGGCCGCGCGGATAGCCACCCCCTCGGGGCTCGAGGTCCCCGTCGAGCTTACGCGCTACGACGCGGGGCCCGGCTGGGCGGAGTGCGCGGTCAGGAA
This sequence comes from Olsenella absiana, assembly GCF_036408855.1. Lineage (NCBI taxonomy): Bacteria > Bacillati > Actinomycetota > Coriobacteriia > Coriobacteriales > Atopobiaceae > Olsenella > Olsenella absiana. The sequence continues at coordinate 76,853 of NZ_JAZGJQ010000001.1, forward strand.
GGACGCGGGCGACGACCCGGACGTGACGGACGGCGCCTACGTGTACGCGCGCGTCTCGCGCACGGAGGGCGGCGTCGCCGTCGACGGAGGGGTCGGCGTCGGCCGCGTGACGCGCGCCGGGCTCGACCAGCCCGTGGGCGCCGCGGCGATCAACCGCGTCCCCCGCCGCATGATCGAGGAGCAGGCGCGCGCGGCCATGCGCGCGGCCGGCTACGGGGGCGGCCTCGCGGTCGTGGTCAGCATCCCGGAGGGCGTGCGCCTGGCGGAGCGCACCTTCAACCCCAGGCTCGGGATCGAGGGCGGCATCTCCGTGCTCGGGACCTCCGGGATCGTGCGGCCCATGAGCGAGGAGGCCCTCGTCGCCTCCATCGCGCTGGAGCTTCGCGTCCAGCGCGCCGCGGGCGTGCGCGACCTGCTCGTGGCGCCGGGCAACTACGGGCGCGACTTCGCCGCCGGCGAGCTCGGCCTCGACGCGGGGCGGTGCGTGCAGTGCTCCAACTACGTGGGCCAGACGATCGACGCCGCCGCCCAGGCGGGCTTCGGGTCCATGCTCGTCGTGGGCTCGCTCGGCAAGCTCGTGAAGGTCGCGGCAGGCATCATGAACACGCACTCGCGCGTGGCCGACGGCCGGCGCGAGACGCTGGCGGCCCACGCCGCCCTCCAGGGGGCGAGCCGCGACCTCGTGGGGGAGATCATGCGGTCGGCGACGACCGACGAGGCGCTGCCCCTGCTCGAGCGCGCGGGCATCCTGCGCGAGACCATGGCCTCCGTCACCGCCGCCCTGGGCGACCAGCTGCGGCGGCGGGCGGCGGGCGCGCTCGACGTGGAGGCGGTCGTGTTCTCGCCCGGCTGGGGCGTCCTCGGAGAGACCGCGGGGGCGCCGCGCCTGCTCGCGCTCCTGCGGTCCGGGGCCGCAGGCGGGGAGGGTCCCCGCGGACGGAAGGGAGAGATCTGATGGTTCACTTCGTGGGCGCCGGCTCGGGCGCGCCCGACCTCATAACCGTGCGGGGCGCGCGCCTGCTGGCGGCGGCCGACCTCGTGGTGTACGCGGGCTCGCTCGTGAACCCTGCCCTGCTCGAGGGCTGCAAGCCGGGCGCCAGGACCCTCGACTCGGCGCGGATGGACCTGGGGCAGGTCGTCTCGGCGATGGTCGCGGCCTCCTCCGCGGGCGAGGAGGTCGTGCGGCTCCACACGGGCGACCCCTCCATCTTCGGGGCCATCCGCGAGCAGATGGACCTGCTCGACGAGGCGGGCGTCGCCTACGACGTCTGCCCCGGGGTGTCCGCCCTCTCGGGGGCGGCCGCCGCGCTCGGGGCGGAGTACACGCTGCCCGGCGTCTCGCAGACCGTGATCGTCACCCGCATGGAGGGCAGGACCCCCGTGCCTGCCGGCGAGCGGCTCTCAGAGCTCGCGGCGCACGGCTGCACCATGGTGCTCTTCCTCTCGGCGGGCCTGCTCGACCGCGTGCAGGAGGAGCTCCTGAGCGGCGCCTACGGGCCGGACACGCCCGCGGCGATCGTCTACAAGGCCACGTGGCCGGACGAGCGCGTCCTGCGCTGCACGGTGGGCACGCTCGCGCGGACGGCCGCCGATGCCGGGGTCACGAGGATGGCGATCGTCGCCGTGGGCGGCTTCCTCGAGGGGCCCTACCTGCGCTCCAAGCTCTACGACCCCACCTTCGAGACGGGCTTCCGCCCCGCGCGCGGCCGGTCCGAGGGGGGCGAGGCGTGATGGCGCGCGTCGAGGCCGGCAGGGCCGGCGGCGCGGTCGCGGGCGTCGGCGCCCCGGGCCGGCGGGAGCCGCGGCAGGTCTCCCTCGTCGCCTTCACGGGCGCCGGGGCGGAGCTCGCCCGCAGGGTCGCCGCCGCGCTCGAGGCCGGCGGGCGCTGGCGGGTCGCGGAGCTCGCGGCGGGGGGACGCGCCGCCGAGGCGCGCGGGCTCGCACCCGCGGGCCCCGTGGGCGCGTGGGCGCGCAGGCGCTTCTCGGCCGACGACGCCCTCGTGTTCGTGGGCGCCGCGGGCATAGCGGTGCGCGCGGTCGCGCCGCTTGTGGCCGACAAGCGCCGCGACCCCGCGGTGGTGAGCGTGGACGAGCGGGGCTCCGTCGCGGTGCCGCTGCTCTCAGGGCACGTCGGCGGCGCCAACGACCTGGCGCGCGAAGTTGCCCGCGCGACGGGCGGGGTGGCCGCGGTCTCGACCGCGACGGACGTGAGGGGCCTTCTCGCCGTGGACGCGTGGGCGGCGGAGCAGGGCCTCGGAGTCCTGGAGTGGGACCTCGCAAAGGAGGTCTCGGCGCGGCTGCTCGCGGGCGAGCCCGTGGGGTTCGCGAGCGACGTGCCGGTCGCGGGCGAGCTTCCCGCCGGGTTCGTGCGAGGCGAGGCCGAGGTCGGCGTCTGCGTGACGCGCGACCCCGCGAGGAGCCCCTTCGCCCGGACGCTCCACCTCCTCGTGCGCGACGTCACGGTGGGCGTGGGCTGCCGCAGGGGCACGGACGAGGGCGACCTCGCGGGCGCCGTGGACGCGGCGCTCGCGGCGTCGGGCGCGTCGGGCGCGGCGGTCTGGCGCCTCGCGACCATCGACCTCAAGGCGGAGGAGCCCGCGGTCGTGGCGCTCTGCGCGCACAGGGGCTGGGAGCTCACGACCTTCTCCGCGGCCGAGCTCGCGGCCGTGCCCGGGGAGTTCAGCTCGTCGGACTTCGTGCTGAGGACCGTGGGGGTGGACAACGTCTGCGAGCGCGCTGCGCTGGCCGCGGGCGGCAGGCTCGTCTCGCCCAAGCGCGCCGGTGGCGGCGTCACGGTGGCCGTGGCCGTAGCGGACGCGCCCGTCTCCTTCCCGGCGGCGGGGCCGGTGCCAGACCGCGGCGAGGCGGCCACCAGCGACGCGGGGGCCTCCACGGCGGCGGGCCCGGCCCGGCGCGGCGTGCTCAGCGTCGTGGGCCTTGGCCCCGGTGCCGCAGACGACCTCACGCAACGGGCGCGCCGCGCGATAGCGGAGGCCGACCTCGTCGTGGGCTACACGGTCTACGTCGACCTCGTGCGCGAGGCCTTCCCCGGCAAGCGGACCCTCGCCACGCCGATGCGCCGCGAGGTCGAGCGCTGCGAGGCCGCGCTCGAGGAGGCGGCGCGCGGCCAGCGCGTGGCGATGGTGTGCTCGGGGGACCCGGGCGTCTTCGGCATGGCGGGGCTGTGCCTGGAGCTCGCCGAGGGCAGGGACGACGTCGAGGTCGAGGTCGTCCCCGGCGTCACGGCGGCCACCGGAGGGGCGGCCCTCCTCGGCGCGCCGCTCATGTGCGACTTCGCCGTGATCTCCCTCTCCGACCTGCTCACGCCCATCGAGCGGATCCGCGCGCGCCTCGTCGCGGCCGCCTCCTCCGACATGGTGATCTGCCTCTACAACCCCTCGTCGCGCAAGCGCGCGGACTACCTCCGGCGCGCCTGCGACCTCGTGCTCGGCTACCGGCCGCCCGAGACGGTCTGCGGGATCGTGCGCAACGTCGGCCGCGAGGGCGAGACCAGCGAGGTGCTCACCCTGGGCGAGCTGCGCGACAGGCGCGTGGACATGTTCAGCACGGTCTTCGTGGGCTGCTCAACGACCCGCGTCGTGGACGGGCGCATGGTGACGCCACGCGGCTACCTCGGGCGCAGCGGCGCTGCGGCGGAGAAGGACGCGCCGGTCGCAGACGCCGCGGGGGAGAAGGACGCGCTGCTCGCGAGCCCCGCGGCGGAGAAGGGCACGCCGGTGGCAGGCGCCGCGCACCTGCCGCGCGTGCTCGTCTTCGGCGGCACCACCGAGGGGCGCGAGCTCGTGGAGTGGCTCGCGGGCCGAGGCGGCGCCGACGTCGTGTACTGCTCGGCAACGCCCTACGGCGGCACGCTCGTCCGCGAGGGCCCGCACGTGCGCGCGATCGGCCGGCCCCTGCCCGAGCAGGAGATCGAGGGGCTCATCGCCGAGGGGGGCTTCGCGTGCGTCGTCGACGCCACGCACCCCTTCGCGACCTCGATCTCTGCCAGCGTGCGCGAGGCCGCCGGCGCGCTCGGCGCACCGCTCGTGCGCGTCGTCCGCGAGGGCGTGCCGGAGGGGCCGTGGCGCCTCGCCGCCGACGCCGACGAGGCGGCCCGGATCGTGGACGGGCTTCCGGGCAGGGTGCTCCTCACCACGGGCAGCAAGGAGCTCGCGAGCTTCGCGCGAGGCGTCCGCGACTTCGCCGCGCGCGCCTACGTGCGGGTGCTCCCCGTCGCGGCCTCGCTCGAGCGCACGAGCGGGCTGGGGCTCGCCGCGAGCCACGTCGTCGCGATGCAGGGGCCCTTCTCGGAGGCCCTCAACCGCGCGCTCATCCGCGAGCTTGGGATCGGGGTCGTGGTGACCAAGGCGTCGGGTGCGAGCGGCGGCTTCTGGGAGAAGGTCCGCGCGGCCCGGGCCGAGGGCTGCGAGCTGGTGGTCATCGACCGGCCGACGAACGAGGAGGGCCTCGGCCTCGCCGAGGCCGAGCGCCTGCTGGCGGAGAGGTTCGTGGTGTAGCGATGAAGGTCTACCTCGTAGGCATAGGGATGGGGAACCCGGCGACGCTCACGCTCGCGGCGCGCGACGCGCTGTCCGCGAGCGGGTTCGTCGTGGGCGCGCCGCGCATGCTCGACTGCGTGCGCGACCTGCTGCGCCTTGACCCGGGCGCGGGCGAGGAGCCGGCGTCGGCAGCTGCGGCGGCCGCGGCGCCGGAGGCCCCGGGCGTCCCGGGCGCGCCGCGGCTCGTGGCGGCCGTGCGCGCGGACGACGTCGTCGCCGCCCTCGAGGGGGCGCGCGCGGAGACGGCGAGCGTGGTCTACTCCGGCGACGTCGGCTTCTTCAGCGGGGCGGCCCTGCTCGCCGGGCGCCTCGTGGGCTGGGACGTGGAGGAGGTCCCGGGCGTCTCCTCCCTCTCCTACCTCGCGGCGAGGGCGCGCGTGCCCTGGCAGGACGCCTTCGTCGTCTCCGTGCACGGAAGGGAGGGCGACGCGGCCGGCGCCGTGCAGGCGCACGCGAAGACCTTCGTGCTCACGGGCGGCGCGACCAAGGCGCAGGACGTGTGCGTCGAGCTCGTGCGCCGCGGCCTCGGCGACGTCGAGGTCGTTGCCGGCGAGCGGCTCTCGTACGCCGACGAGCGCGTCGTCCGCGGCACCGCCGCCGAGCTCGCGTCCTTCTCCTTCGCGGACCTCACGTCGCTGATCGTGCTCAACGCGCGGCCCGTCTCGCGCGCGGGGTCGGCCCCGTGCCTGCCCGACTCCGCCTTCGTGCGGGGGGAGGCGCCCATGACGAAGGAGGAGGTCAGGGAGCTCGTGGTCTGCAAGCTCAGGCTCCGCCCCTCCTCGGTGGTGTGGGACGTCGGCGCCGGCACCGGCTCCGTCTCCGTGGAGGCGGCGCTGGCGGCGCCGGCGGGGCGCGTCTTCGCCGTCGAGCGCGACGGGCGCGCCTGCGAGCTGGTGCGCCGCAACAAGGAGCGCTTCGGCCTCGCCAACCTGGCCGTCGTGCACGGGGAGGCTCCCGCGGCGCTCGAGGGGCTGCCCGCGCCGGACTGCGTCTTCGTCGGCGGGTCGGCCGGGCGGCTGCGCGAGGTCGTGGCGTCCGCGCTCGCGGCCAACCCGCGCGTGCGCGTCGTCGTCACGGCCGTCTCGCTCGAGACGGTCGCCGAGGCGGCGGGCTGCCTCTCCGGGCTCGGCATGGCCGACGTGGAGGCGGTGCAGGTCTCCGTCAGCAGGGCGCGCGCCCTGGGCGACCACCACCTCATGCTCGCCCAGAACCCGGTCTTCGTCTTCTCCGCGAATGGCGCGGGCGAGGCCGGCGGTGCTGGCGAGGCCGGCGGTGCGGGCGAGGCCTGCGGCGTTGCAGCGGGAAGGGAGGCCTAGCGTGGCCACGGCAAGCGTCCCGCGCGTCATGGTCGCGGCCACCTCGAGCGGCGCCGGCAAGACGACCGTCACCTGCGGCCTGCTCAGGCTCCTCGCGCGGCAGGGTCTCTCCCCCCGCGCGTGCAAGTGCGGGCCGGACTTCATCGACCCCATGTTCCACCGCGAGGTGGTGGGGGTGCCGTCGCGCAACCTCGACCTCTACCTCTCCGGCGAGGCCGACGTCCGGCGCCTGCTCGCCAAGGGCGCGGACGGCGAGGGCGTGACCGTCGTCGAGGGCGTCATGGGCTACTACGACGGCGTCGGCCTGACCGACGAGGCCTCGAGCTGGGACGTGGCGCGTCGCACCGAGACCCCCTGCGTCCTCGTGGTCGACGCCCGCGGCCGCGCGCGCACCCTCGCCGCCGAGGTCGTGGGCGTCCGGCGCATGCGCGAGGACAGCAGAGTGGCAGGCGTCGTGCTCAACCGGGCCTCGGCCGCGGCCTTCCCCGCCCTCAGGCGGGCCGTCGAGGAGGAGTCGGGCGTGCCCGTCCTGGGCTACCTGCCCCAGCTCGAGGGCGCCGCGCTCGAGAGCCGCCACCTCGGGCTCGTCACGGCCGCCGAGGTGGAGCGCCTAGGCGAGAAGGTCGACCTCGTCGCGGACGCCCTCGCGGAGACGCTCGACGTGGAGGCCCTGCTCGCCCTGGCGCGCCAGGCCCCGCCGCTCGCCTACGAGCCGCGCGGGCTCGCGCCCGTGGCCGCCGGCGCGCGCGTCGCCGTGGCCAGGGACGAGGCCTTCTGCTTCTACTACGAGGACGCCCTCGACACCCTGCACGAGCTGGGCTGCGAGCTCGTGGGCTTCTCGCCCCTCTCGGACGGACGCCTGCCGGAGGACGCCTGCGGCCTCTACCTCGGCGGCGGCTACCCAGAGCTCCACGCCGCCGCCCTCGAGGCCAACGCGCGGATGCGCGCCGAGGTGGCGCGCGCCGTCCGCTCCGGCCTGCCGACCGTCGCCGAGTGCGGCGGCTTCCTCTACCTGCACGACGCCCTCGAGGGCGCCGACGGCACCTGGTACGAGATGGCGGGGGTCGTGCATGCGCGCGCCTTCCGCTGCGACAGGCTCAGGCGCTTCGGCTACGTGGGCCTCGAGTCGCGCGTGGACGGCCTTCTCGCCGCGCGCGGGGGTGCCCTGCGCGCGCACGAGTTCCACTACTGGGACAGCGAGGATCCGGGCGCGTCCTTCTCGGCCACCAAGCCCCGCTCCGGGCGCTCCTGGGAGTGCGTGCACGCGACGCCTACGCTCCATGCGGGCTTCCCGCACGTGGACCTCTACTCCGAGGTGGGGGCGGCCACGCGCTTCGCCCGCGCCTGCCGCGACTACGCGCGCCGCGCGGGCGGCCCGGGCGCGCCGGGCGGCCCGGGCGCTGTCGGTGGCCCGGGCGCGGACGCCGGGGCGGGGGTGAGCGCCTCGTGATGCCGCACCAGCACCTCGTCGCCCTGGCGGTGGGCTTCGCCCTCGACCTCGCCCTCGGCGACCCCCACGGCTGGCCGCACCCCGTCGTCTGGATCGGCCGGCTCATATCCTGGCTGGAGGGGCTGCTCCGGCCCGCCTTCCCCAAGACGCCCGCGGGCGAGCGCGCCGCGGGCGCGACCATGGCCGTGCTGGTCGTGGCCGCCTCGTGGGGCGCCTGCGCCCTGGCGCTCGGGCTCGCCGCCCTCGTGTGGCCGCCCCTCTCGCTCGCGCTCGAGTGCGTGGTCTGCTACCAGATGCTCGCGACCAGGTCCCTGCGCGTGGAGTCCATGCGCGTCTGCCGCGCCCTCGAGGCGGGTGACCTCGCCGGCGCCCGCGAGGCGGTCTCCATGATCGTGGGGCGCGACACCGCCGCGCTCGACGTGGCCGGCGTCACCCGCGCGGCCGTGGAGACCGTGGCGGAGAACTCCTCCGACGGCGTCGTGGCGCCGATGCTCTTCATGGCCCTGGGCGGGGCGCCGCTCGGCGTGGCGTACAAGGCCGTGAACACCATGGACTCCATGGTCGGCTACAGGAACGAGCGCTACCGCCACTTCGGCACCGCCGCCGCGCGCGCAGATGACGTCGCCAACCTCGTGCCCGCCCGCGCCACCGGCGCGCTCATGTGCGCCGCCGCGGGCCTCGTGGGCCTCGACGCAGCCGGAGCCTGGCGCGTCATGCGCCGCGACCACGCGCGCCACGCCTCGCCCAACTCGGCCTGGACGGAGGCCGCCTGCGCGGGGGCGCTCGGCGTGAGGCTCGCAGGCGACGCGAGCTACTTCGGCGAGGTCGTGCACAAGCCCTGGATCGGCGACGACGACCGCCCCGTCGAGCCGGCCGACGTCAGGCGCGCCAACCGGCTGCTCTTGGCGACGGCGGGCCTCGCGGCGGCGGCCTGCCTCGCCCTCTCGTGGGCGATCTCGACAGTATGGGAGGTGCCGCTGTGGCTCTAGGCAAGGAGGCGGGCGAGAAGGACGCGCGCTCGCGGCGCGCCGCCGGCGCTCCCGCGGGCGAGGGGGACCCGCGCCCCATGGGGCGCTTCGAGCACGGTGGGGACGTGTGGGCGCACCCGGGGTGCACGGACTTCTCCGCCAACGTCAACCCGCTCGGGATGCCGGCCGCGGCGCGCGAGGCGCTCGTGCGCTCGGTCGACTCGTACGCGGCCTACCCCGACCCGGACTGCGCGGCGCTCAGGCGCGCCATCGCCGCCTTCGAGGGCGTCGACGCCGCCTGGGTGCTGCCGACGGCCGGCGCGAGCGACCTCATGGCGCGGGTCTGCCGGGCGCTGCGCCCGGCGCGCGCGCTCGTGACGGCGCCGTGCTACTCGGGCTACGAGCAGGCCTTGGAGCAGGTGGGGGCCTCCGTCGTGCGCCACGCCCTGCTCGAGCGCGACGGCCTCAGGCTCACCGAGCGCGTGCTCGACGACGTCTGCGGCTGCGACCTCGTCTTCCTCGCCTCGCCGAACAACCCCACCTCGCTCGGGGTGGACCTCGGGCTGCTGGGGCGTGTGGTGGCGCGCGCCGCCGAGGTCGGCGCGACCGTGGTGCTCGACGAGTGCTTCTGTGACTTCTGCGAGCGGCCCTCGGGCGTGGCGCTCGCCGGAGCCTGGCCCAACCTCGTGGTCATGAAGGCTCTGACAAAGACTTTCGCGCTCGCGGGGCTCAGGGTGGGCTACGGCGTCTGCTCCGACGCGGGGCTCCTCGCGGGGCTCGCCGCGCAGGGCGAGCCCTGGGCGGTCTCGACGCCGGCGCAGGTCGCGGGGGTGGCCGCGCTCTCGGAGCCGGGTTTCGTCGAGCGCACGCGCGCCTACGTGGCGGCCGGGCGCGCCCGGCTCGTGGCCGGCATGCGCGCGCTCGGCCTCGGCGTCGTGGAGGGGGAGGCCAACTTCCTGCTCGTGAGGAGCGACCGCGAGCTCTTCTCGCCCCTGCTCGCCCGGGGCTTCCTCGTCCGCCGCTGCGAGAACTTCCACGGGCTCGCGGGAGGCTGCGGGGAGGGCGGCACCCGGCTCGCGGGGGGCTGCGGGGAGGCTGGCGCCGCCGCGCCCGGCGACGGCGGCGGCCCGTGGTGGTACCGTGTGGCGGTGCGTACGCACGAGGAGAACGAGGCCCTGCTCGGGGCGCTTGCGGAGGTGCTCGGATGACGGCTCGGCCGATCATGGTGCAGGGGACGATGTCTGGCGTGGGCAAGAGCCTGCTCGTGGCGGGCCTGTGCCGCGTGCTTCGCCAGGACGGCCTCTCGGTGGCGCCGTTCAAGGCGCAGAACATGGCGCTCAACTCCGGCGTCACGGCCGACGGCGCGGAGATCGGCCGCGCGCAGGTCCTGCAGGCGGCGGCCGCGGGGATCGAGCCCGAGCCGGCGATGAACCCCATCCTGCTCAAGCCCACCACGGACACGGGCTCGCAGGTCATCGTGGGCGGCCGCGTGCTCGGGACCATGTCCGCCCGGGACTACTACGCCTACAAGGCCGCCCTCGTCCCCGTGGTGGAGCGCTCCTTCGCGGAGCTCGCCTCGCGCTTCGACGTCGTGGTGATCGAGGGGGCGGGCAGCCCCGCGGAGGTCAACCTCAAGCGGGACGACTTCGTGAACATGGGCATGGCCAAGATCGCGCGCTCGCCGGTGCTGCTCGCCGGCGACATAGACCGCGGCGGCGTCTTCGCCCAGATCCTCGGCACTCTGCTCCTGCTCGACCCCGACGAGCGCGCCCTGGTCAGGGGCACCATAGTGAACAAGTTCCGGGGCGACAAGACCATCCTCGACCCGGGGCTCGACGTCCTGCGCGAGCGCTCGGGGGTGCCCGTCGTCGGCGTGGTGCCCTACGCTCGGCTCGACCTCGACGACGAGGACTCGCTCTCCGAGCGCCTCGACGCGCGCGACCGGACGCAGGTGCTCGACGTGGTGGTCGTGAGGCTGCCGAGGATCTCCAACTTCACGGACCTGCTGCCGCTCTCGCAGGTGCCCGGCGTGGGGGTGCGCTACGTCTCGCGGCCGGGCGAGCTCGGCGAGCCGGACCTGATCGTGGTGCCGGGCACCAAGGCCACCCTCGCCGACCTCAGGTGGATGCGGGAGAGCGGCCTCGAGGCGCTCGTGGTCAGGCGCGCGGGCGCCGGCACCCCCGTGCTCGGCATCTGCGGCGGCTACCAGATGCTCGGCGAGGAGGTCTCAGACCCCCTCGGCACCGAGGGCGGCGGGACCCTCCGCGGCCTGGGGCTCCTCCCGGTGCGGACGACCTTCGTGCCCGAGAAGTGCCAGGTGCGCTCGAGCGGCAGGCTCGCCTCCGTGGGAGGGCCCCTCGCGCCGCTCTCGGGGCGCGCGGTCTTCGGCTACCAGATCCACCTGGGGCGGACCGTGGTCTCGGGCGGAAGCCCCCTCTGCCTGCTCGCCGACGGCGCGGGCGGCGAGGTGGCCGAGGGCTGCCAGGAGGGGTGCGTCTACGGCACCTACCTGCACGGCCTCCTCGACTCGGGCGAGGTCACCTCGGCGCTGGTCGAGGCCCTTCTCGCCCGCCGGGGCCTGCCCGCCGGCGCCGTGCGGGTGCGCGACCTCGACGCCTACCGCGAGGAGCAGCTCGACCAGCTGGCCGACCTGCTGAGGGGGAACCTGGACATGGGGCTCGTCTACGAGATTCTGGAGCGTGGCGTATGAGCGACAGGGACGTGAGCGCGGAGGGCGGTGCGCGGGAGCTCGGCGGGCTCGCCTTCGTGCGGCCGCGCGACATCGAGCGGCGGAGCTTCGAGATCATCGGCGAGGAGCTGGGCGACCGCGTGCTCGACCCCGAGGACGCGCCGGTCATCAAGCGCGTGATCCACACCACGGCCGACCTCGACTACGCGGACTCGCTGTCCTTCTCGCCCCACGCGACCAGCCGGGGGGCCGAGGCCCTGAGGCGCGGCTGCGACGTGGTGACGGACACCACGATGGCGATGGCGGGGATAAACAAGCGGGTGCTCGCGCGCTTCGGCGGCCGCGTGCTCAACTTCATCGGCGACGAGGACGTGGCCGCGCGCGCCCGCGAGCTCGGGCTCACCCGCTCGGCCGTGGCGATGGACAAGGCCGCCGCGCTCGGGCGGCCGCTCGTGCTCTGCGTGGGCAACGCCCCGACGGCCCTCGTGCGCATCTGCGAGCTGCTCGACTCCGGCGAGCTCGTGCGGCCCGCGCTCGTCGTCGGCGTGCCCGTGGGCTTCGTGAACGTGGTGGAGTCCAAGGAGCTGCTCCTCGCGCACGACGTGGACCGCATCGTGGCGCGCGGGCGCAAGGGTGGCAGCAACGTGGCGGCGGCGATCGTGAACGCCCTGCTCTACGTCGCCTCGGGCGACGAGCGGGAGTAGCGCCGCGCCCGCGCCCGCCGCGGCGTGCCGGCGCGGCGGTGGAGACGAACGAGAGGTGGGATCATGCTCGACTTCGGCGAGCTGGAAGCAAGGATCAGGCCCCTGGACGAGGGGGCCATGCGGGCGTCGCGCGACCGGTGGAACGCGGTCGCGAAGCCCGTGGGGAGCCTCGGCAGGCTCGAGGAGCTCGTCACGCAGATCGCCGGGATCACCGGCTCGCCCGACGTCGACGTCTCCCGGCGCTGCGTCGCGGTCGTGTGCTCCGACAACGGCGTGGTGGCCGAGGGGGTGACCCAGGGCGGCTCCGAGATCACCCTCGCCATCGCCGACGCGCTCGCCCAGGGGCGCTCGTCGGTGTGCGCCATGTGCCGGCCGGTGGGCATCGACGTGGTGCCCGTCGACGTGGGCATGGCGCGCCCGTCGGCCGACCCGCGCGTGCTCGACCGAAACGTCGCCCGCGGCACCGGTGACATCCTGCACGAGCCGGCCATGAGCCGGGAGCAGGCGCTCGAGGCCGTCCAGGTGGGCGCAGACCTCGTCGGCGGCCTCGCCCGCGAGGGCTACGGCCTCGTCGCGACGGGCGAGATGGGCATCGGCAACACCACGACCTCCTCGGCGATGGCCTCCGTCTACCTGGGCGCGAGCGCCGAGGCGGTCACCGGCAAGGGCGCCGGCCTCAGCGAGGCGGACTTCCGCCACAAGGTGGAGGTCGTCCGCGAGGCGGTGGCGGCCCGGCGCCCGGACGCGGACGACCCCGTAGACGTCCTGGCCAAGCTCGGCGGCTTCGACATCGCCGCGCTCGCCGGCATGTTCCTGGGCGGCGCGCTCTGGCGCGTGCCCGTCGTGATGGACGGCTTCATCAGCGAGGTGGGCGCCCTCACGGCGGTCAGGCTCTGCCCCTCCTGCAGGTGCGCGATCCTGCCGTCGCACCTGTCCGTGGAGCCCGCCGCCCGGGCGCTCATGGACGAGCTGGGCCTCGACCCCGTCCTGCACGCCGGGATGCACCTCGGCGAGGGGACGGGCGCCGTCTGCCTCGTGCCGCTGCTCGACATGGCCCTCTCCCTCTACAACGGGACGACCTTCGAGGACGCCGGCGTCGTGGCCTACGACCCGGACCTGTAGCTGGGGCGACGGTGGCCCGGAGGCGGGAGCGGCGGAGAAGGACGCGGGCCTTGGCCCGGTGCGGGAGGCGACGATGAGGGTGCTGGTCACGGGGGCCGCCTCGAGCGGCAAGAGTGCCTGGGCGGAGGCGCGCGCGATGGGGCTCGCGGCCCCGCGCACGTACGTGGCGACCATGGCGCCCGCCGGGCGCGAGGCCGCCGCGAGGATCCGCCGCCACCGCGAGCTGCGCCGCGGCAAGGGGTTCCGGACGGTCGAGCTCTTCGGCGCGGACGCGGGTTCGGACCCGGCCGTGGGGCCCGGGAACGCGGGGCCCGGCGCCGCCGGAGCCGGGGCCGCCGGGACCGGGCCGGACGTGGGCGCCCTTCTCGACTCCCTCGGTCTCCGGGGCGGCTGCGCCCTCGTCGAGGACCTGGGGAATCTCCTCGCGAACAGGCTCTTCTCGCCCGACGGTGCCGAGGTCGCGCCCGTGCTCGCCCTGGAGCGGGCCGAGGGGGACCTCGAGGCCGTCTACGCGCGCTTCGACGACGTGGTCGTCGTCGGCTGCGAGGTCGGCTGCGAGGGGGTGGACTGCCTCGTCCCGGGCGCCGCGCGCGTCCTCGCGGGGCCGGGGGACCCGCGCCTCGCGACGGAGAGGTACGTGCGGCTCCTGGGCACGCTGGCGTGCAGGGTGGCGCGAGGTTCGGACGAGGTCGTGGAGGTCGTGGCCTCGCGGCCCAACTACCTGAGGGGAGGGGACGCCCTTGTCGCGCGCTAGGACGCTCGTCCGCTCGCTCGTCGTGGCGTTCGGGTGCTTCTCCAAGGTCCCCATGCCGCGGGTGGAGTGGGACCGGGACAGCATGCGCTACGCGATGGCCTTCTTCCCGTGGGTCGCCCTCGCGATCGGACTCGTGCTCTGGGGCTGGCTCGCGCTGTGCCGGGCGGCCTCCGTGGGGGTGCTGCTGCGCGCCGCCGGCGTCGCGCTCGCGCCGGTCGCGGTCACGGGCGGCATCCACCTCGACGGCCTCGCCGACGTCGTGGACGCGCAGTCGAGCCACGCCGAGCTCGCCCGCAAGCGCGAGATCCTCAAGGACCCGCACACGGGCGCCTTCGCGATCGTCGGCGTGGCCTGCTACCTCATGGCCTACCTCGCGCTCGCCTCCGAGCTCGACGCCGCGCCCGCCACGGCCGCGCTGCTTGCCGGCCTGCACTGGCAGAGCCGCTGCCTCTCCGGGGTGGCGACGCTCGCCTTCCCGCGGAGCTCCGGGCAGGGGATGCTCGCCGCATTCGGCGCCTCGGCCGACAAGCGACGCTCGCTCGCGGCCCTCGTCGCCGAATGGGCGGCCGGGGTGGCCGCGGCGGCGTGGGTCTCCGGCGCCGCCGCGGCTGCCATGGCCGCAGGAGGCGTCGCGTCGCTGCTCTGGCTCCGCCGCTTCGCCGCCCGCCATTTCGGCGGGATGAGCGGCGACCTCGCGGGGTTCTTCCTCGAGGTCGCCGAGCTCGTGATGCTCGCCTGCCTGGTGGTGGCGACGCACCTCGCGTGAGGTACTGCGGCCGGCGCGCCTCGCGGGCGCCTGCCGGGCCCCGGCGCGCTGGCCGGACGCCGCCCGGCGTGCGCCGGGCCCCGGCGCGCTGACCGATGGATCGCCCGGCGCGCCTTGCGCCCGGGCCTCGAAGAGAAGGGCTGTGAGCTGCTATGATGCTCGTCACCGGTGGCGTCGCCTCGGGGAAGCGCACCTACGTCCGCTCCCTTGGCTTTGCCGAGAAGGACCTCGCCTATGCAAGCCCGGACGGAGCGCTGTCCGACCCCGGCGCGCCCGTCGTCGTGGACGCGCAGCTGCTCGCCCTCGCCGGCCCCGTGGGGGAGGGGGCGCTCGCCGACCTCGCGGCGCGCGAGGTCGTGGTCGCGACCGAGGTGGGCGCCGGCGTGGTGCCCGCCGGGCCGGACGAGCGCGCCTGGCGCGAGCGCGCGGGCCGGCTCGCCTGCGACCTCGCGGAGCGCGCGGAGTGCGTGGTGAGGATGGTCTGCGGGGTGCCGCAGGTCCTCAAGGGCGAGCCGGTCGCACGGGTGGCGGCCGCCCCGGCGGACGCGGTCGCCGGGGCGGGCCCGGCGGGCGGGGTCGCAACCCGCACGGCCGCCGGGGTCCGGGCGCGCGCCGGAGGCGCGGAAGGAGCCTCGCTGACCCTCGTCCTTCTCCGCCACGGGAGGACCAGCGGCAACGACCTGCACCGCTACGTGGGGCGCACCGACGAGCCGCTCAGCCCAGAGGGGAGGCGGCAGGCCCGTCGCGCGGGCAGCTGCTCGCGCGTACCCCTGGTCTACGTGAGCCCGCTCGTCCGCGCGCGCCAGACCGCCGCGATCTGCTTCCCCGACGCGGCGCAGGTCGTCGTGGACGGACTCAGGGAGCTCGACTTCGGCGAGTTCGAGGGCAGGAGCGCGGACGACATGGCGGGCGACGCCGCCTACCGCGCCTGGGTCGACGGCTGCTGCGTGGGGCGCTGCCCGGGCGGGGAGTCCAGGGCCGACCTCGTGCGGAGGACCTCCGCGGCGCTCGAGGGGATCCTCGCCACGTCGTTCGCGCGCGGAGACGAGCGGGTCGTGGTGGTGGCGCACGGCGGGACGATCATGGCGGCGATGAGCGCCTTCGTCGACAGCCCCACGCGCCGGCGCGACCCGCTCGCGTACTTCCGCTGGCAGGTCGCCAACCTGCAGGGGTATCGGATCGAGGTCAGCCTGAGGGACGGGAGGTTCGCCTTCGGCGCCTACGAGCGCGTCTGCTCCCTCGCGCCTCTCGCGTAGGTCGCAAGGCGCCGCCCGGGCGCGGCACGGCGGCCGGGCCCGGGCGGCGGAGGGGGCTGCTGGCAGCGGCCCTGGGGCGAAATTCTGCTAGAACTCGAGGAAGGGGTCCTCGGGTACGGCCTCGGCGTCCACGTCCTCGTCGTCGAGAAGGTCCTCGAGCTCGAGGTCGTCGCCCTCGGCGCCGCCCTCCCTGAGGTCGTAGACGTTCACGTCGTCCGACTCGATGTCGATGTCCGGCAGCGCCGCCGTGATGGAGCACAGGCCGTCGACCGCGGGCACGATCTTCTGCCACTGGACGAGCAGGCCGTCCTCCGGCGCCTCCTCGAGCTCCGTCAGGGAGTCGAGGTAGATCTCCTTGGCGCCGTCGAGGAGGTCGGAGCTGCGGCGGGTCTCCTGGAACATCACCGCGAGCTTCTCGAGCGCCTCCTCCGGGCTCTGCGCGCTGACGACAGTGGGGAGCAGCACGAAGTTGTCCTTGGTGTCGTTGGCGTCCTTGTAGCTGAAGTTTCCGATGTAGAGCATGTCGACCTCCCTCTTCCGGGGCGCCCTTCGCGAGCCTGCCTGCGCGGCGGGCGGGGCGGGGCTACACGAAAGACTGTAGCAAGAGGGGCCCGCGCGGTACCCGCCGGCGCCCCGTGCGGTGGCACCTCTAGGCGGACGGTCGCGAGCGCGCGTCCTTCTCGGCCTCCTGCGCCCGATAGCAGGGGTTATGTCGCGAAATGGCCGCTTGTCGCGCGCGTCGCGTCCGCGCGTGGACCTATAATCGTACGCATCGCCCCGCGGCTCTAGAGGTCAGAGCGCTCCGGACGTCCCCGGAGCGGCCGTCCGGCGACGCTTCGTCTTGGGAGGTACTCATGCAGCAGAGCGACCATCGGGGTTCTGGTGCCGGCAGGGCACAGAGGCAGCGCCCGCACGAGCGCACCGGCGCCCTGCCGCGGATCGAGGGCACCAACTACATCGACAGCACGGGCGGCATCGGCTCCACCGGCGAGCTGAGGCGCCTCGGCAGGGAGGACGAGGCCCGCCGCAGGGTCCGTCCGCGCGACGAGCGGGGCCTGACCATGGGCCTGCCCCGCATCGACGCCGACGACATGCACGAATTCGCCGCGCAGGGGGAGCGCACGCCGCAGGGCCACCTGCGCGGGGCGCACGTCCGCGCCGAGGAGCGCATCGGAGAAGGACGTGCGCCCCAGGCGCCAAGGCGCGAAGGCGCCGCCCATGCGACGGGGATGCGCTCGGCCATCCCGGCGAGCGTGCGGCAGGGGACCGCGCGCCCGGGGACCACACGGCAGGGGGTCACACGGCAGGGGGCCGCGCGGCAAGGGATGCGCGCCGAGGTCCCGCAGCGCAGGCACAACGCGCCCATGACCGGCAGGATCGACCGCAGGAAGTCGCCGTTGCTGCCGCTCGTCGCCGGCGTGCTCGTCGTCGCGGTCGCCATCGTGGGCGTCGCGCTCGCCGTCGGCTCGGCGAAAGCGCGTCGCGCGGGCGAGCAGGGGCAGCCGGCCCCGGCGTCGGAGTCGCAGACGCAGCAGGGGCAGGCCGCCGCCGAGGCGCCCACCCAGATTGCCGGGCTTGCGGCAGGCACCTACTACCTCGAGGTGACCGACAACGACGGCGCGGTCCTGGCCGCCAACGGGCACCAGGACAGCGACTACACCACCGTCCTTGTCGCCCGCCTCGGGACTGACGCCTTCACGGAGCAGCTGACCCTTGCGGTCAACGACGACGAGACCTGCACGCTCTCGTTCGCGAACGGGCTCGTGCTCGACTGCGGCGACGCGACCGCGCCCGCCGGCCAGGCCCTCTACGCGAGCGCCGCCTCGGGCTCCGACACGCAGCGCTGGCAGCTGCGACAGAACAGCGACGGCTCCTACCTCGTGGTGAACAAGGCGACCGGCAACGCGATCGAGGCCTCCGACGTCTCCGCGGGCTCCTCCGTGGCGACCGACGCGATCGACTCGAGTGACCTCTACCAGCGCATCACCTTCGTGCCGGCGAGCTCTGCGTCGGGGGCGTAGAGGCGGCAGGCAGACCGGCCGATCGGCCGGCCTTGCTTCGTCGGTCGGAGGCCGCCTTTGGCACCGCTCGCCTCGGGCCTCGCGCCTCGGCACGCCTCGGGCCCCGCATGCCGGCTCGCGCGGAGGCCTTCGAGGGGACCGAACCTTCGAGGGGACCGAATGAGAGGCGATCTGAGGGCCGCTTTGGTCTTTCGAGGGCCTCCAGTACCTCCGCCCTGTGATTAAGCAATTGATGAACCGTGGAGCAAATCCACTTTTCTCGACAAAAATCGAAAAATTTGTCGAGAAATAGCGATTTGCAAGGGCGCAAATCGCGCAATGTGAACAAAATATTGGAAAATTGTCGAGAAAAAGCGATTTGCTTGTTGTGTGCGTGCTGTAGGAGCCGTGCCGGGCCGTGTCGTGCCGGGCCTGAGAGGTCTTCTGCCTCCGGAGGGCCCGTCCCCCGGCCGACCGGCCGCCGCCCTTGTGCAGGCTCTTCGAAAAAACCGCGAGGGGACTCGACAGCCTGCGATGGTTTTTTGTAACATGCGTATGTTTGGCCCCGGGCTATCGCGTGCTCTCGCCGCGTCTGGCATCACGGGCCTCAGAGCGAAGCAGTTCGATGTGGCCCAGCGGGCGCGACGTGCGGTGCGATCGGCGGAGGGTGCCGGGAGAGCGCGACGTGCCGGCAGGCAAGAAGGAGATGTGCATGTCCGGACACTCTAAGTGGGCAACCACCAAGCACAAGAAGGCAGCGATCGACGCCAAGCGCTCCGCGCTGTTCTCCAAGCACTCGCGCAACATCACCGTCGCCGCCCGCACTGGTGGCGACCCCAACCCGGACAACAACGCGTCGCTCGCCGCGGCCGTCGCCCGCGCCCGCATGGTCTCCATGCCCAACGCCAAGATCCAGGCTGCCATCGACAAGGCCTTCGGCACCGGCGCCGAGGCTGTCGTCTACAAGGAGGTCACCTACGAGGGCTACGGCCCCGCTGGCGTCGCCTTCTACGTCGAGTGCCTGACGGACAACCTCAACCGCACCGCGGCCGACGTCCGCTCCGCCTTCACGCACGCCGGTGGCAACCTCGGCACCTCCGGCTCCGTCGCCTTCCAGTTCGAGCGCAAGGGCCAGATTGCCGTCGACAAGGTCATCGTCTCCGACGAGAAGAAGGTCGCCGACCGCGAGAACGCCGTCAACGAGGACGAGTTCATGATGGCCGTGGCCGAGGCCGGCGGCGACGACTACGAGGACGCCGGCGACGAGTGGATCGTCACCTGCGACTACACGGCGCTCCAGGACGTCGTGAAGGGCCTCGAGGACCAGGGCATCGAGGTCAAGGGCTCCGAGCTCACCATGATCCCGACCACCCCGACGGACGTCTCCGTGAGCGACGCCAAGAAGGTCCAGCGCCTCGTCGACCGCCTCGAGGAGCTCGACGACGTCCAGAACGTCTACGACACCATGAACCGCACCGACGAGATCGAGGAGGCGCTCGCCGAGGAGGAGTAAGCCCCTCAGCGCGTCCTCGGAGGAGCCGTCTGGCGAGAACCGGCGGTCCTCGGTGAGCGGCTCGCACGAGCCTCGCAGCTCTCTTGCAGCTCCCGTGCGGCTCACCCTCACATAGAGACAAGCGGGGCCCGTCCCTGCCCGAGCGCCGGCTGGAGCCGTTGCGTCGGGAGGGGCGGGCCCCTTCGCGTGCGGGCGTCCGACGAGCCGGCACGTGCGAACCGGTGGCGCGCGCAGACCGTCGCGTGCGGACAGCCACGTGCGAGCCGGCACGCGCGAACCGGCGCCGCGTTGGGTTATCGTAGGTTCCTGACGGGCGCGGCGCGCCCCGCTTCTAAACCACCTTCCGGGAGGTCGGCGACCCTATGGACAACTACAGCACGCGGGCGACGGCGGCGGCCGTGAACTCGCTGGTCAAGCACGGTAACAAGAGCCTGGCGGAGCAGGACTGGGACGCGGCGGCGGACTACTTCGCCCGCGCGCTCGAGGCGGACTCGTCGAGCCCCCAGGCACATCTGCAGCTGTACCTGGCCTCCCGCCACCTCATGGGCCTCGAGGAGCTGCCCGCCATCGCGGAGAAGATCATCGAGGTCACGCCCGCCGAGCGCACGCCCCTGGCGGACGTCCTGCAACTGCAGGCCGAGCTTGATGCCGCGGCAGCGGAGCGCGCCGCCGCGCAGGGTCCCGAGGCCGAGCAGGGCGTCGATGCCGAGAAGGGCGTCGGCGCCGAGGGCGAGGCGGCCGCCAAGGACGAGCCAGCCAGCGCGCAGGTCGCGGAGACCGAACGGTCAGCCAGCTCCGAGAAGGACGTCGAGGCCGCGCAGGGCGCGGGTTCCGAGAAGGACCTCGAGTCCGGGCAGCCCGCGGCCGATGCCGGCGAGCCCGAGCCCGCGGTAGCGCCCGCGCCCGGGCCTGCGGCCGTATCCGAGCCCGCGGCCGAGCCCGGCTCCGAGGCCGCAGCCGGCTCCGACACCGAGCCCGCGCCCGGCTCCGAGGCCGCAGCCGGCTCCGACACCGAGTCCGAGAGCGAAGCCCCCGAGCCCGAAGTCCCTGCGGCCGCCCCCGCCGAGCCCGCCGCCAGCCAGCCCGAGCCCGCCGCCATCCAGCCCGCGCCCGCCGCCGAGGCCGAGCCCGACGCCAGCGAGGCCGTGGCCGAGCCCGGCGCTAGCCAGCCCGCGCCCGCCGCCGAGCCCGCCCCCGACTCCGCCGCCCTGCGCGCCGAGGTCCGCGCCACCCTGGCCGACACCGCCGCTAACGGCATCCGCGCCCCCTACGACCAGCGCCTCTCCAACCTCGCCGAGGCCCGCGCGGCCTTCGAGGACGCCTTCGACGACGAGGACTGGGCGCTCGCGCTCGAGCTCGCCCCGCTCGACCTCAAGCGACACATGGAGCGCGCCCGCGCCGACGCCGAGGAGCGCTTCTCCCAGGCGCAGGCGCAGGAGCAGGTCCTTCTCGACCAGATGTGCCAGGTCGCCGCGAGGCGCGTCCCCAAGGTGGAGCTCGCAACGTCGGCCGCCGAGGGGTCCTGCTCCGACGCGCTCGCCGCCTTCGAGCGCGTGAAGGGCGAGGAGCACGAGAAGGTCAGCGGCAAGTACTCCTTCCTCAAGGGCAACCTGCGCACGGCGGGCGTGAGCCTCTGGGTCGGCGTCGTCCTCGTCGTGCTCGGCGCGCTGATGCTCGTCGCGACCCTCCTGCCGCACGACGGCACGGTCGCCGCGGCCGCGCCCGCGGCGTTCCCCGAGGTGTTCGCCCCGCTCGCGGTCGTGCTCGTCGCCGTCGGCGTGGTCGTGCTGTTCCTGCGGGTCATGCTCGTGCGTGCAAACCGCCAGGGGATGGGCGCGCACGCGGAGGAGAAGGCGAGCGTGAGCTCCGACCTCGCCAGGACCTCGGAGCAGCTCGAGGACCTCGTCGCGGCCGTGCGCGCGCGTGAGCTCAACCTGCGGAACCTCCCGCTCGACGCCCCCGAGGAGGACTTCGACGCGGCTTGCGCGGAGCTCGCGGACAGCGTGCTCGACCTCACGGGGAGCCGCAGCCCCGTGCCCTCCTCCGCGGGGGCTCGCTAGCCCGCGTCCTTCTCGCCCGGTCGCCGCCCGCCTGGCCGCCGCCCGGCGGGCCGGCCCCCGGCGCCCGGCGGGCCCCGCGTCCTTCTCGCCCGCGGTCGCACATCAAGACCGTGCGCTAACGCGCTGATTTTCCGGATACGGCCGACGCGTGGCGCCGGGCGGCCCGCCGCTTGGTAGCATGGTGAGTCGGCATGGCGCCCGCGCGGCGCGACAGGCATCTCCGGGAGGTTCGGCATGAAGGGCATCATCCTGGCGGGAGGCAGCGGAACGCGCCTGTACCCGCTCACCACCGTGACGAGCAAGCAGCTCCTGCCCGTCTACGACAAGCCCATGGTCTACTACCCGCTCTCCACCCTCATGCTGGCGGGAATCAGGGACATCCTGATCATCTCGACCCCCGCCGACCTCCCCAACTTCGAGCGGCTCCTGGGCGACGGGTCGGACTTCGGCGTCTCGCTGTCCTACGCCGAGCAGCCCGAGCCCAACGGGCTCGCGCAGGCCTTCGTGATCGGCGCGCCCTTCGTGGCGGACGGCCCCTGCGCCCTGGTGCTCGGCGACAACATCTTCTACGGCAACGGCCTCACCCGGCACCTGCGCCGCGCGAAGGCGAACGCCGAGGCGGGCCGCGCGACGGTCTTCGGCTACCGCGTGGACGACCCGGAGCGCTTCGGCGTCGTGGAGTTCGACGCGGACTACAACGCGATCTCCATCGAGGAGAAGCCCGCGCACCCCAAGAGCAGCTACGCCGTCACGGGGCTGTACTTCTACGACGAGCGCGTGACGGAGCTGGCCGCTCGCGTGCGCCCGTCCGCGCGCGGCGAGTACGAGATCACCGACCTCAACCGCATGTACCTCGAGGACCGCTCCCTCGACGTGGTGACGCTCGGCCGCGGCTACGCGTGGCTCGACACCGGCACCATGGAGTCGCTCTTCGCGGCCTCCGAGTTCGTGCGCACGGTCGAGAAGGCCCAGGACCTGCCCGTCTCCGTGCCCGAGGAGATCGGCTACGAGAACGGTTGGATCCCGCGGGAGCGGCTGCTGGAGTGCGCGGAGCGCTACGGCAAGAGCGACTACGGCAAGCACCTGCGCATGGTCGCGGCTGGCGGCATCGTGCCGGACCGGCACTACGACGAGGCCTAGCGGAGAAGGACGCGGCCTCGGCGCGGTCGGCGCGGCAGCGAGCGCAGCCGCAGCGAACGGCGCGACCGCTGAGGCAAGGCAAGGCAGGGGAGAAGGACATGCGGATTCTCATCACCGGCGCGCGCGGCCAGCTCGCCAACGAGCTAGGGCGCGCGCTCGAGAGCGGCAGGACGGAGATAGGGGAGGTGCCCGCCGAGCTCTCCGGCGCCGAGGTCGACCTCGTCGACCTGGACGACTTCGACGTCTCGGACTGGGCGGCCACGAGCGCGTGGCTGGCGGCCCGCGCGCCCTACGACCTCTTCGTCAACTGCGCGGCCATGACCAACGTGGACGGCTGCGAGACCGACGAGGCGGCCGCCTTCCGCGCCAACGCGCTGGGGCCGCTGAACCTCGCGCGCGCGAGCCGCGAGCAGGGCGCCAAGCTCGTGCACGTCTCGACCGACTACGTCTTCCCGGGGAGCGACCCCACGCCGCGCACGGAGGACGACGTCTGCGCCCCCATCAGCGCGTACGGCAGGACCAAGCTGGCCGGCGAGGGGCTCGCCCTCGCCAACAACCCGCGCACGATGGTGGTGCGCACGGCCTGGCTCTACGGCTACGTGGGACGCAACTTCGTGAAGACGATGCTTCGCCTCGCGGACGCGCACGACCACGTCACCGTGGTGGACGACCAGCTGGGCAACCCCACGAGTGCGGCGGACGTCGCGCACGAGGTGCTGCGCATCGCCGCCACCGAGGACTTTGGCACCTACCACTGCACGAACGAGGGCACCTGCTCCTGGGCGGACTTCGCGGAGGCCATCATGGACGCCTTCGGGCGCGACTGCGAGGTCAGGCGGTGCACCTCCGAGGAGTACAAGCGGATGGTGCCGGGCTCGGCCGACCGCCCGCGGTTCTCGAGCCTCGAGAACGCGCGCCTCGAGCGGGGCCTCGGCAACGAGATGAGGCCCTGGCGCGAGGCCCTCGCCAGCTACGCATGCAACTACGGCGAACTTGCCGGTTAGGAGAGCTATGAAGACCTACCTCGTCACCGGCGGCGCCGGCTTCATCGGATCCAACTTCGTCCTCTACATGCTGCGCAAGCACGACGACGTGCGCATCGTGAACGTCGACGCGCTGACGTACGCGGGCAACCTCGAGAACCTCGCGTCCGTGGAGGGCGACCCGCGCTACGGCTTCGTGCACGCCGACATCCGCTCCCGCGAGGACGTCGCGCGCGTCTTCGAGGAGTTCTCGCCCGACTACGTGGTGAACTTCGCGGCGGAGAGCCACGTGGACCGCTCGATCGAGAACCCCGGCGTGTTCGCCGACACCAACGTCCTGGGCACGGTCAACATGCTCAACTGCGCCCGCGCCGCCTGGGACGACGGCGCCGGCGGCTTCGGCGACCACCGCTTCCTGCAGGTGGGGACCGACGAGGTCTACGGCACGCTCCAGATCCCCGAGGAGCTGAACCCGGACGGCAGCCCGGCGGACCCGGCGGCAGCCGACTACTTCCGCGAGGATACGCCCCTCTCGCCCCACAGCCCCTACAGCGCGTCCAAGGCCTCGGCGGACCTCTTCGTGAAGGCCTACCACGACACCTACGGCTTCCCCGCGCTGATCACGCGCTGCTCCAACAACTACGGCCCGTACCAGTTCCCCGAGAAGCTCATCCCGCTGATGATCCACAACTGCGTCAACCACGTGGAGCTGCCCGTCTACGGCGACGGCCTCAACGTGCGCGACTGGCTCTACGTGGACGACCACTGCAAGGCGATCGACATGGTGCTCTCAGGCGGCAGGCTCGGCGAGGTCTACAACGTCGGCGGCCACAACGAGCGCGCCAACATCTACATCGTGCGCACCATCATCGCGGAGGTCGCCAAGGCCACAGGCGACTCCGGGATCGACGAGGGGCTCATCCGCCACGTGACGGACCGCAAGGGACACGACCGACGCTACGGCATGGCGCCGGACAAGATCCGCGAGGAGCTCGGCTGGTATCCGGAGACCCCCTACGAGGAGGGTATCGTGAAGACGATCCGCTGGTACCTCGACCACGAGGAGTGGGTCGAGCACGTGACCAGCGGCGCGTACCAGAGCTACTACGCGCGGATGTACGAGGGGCGCTAGGCGCCAGGCGCGACGGGGAGCGAAGCCGGGCGCCGGGCGGGCGCGCGCCGCGCGCCGCGCGCCGAGACGGCAGGCAGGCGAGAGGATCTGGGGAGAGCGATGGCAGAGCGGGTAACTTCGGGTAACTTCACCTTCACGAGGACCGCGATCGAGGGCGTCATCGTCGTCGACGTGAAGTCGTACGGCGACGAGCGCGGTTACTTCATGGAGACCTACAAGCGCTCCGACTTCGTCGCGGGCGGCATCGACGTCGACTTCGTGCAGGACAACCAGTCCATGTCGACCAAGGGCGTGCTGAGGGGCCTGCACTTCCAGATCGAGCACCCGCAGAGCAAGCTCGTGCGCGTGGTCGAGGGCAGCGTCTTCGACGTGGCCGTCGACCTCAGGCCGGGTAGCGCCACCTGGGGCAGGTGGGAGGGCTGCGTCCTCACGGCCGAGAACCGCCGCCAGCTGTTCATCCCGCGGGGCTTCGCCCACGGCTTCCTCGTGCTCTCCGACCGCGCGGTCTTCTGCTACAAGTGCGATGACGTCTACCACCCCAACGACGAGGGCGGCATCATGTGGAACGACCCCGAGGTCGGCGTCGAGTGGCCACCGCTGGAGGGCGACGACGCGTTCGACCCCTCCAAGCTGGTGCTCTCCGCCAAGGACAAGGTGCACCCCTCCCTCGCGAGCCTGAGGTAGCGGGCGTCCGGGCCGCGGCGCACGCGCGGCGCACGCATGGATCGCGGCGCACGACGGCCGCGGCGCACGACGGCCGCGGCGGGGTGCCGGGCGATCGCGCGCCCAATCTGACCGCTCGCGTGAAGCCGGA
The DNA here is from genome assembly GCF_036408855.1 of Olsenella absiana. Classification (NCBI taxonomy): domain Bacteria; kingdom Bacillati; phylum Actinomycetota; class Coriobacteriia; order Coriobacteriales; family Atopobiaceae; genus Olsenella; species Olsenella absiana. The sequence goes on from NZ_JAZGJQ010000001.1 coordinate 102,079, forward strand.
CGTGAGACGAAGGCGGGCGCAATAGAATACTCATCGCTGTGGTGATTTGCGCATAAGAGGCGCTACCAGTGAGAAGAGTACTTGAAGGGAGCTTGTCGTGATTGTAGAAGATACCGTAAATCACACGAAGGTGGATACCGATAAGGAGGGCCTGCTCGAGTTCATCAAGAACGGCCGCCAGGTCGAGCTCCACTTCGACGACGTGCAGTCCGACGAGGACGGCTACATGAAGTGGGACACCGAGTACTGGTCCTCGCTGGACAAGGGCAAGTTCATCCGCACCTACTCCCTGAACGACAAGCACTCCTCCGAGTTCACTCACTACAACATCTCCGACATGGAGGTCAACTTCCGTCCCGATAAGGCAGCCGAGGTCCGTCTGAGCTAGCCGTTTGCCCGGCGACCGCGCCTGTCCAGCAGGCTGCGATAAACCTTCCAAATATGTTGTGAACGAAGGGGAGGCGTCCGACGAGGGCGCCTCCCCTTCGTTCTGCCCGCGCGGGCCCCGCGGGGAGGATTCCGCGGGCTCCGCGCAGCTCTTCATGGCGACGAGTGCAATTTCGGGACTTAGGGACGGGTCCGGCGTGGTGAGAAGGCCGGCCAGCCGCGACGGGCGCCTCGGGCGCCGGGTCGTCCGACGGAATCCTGGGCAAATACGATGGCGCCCGTCGCCCGTCTGGCGGCGAGGACCGCAAGCGTGCCCGGACCCGTCCCTAACTCCGAATACTGCAACGGATGCCCTGTCGGATTGCGCAACCCCCGTCGGCTCGCCCCGCGGTGCCGCATCCGCACGCGCATGCGGAACCCGGCACGCCGCCCGGCTCGCTCCGCGGCGCCGCATCCGCACGCGCATGCGGCATCCGGCCCGCCGCCCGGCCCGCCGCCCGGCGCCGAGGCGCTAGCGCCAGCCGGCCAGGAAGGCGCGCGTCTCGTCCCTCCGCGGGTGGTCGAGCACCTGCTCCGCCGTGCCCCGCTCCACGATGCGCCCCTCGCTCATGAACGCGACCTCGTCGGCGATGCGGCGCGCCTGGCCGATGTTGTGCGTGACCACCACGATGGCGTAGCGCTCGCGCAGGCGGGCGAGGGCGCGCTCCACCGTGGCGGTCGCGTTGACGTCGAGCGCGGAGCACGGCTCGTCGAGCAGGAGGACCTGGGGGTCCACGGCGATCGCGCGGGCGATGCAGAGCCGCTGCTGCTGCCCGCCGGACAGCCTGAGCGCACTCTTACGCAGGTCCCGGGAGACCTCGTCCCACAGACCCACCAGCTCGAGCTTCTCCCGTACCAGCCCGTCGAGCTCCCGCTTGGGCGTGCTGCCGAAGTAGCGCGGCGCGTAGGTGACGTTGCGCCAGATCGAGAAGGGAAAGGGGGAGGGCTCCTGGAAGACCATCCCGACGTTCCTTCGCAGCTCCTCTGCGGGCATGCGCGCCACGTCGCGGCCCCGCAGGGTCACCTGGCCCGAGACCTGCGCCCGTGGCTCCTCGAGCACGAGGCGGTTGACCGAGCGCAACAGCGTCGTCTTGCCGCAGCCCGAGGGGCCGATGACCGCGAGGATCCGCCGGTCGCGCACGGAGAGGCAGACGTCGTGCAGGGCCTCGGCGCCGTCGTAGGAGACCGTGAGGTGCGAGATGCCGACGACCTCGTCGGCCGGCCTCGCGTCCGCGCCCGTCCCCGCGGCGCCTCCCGCGCCGTTACCTGCGCCCGCGCCGACCCCGGCCTCGTTGCCAGCGCCCGCGCCGACCCCGGCGGCCCCGCGCGTCCCTACGACCTCATCCATCGCTTCACGCTCCATCTCGAGTAGGCGGCGACGGCCACGTTGCCGACAAGCACGATGGCCATCATCACGAAGGCCGTCCCGTAGGCGAGGTCGAGCGACGTCGCGCCCTGGGCGACCAGCAGGTACAGGTGCAGAGGGAGCGCCATGGCCGGCTGCATGACGCTCGTGGGGACGCCGGCGTAGGCGACCGCGCCAGTGAAGATGAGCGGCGCCGTGGCACCCATGGCGTAGCACGCGCCGAGAGCCAGCGCACCCCAGATCGACCCGCGCGCGGCGGGCAGCACGATGTTGCGCACCGTGTAGAGCTTGGAGCAACCGAGCGCGTAGGAGGACTCGACGAGCGAGCGGGGCACCTCGTGGAGGCCCTTCTCCACCCGGACCTCGACGAAGGGAACGATCATGATCGCGAGCGCCACGCTCGAGGAGAGGATGCAACGTCCCCAGGCGAGGTCGCGCACGAGCAGGGAGTAGGAGAAGAGCCCGAGCACGATGGAGGGGATCCCCGACATGCACTGCACGACGCCGCGCACCAGCGCGCCCATGCGCGGGCTGGGGCAGAGGAACTCCACGTAGACGGCAGTGGCGATGGCGGGGACGCCGCCGAGCAGGCACGCGAGCAGCGTGAACCAGAGGCTTCCCGCGATCGCCGGCATGATTCCGCCCCGCTCGCCCAGGACGGCCCCGGAGGGAGCCTGCGTCAGGAACTCCCAGCTGATGACCCCCGCGCCCTTGAGGAGCACGTAGCCGAAGAGGAAGAGCGGCGTCGCCACGACGAGGGCGACCGAGACCGTCGCCCACACGGCGAGGGCGCGTCCGCGCCAGCGCATGCTACTCGCCCCCCTTGACGAGGGCGCGCCTGAGCGCCCAGACGGCGAGGTTCACGAGGGCGACAAGGACCACGAGCACCAGGCCGGCCGCGTAGAGGGCGTGGTAGTGGGTGGAGCCCACCTCCGCCGTGCCCATCTCGAGCGCTATCAGCGCGGCGATCGACTCGCCCTTGCCGAGCAGGGTGGGGAAGAGGTTTGCGTCACCGATCACCATCATGACTGCCATGGTCTCGCCCATGGCGCGACCCGCCGCTAGCACGAGCGCCATCAGGATGGAGCGCCAGGACGCCGGGATCCCCACGCAGGCGAGGAAGTGCCAGCGGGAGACGCCGAGCGCGTCGGAGCTCGTGGCGTAGCGGCGGCTCTGCTCCATGAGCGACTCGGTCACGGAGGACACGAGGAACGGCACGATCATGGCAGCGAGCACGAGGGCCGCCGCCAGGACGCACGAGCCGGTGGAGACGCCGGCGTGACGGAAGGCGGGGGTCACGACCTCGATGCCTACGAAGCCGAAGACCACGGAGGGGACTCCGGCGAGAAGGTCGACGAGCGGCAGCAGCGCAGCGCGCACGCGCCCGTCCGCGGCGGCCGCCAGGAAGGAGGCGGCGCCGACGCCCACGGCGGTGGCGAAGAGCAGGGCGAGAAGGGAGACCGCCAGCGTGCCCGCCACGAAGTTGGCGATGCCGAACGAGGTGGCGCCGACGTAGTCGACGGGCATCCATTCGCCGGAGAGGAGGAAGTCGGAGAGGCTCACCTCCTCGAAGGTCGGCAGGGCCTCGATGGCGACGAAGAGGACGACGAAGGCGAGGGCGGCAAGGCAGAGGGCGGCGAGGAGCCGGACGACCGCCAGGAAGCAGGCGTTTGCCACGCTCCCGCGGGTGAGTCCGACGCCCCGCCGCCCCGTCTCAGCACGCCCCGTCAGCTGTTGTTGAGGGGACATGCGAGCCTGGCCCTACTCCCCAGAGGGGACCTCGCCGGGCTTGAACGCGGGGATGTAGCCGTTGGCGACCACCGTGTCGTAGCCCGTCTGGGAGAAGATGTAGTCGAGGAACGCCTGCTCGGAGTTCGTGATCTCGGAGCCGGAGACGATCTGGACCGGGCGCTGGACCTTGTAGGCGCCGGAGAGGATGTTCTCCTCGGTGGCCTCCACGCCGTCGACCTTCATGGCGCTGAGGACCTGGGAGCTGGCGTTAGCCTTGTTGTAGGCGCCGAAGCCCACGTAGCCGATGCCCCACGGGTCGTTGGCGACGTTGGTGGCGAGCTCGGTCATCGACGAGGACTGGGTCGCGGAGTCCGCGATCTTCTCGTCGCCCATGATGGACTTCTGGAAGACCTCGTAGGCGCCGCCCGAGAGGTCTCGGATGTAGACGTTGATCTTCTCGGCGGGAAGCGACGGGTCGACCTGGTTCCAGGTGGTGTACTCGCCGGAGAAGACCTTCTTGATCGTGTCGGTGTCGAGGCTGTCGGTCTTGCCGACGAGCGGGTTCTGGGCGTTGACCGAGACGGTCAGCGCGTCGCGGGCGATGACGTATGCCTTGTAGCCGGAGCCGATCTTCTCCTTCTCGGAGTCCTTGACGTCGCGGGCGACCATGCCGAAGTCGCAGGTCTTGTCGACGACGGCGCTCACGCCCACGCCGGAGCCGCCGGGCGCCACGTAGATGGAGATGTTGGAGTCGGGGAAGGAGGGGTCGACCTTGTCCCAGGTCACGTACTGGTCGGTGAAGGAGGACGCGAGGGAGGACATGATCGGGTAGAGCGACGTCGATCCGCAGAACATGATCTGGCTCTTGAAGTCGCCCGAGGAGCCGTCCGACTGCTGCGCCTGCTGGTCCGTGCCCGCGGACTGCGACGCCGTGTTCCCGCAGGCGGCGAGCGAGCCCGCCACGACGAGCAGCGCCATCGCGCACGCCAGGAACCTCTTCCAGAACTTCATGTATACCCCCATAACTCTCGATGAATAAGCCCGGCTACGGAGCCTGCCGCAGCCTCGAACGTGCGATACATAATAGAAACGTAAGCAAACTGTCAGCAGCAGTTAAGCGCGAGCGGTCGATTCGGGTTTGCGAGCAAGGTTCGCACGCGAGTAGTTTTTCCGAGAAAAGCTAATCGCCTGCGAGAGAATCGCGTCGCGGCGCGCCCGCCCCGCTCGGCGCAGGCCGCGGACCGCCCGCCGCCCGCCGTCAGGCCCCCGCCGCTCGGGCGTGCGCCCCACCCGCTCCCCTAGGGGTACCTCGCTATTTGACAATCACCAAGGATTTAATTTGTGTCGAGCCAACTTTCCCGTGGGGTCATGTAGGGGTCGTAGGGCCGGCCTACGAGGCTCGGGTGCGCAGGGTCGGCGCAGGGCACAGCTTCGAGCGAAGGGGACACATGGAGAAGATCAAGGTAGGCATCAACGGGTTCGGCCGCATCGGCCGCGTCATCCTCCGGAGCCTGGAGATGCGCGACACCAAGGTCGAGGTCTGCGGGATCAACATCCACAACGCGGACCACGCGCGCATGGCGTACCAGTTCGAGTACGACTCCGTCTTCGGGCGCTTCCAGGGCGACGTCGAGGCGACCGACGACGGCATCCGCGTGAACGGCCACGACATCCACGTCTTCTCCGAGGACGACCCGGCCGACATCGACTGGGCGTCGTGCGGCGCCGAGTACGTGATCGAGTCCACCGGCAGGTTCCGCACGCTGCTCGCCTGCAGGAGGCACCTGCTCGGCGGCGCGAAGCGCGTCGTGCTCACCGCGCCGAGCAAGGACGACATGCCCATGTTCGTGATGGGCGTCAACAACGAGGGCTACGACCCCGCCACCATGCAGATCGTCTCGAACGCGAGCTGCACCACCAACTGCCTCGCCCCCCTCGCCAAGGTCCTGAACGACTCCTTCGGGATCGAGAAGGGCCTCATGTCGACCATCCACGCCTCCACCTCGAAGCAGAAGCCGGTCGACTCCAACGGCGGGCGCGACTGGAGGACCGGCCGCTCCGTCATCAACAACATCATCCCCTCCAGCACCGGCGCGGCGCGCGCGGTGGGCAAGGTCATCCCCGAGCTCGAGGGGCGCCTCACCGGCATGAGCTTCCGCGTGCCGGTCAACGACGTCTCGGTAGTCGACCTCACGGTGGAGCTCTCCCGTAAGACCAGCTACGAGGAGGTCTGCCAGGCCATCCGCGCAGCCGCCGAGGGTCCCATGAGGGGGGTCATCGAGTACAACACCGACGAGCTCGTCTCGGGTGACCTGCGCGGCAACTTCAACGCCTGCATCTTCGACGAGAAGGCGGGCATCATGCTCGACGACACCTTCGTCAAGCTCATCGCCTGGTACGACAACGAGTGGGGCTACTCCAACAAGGTGATCGACCTTCTCGTCTACATGGCGGAGAAGGACGCGGAGGCCGGGCTCTAGGGCGGGGCCAGGGCCGTGCCCGGGGCCGCCCCGGGTCCGCGCCGTGCGCGCCGGGTGGTCTGGGTCCTGCCGGCGGGGGCCGCGCATATATTATAACAATGGGGTGCGGCAGGCTCTTCTCGCCTGCCGCACCCTTGCGTCACAGAAAACGCCCATGTGCGCGACCCATCGCATGGCGGCTCTCTGAGCTGCGGTGATGCCGAGTCTCCGAGTGGGGTGGACGTCCTTTGCGACCGCGTGCCACCGTGCTTCGAAAGACTGAACATAGCCTGAAAAGAATTGTGTCATAGAATAGCGTCCGTCATTCCAGCGAACGAGCAAGGGGGCTCATCCCATGTGCGGAATCATCGCCTACACCGGCGCCAACCAGGCCGTCGCCCACCTCCTGGACGGGCTCCAGGCGCTGGAGTACCGCGGGTACGACTCGGCCGGCGTCGCCGTGCTCTCGGACTCCGGCAACATCCACGTGGTCAAGTGCAAGGGGCGCGTCGCCACGCTGCGCGAGCGCTGCCAGGCCGCGAACCTCGTGGGGACCTGCGGAATCGGCCACACGCGCTGGGCGACGCACGGCGCCCCCTCCGACCGCAACTCCCACCCCCACACGGACTGCTCGGGCAGGATAGCTATCGTCCACAACGGCATCATCGAGAACTTCGAGGAGCTTCGCCAGACGCTTCGCCTCTCGGGCCACGAGTTCAGGAGCGACACGGACTCCGAGGTCATCGCCCACCTCTTCGAGGAGGCCTGGCGCGGCCCCGCGCACGGCAGCCTCGTGGACGCGCTGCGCAACACCGCCGCCCGCCTCGAGGGCTCCTGGTCGATCGCCGTCGAGTGCGCCGACGCCCCCGGCCAGGTCGTGGTGACCCGCCACGGCAGCCCGCTCGTGGTCGCCTCGACCGCGGAGGGCGCCTTCGCCGCCTCCGACGTCATGCCGCTCGCGGCGGTGACGAGCCACGTCACGCAGCTCGACGACGGCGACGTCGCCCTGCTCTCGCGCGACGGCTCGGTCGAGGTCTTCGACGCCGCCGGTGAGCCGGTGCGTCAGCCGAAGACCCTCGACGTCGACTGGGACGCCTCGGCGGCGACCCTCGGCGGCTACTCGGACTTCATGAGCAAGGAGATCGCCGAGCAGCCCGAGGCGATCGAGCGCCTCCTCAAGGGCAGGCTGGGCGAGCACGGGATCGAGATGGACGAGCTCGACATGACCGACGAGGACCTCGCCCGCATCGACCGCATCTACATCGTGGCCTGCGGCACCTCCTACCACGTGGGGCTCATCGCCAAGACCATGATCGAGCACTGGGCGAAGGTCTTCGTCTCCGTGGAGTACGCCTCCGAGTTCAACTACTCCGACGTGCTGGTCACCGACCACACGCTCTGCGTCATCGTCACCCAGTCGGGCGAGACGGCGGACACCCTCTCCGCGGCGCGCAGGCTCAAGGGGATGGGCTGCAAGGTCTTCGCGATCACCAACGTCCTCGGCAGCTCGGCGGCCCGCGAGTCCGATGGCACGCTCTACATCCAGGCGGGACCGGAGGTGGCCGTCGCCTCCACCAAGGCCTACACGGCCCAGATGGTCGCCGGCGCTCTGCTCGCGCTCAGGCTCGCGCTCGCCTGCGGCCAGATGACGCGCGCGGAGGTGGAGAAGGTCTTCCGCGAGCTCGAGAAGGTCCCCGACGCCATCCGCGAGGTCTTCAGGCGCAGCTGGCAGGACAAGCAGGCCGTTCCCCTCTTCCGCGACGCCCAGAGCGCGCTCTACCTGGGGCGCGGCACCAGCTCCACGACCGCCTACGAGGGCGCGCTCAAGATGAAGGAGATCGCCTACGTCCACGCCGAGGCCTACCCGGCCGGCGAGATGAAGCACGGCCCCATCGCCCTCATCCAGCCGGGCTTCCCGGTGCTCGCGGTCGTCCCGGCCGACCACGTGCACGACAAGACCGTCTCCAACATCATGGAGTCCAAGGCCAGGGGCGCGAGGATCGTGGCCGTGGCGACCGACGGCGACGAGCAGGTCGCCAACCTCGCCGACCACGTCCTGTGGGTCCCGCAGATGGACGAGTACGTGGTGCCGATCGTGGCGGTGGTGCACCTGCAGATGCTGGCGCGCTACGTCGCGCTCGCCAAGGGCCTCGACGTCGACAAGCCCAGGAACCTCGCCAAGTCCGTGACGGTCGAGTAGGCCGCGCATGGCCGGGCCGCATCCGGACGGGGGAGGGGGGCGCCGGCGCGCCGCCTCGCGCGGGACGCGCGCGAGGCTCGCGCTCTCGGGCGCCCTCGTCGCCTGGAGCCTGCTCCTGTGGGCCGCCGTCTCGCACGCGCCCGCGCTCTTCTTCCCCGGCTACCGCGCCGCCACCAAGGCCGTGGAGTCCGCGCTCGCGGCAGCGACCGGACTTGTGCCCTTCGCCGTGTGGGACCTCGCCCTGGCCGCCCTTCTGGCCTGGGCGCTGGTCGCGCTCGTCCGCGCCCTCGTGCGGAGGAGGTCGCTCCTGCCGTGGCTCTCGTGGGTCCTGCTCGCCTGCGCGACGACGGCGGCGCTGCTGTGCGGCTGGGCGCTCGACCACTACGCACCCTCCCTCGCGAGCGAGGTGGGCCTCGATGTCGGCGAGTACTCCACGGACGAGCTCGCCTCGGCGACCGAGGGCTACCTCGCCGACGCGGCCGGCCTCGCGGGTGAGGTGGCGCGCGACGGCGACGGCAGGCTCGCCACGCCCGACTTCCTGGGGCTGGCGCGCGTCGCCGGCGCGGCCTTCGAGCCCCTCGCGCCGAGTTACCCCGTCTTCCGGGGCGGCTCGACCGCCCCGGTGAAGGCCCTCCTCCTCTGGGGGAGGCCTCTGCTCATGAGCGGCTACGTGGGCCTGTTCTGGGCGCCGACCGGCGAGGCGGGCGTGCCCGTGGACTGCGCCGCGGCCGACCTGCCCTTCGTCATGTGCCACGAGGCGGCGCACCGCCTGGGGATCGCGGGCGAGGGGGAGGCCAACTTCGCGGCCTACCTGGCCTGCGAGGCGAGCGACGACGCGAGGCTTGGCTACGCGGGCTCCTACAGCGCCTTCTGCTACTGCCTGAACGCCCTCGCCGCCCAGGACCCGGAGCGAGCGCGCCAGGTCGTGGCGGACGCCGCCGCCGGTCCCGAGGCCGAGGGGGTCCTCCTCGTGCTCCAGGACCGCGCCGATGCTGCCGAGCACTACGAGGCCTACCGGAGCGGCTTCGAGCGGGTGGGCGACGCGGTCAACGAGACCTACCTCACGAGCTTCGGCGAGGAGGAGGGCGTGCGCTCCTACGGCCTGGTCGTCGACTACCTGATCGCCTGGCGCAAGGCCCGCCCCGGCTCGTAGGCCCGCCCGGCGCGCCCCGCCCCGGCGCGCGGCGCTCCTGCCTGCTGGGGTTCGCGTGTAGATGGCGCCCGCGTCCCCGCCGGCGAGCCCCCGGCCCTACAATTGACCCTCGGATGGTTGGGTGCGAGAGGGCACGCGGACGACGTCCGTCCGGGGAGGTTCCGTGAGGTTTCAGGAGATGACCAAGGAGGGCGCCGAGAGGATCCTCGGCGTCCCGAGCCAGTACACCAAGGGCGACCTGAGGCAGTGCTACACGGCGAAGGCCCGTGAGTACCACCCCGACACCGCGGCTCAAAACGGCCTCACCCCCGAGCAGGCCCAGTCCCGGATGACGGACGTGAACAAGGCCTACGACTTCCTCAAGGGGCAGTTCGAGGGGGCGAACGAGGACCGCGTGGTCGTGCGCGGCACCTGGGAGACCGCGGCGGCCGCGAGCGGGATCGAGAGCGGCTTCGCCGGGGTCGACTGGCGCTACGGCACGGGTCCCGACCCCACGCCCTCCTCCGGCGCCCACTTCCGCAAGGGGGCCGGCTCCGGCTTCGGCGCCTACGGGACCAACAACTACGGGACCTACGAGGGGTCGGAGTCGTGGAACGCGGACGTCTCCGGCGCGGCCGACGACGACTTCTGGAGCTTCGCCGACGAGGGCGCCTCCGCCGCCGACGCCAAGGTCCCCGTGACGCCGCGCACCGTCCTTCTCGGCCCCGTCGTGCTGCGCGTGGCCTTCTCGGCACTCTTCGTCTGGCTGTGGTGGCGCACCTTCCCGCTCGTGGGCGACAACCTGTCGCGCTACCCCGTCGCCGCGGGCTCCGGCACCCCCGACCTGCTCGGCGTGGCGCGCCTCGTGGCGGGGCTCGTGTACCCCACCTACCTCCTCGCCGTCGAGGTCGTGGCGGGCCAGGTCTCGGGGCTCGTCCGCGAGGTCCTGAACGGGCTCCTCTCCTGGGCGAGCGGCACCTACTACGACCTCAGGCCCAAGAGCGCGAGCTACGGCTGCGCCCTCTCACGCATGATCAGGAACCAGCTCTGGAGCGTCCTGATGGCGCCCCTCGTGGTCTGGCTCGCGGGCCGCTGCGTGGCCGCGCCCGCGTCCGACCTCGCCCAGAGGGTCTGCTGGGGCGCGCTCGCTCTGGCGCTCGGCGTGGACATGCTGGCGGCGGTCGTGCGCGGCGGGTTTGTGAACATCTGGACCACGGCGCTCTCGGAGCGCGTGGAGGCGAGCTACCTCATGGTCCGCAAGCGCATCCTCGAGCGCTGCGGCAAGTGGAACGAGCGCGGCCGCTAGGCTCGCGCGGGCGGCGTCATGCTATCGTTCGTGTGGACTGACTAGACGCTCGCCGCCCCAGGCGAGGCGGGCCCCGACGGGCCCCGGGGCGGCCACGAGGTTTGGACCCCTATGTCTGACAAGCAGAGCCGCGCCGGCGGGAGGCCCCCGCGCTACGTCGGCGCCAGCGACAACCCCTACGACGCCGGGGACGCCCTCGACGCGTACGCCCCGGACGAGGCGGACGTGGTCGACTTCAGGAGCGGGCGCACCGTCCGGGTGCCGTCCGGGCGGGAGGGGGTCGCCCCCGGACGCCGCCCCGCCGCGCGCGGGACGGCGGATCCCTACGCCGCAGGCCCCGTCTACCCCGACAGGTACCAGGTGCCCTCCCCGGAGGGCGCCCCCGACCCTCTCGACGTCCCGGTCCCGAGCAGGGAGAGCTATCGGGAGGCGGACGCCTACGAGCGCGAGTTCGAGAGCGACTACGCGCGCGACTTCCCCGAGGACGCCGGGCGGGCGGATGCCGCCGCGCCCGCGGGCGGGGGTGCGGGACCTGCGGGCGCGGCCGGGCGCGGCCAGGCTGCGCCCGCGGCCAACCTAGGCGGAGGCGCCAGGATCTCGCGCCGCGGGGCGCTCGAGCGCGCCGCCGACCGCGTCGCCCACGGCGCCCCCCGCCAGTACCGACCCGTCTCGTCCTACGACGAGGTGGGCGCCCGGGAGCGCGGCCGGCGCGGCCGGCGCGCGGGCGGGGCGGCCCCGCGCCACCGCGGCCTCGTGGCCCTCGTCTGCGTCGTCGCGGCGGTGGTCGCCCTCTACGTCGCCGTCTTCGGCCCGATCGACCGCGAGCTCGCCTTCGGCGACGCCGAGCAGCAGGCCCTCTCGCGGGAGACGGGCTGGCACGTGCCCGGCGCGCCCTACTACGTGCTCGCGCTCGGCTCCGACGCGCGCGAGGGGGACACCTATTCGCGCTCCGACACGATGATCCTCATCCGGATCGACCCCATCTCGAGCAAGCTGACGCTCGTGTCGATCCCGCGCGACACCAAGGTGGAGATCGAGGGGCACGGCACGCAGAAGATAAACGCCGCCTACGCCTTCGACGGCCCGGCCGGCGCGGTGCGCGCCGTGAGCAAGCTCACCGGCGTGTCCGTCTCGCATGTGGGCGTCGTCTACTTCGACGGCATCTCGGGGCTGGTGGACGCCCTGGGCGGCGTCACGGTCGACGTGCCGGTCGACGTGAACGACCCCGACTACACGGGCCTCGTCATGCCCGCGGGCACCTACGAGATGGACGGCGAGACCGCCCTGCTCTTCTCGCGCGTGCGCCACGGCTTCGCCGACGGCGACTTCCAGCGCCAGGCCGACCAGCGCATCCTGATCCAGGCGATCTTGGACAAGGTCCTCTCGTCGGGCCCCGCCGGGGTCATGGCGCTCTCGCGGCAGGTCGGCAGCCTCGCGAGCACCGACATGAGGTGCTACGGCCTGATCCCGCTCATGCTGCGCTTCACCCTCACCAAGCCCACGGTCTACTCCTGCTCGATTCCGTCCACGACCGCCACGATCGGCGGCGTCTCCTACGTCATAGCCGACGAGGAGGGCTTGCGCGCGACGATGGCCAAGGTGGACGCGGGGGCGGACCCCAACGCGGCCGCCCCGGGCGTGGGGTAGCCCTGCCCCTCCACGCCCGGCGTCCGGCGCGGCGGCGTCTGGCCCGGCGCCGCCCCGGCGCAGCGGCGGGCGGATACGCTTCCCCTCGCTGGGGTATCCTCTCTCCTATAGGGTCTCGCGCCCGGACGTCCTTCGCCTGGGGCGGGGGCCGCTCGCGATCTCGAGGAGAGTCTCCATGGGTTGGTTCAAGCGGTTGTGCCTCATCGTCTTCGGCCTCGTCGGCCTCTGCGCCCTCGCCGCCCTCTGCCTGCCTTGGGTCGGCCCATGGACGGCGGAGGCGCGCGTCCTCATCGCGGACGACACCTACTTCAACGCGCTCGCGGGCGCGGTCGGCATCACGGGGGCGGGCCTGCTCTTCTGCCTCCTGAGGGCGCTCCTCGCCCCGCGCAACCGCAAGAGCGTCGTCATCTCCGCGCTCGACGGCGGTCAGATCACGGTCACGCGCACCGCGATCGCCAGCCAGGCGCGCCACATCGTCGAGCGCGACGGCACCTGCCTCGCCTCGGCGACGCGCGTGCGTGCCAAGAAGCGGGGCCACGTGCGCGTAAGCGTGCGCGTCACGCCGCTGCACGCCCTGAACGTGGTGGAGAAGGGCGCGGAGCTCCACGACGAGCTCGTCAGCGGCCTCGCCACGATCTGCGACGACAAGCTCGAGGAGGTCAGCCTCGACTTCACCGACCCGCAGGACTTCGAGGAGCCGGGAGACGACTACGAGGAGCGCTACCTGCGCCCCTCCGACGCCCCCGCGGCGGAGGAGGCCCGCGGCGAGGACCCGTCGTCCCACGGGCGCGGCGCGGACCCCGACCGCTCGGGGGAGATCGTCGTGCCGATGCACGCCTATCCCGCGCCCGGCGACGCGACGGACGCCACCGCCGCGGCCGGCGAGGATGCCGCAGGGCGGGACCTCGACGCGACGGACGCCACCGCCGCGGACGGCGTGGACGCCGCGGAGCGGGACCTCGATGCGACGGCGGAGGACGGCGCGGCCGTCCCGGCGCCCGCAGATGACGTGGCGGAGAAGGACGGGGCGCCCGCGGGCGGCGACCTCGAGGGGCAGGGGGCATAGGCATGGCTGACAGGAAGCCCAGGCTCAAGGTCGAGGAGGGCGACGAGCCGACGTCCTTCTCGGCGCAGGACGGCGCCCGCGAGGCGGGCGGCTCGAGCGGGCGCGAGGGGCAGGGTGCCGGCGGCGCCCCCGCGGGCGCGCCCGGGGACGGCCCCCGCGCCGGAGGCGACGCGTCGCCCGAGGGCGCCCGCTCCGTCGCCGGGGCGACGAGGGCGGTGGGGGCGTGGCTCACTCGCACCTTCCCCGGGCATGAGAACGCCGTGTTGTTCGGCTTCGTCGGGTTCCTCGTCGCCGTCCTTATCTTTATCATCGGGTTCTGGCGCACGCTGTTCATCGCGCTCGTGGTGGTCGCGTTCGTGGCCGTCGGCCAGTGCCTGGACGGGGACCCCAAGATTCTCCGGGCGCTGAAGCGGGCGCTCGGCGACGGCAGGGACTAGAGAGGCGCCGAGCCCGCCTGCGAGGGGCGGCGCGGGCACCGCTGCTGGAAGGGAGCTTTGCATGGCCAAGAAGGAAGTCGCGCGCGACGAGGCGGCCGAGGAGCCTGCCGTCGCGGACGTCGAGACGGAGCCCGAGGGCAGCGACATCCCCGTCGAGGACGAGGACCTGGAGTCCGAGGACTCCCTGACCTTCTCCAACGGCGTCATCGAGAAGATCGTCGCCATCGCGATGCGCGACGTCCCCGGCGTCGTGGGCATGAAGGGCGGCTGGATCAACCGCGTCCAGGACGCGCTGGGCGCCGCCGACCCGCGCAAGGGCGTCAGCGTCGAGGTGACGCCGGACAGCTCCGTGCGCGTGAACATCTCCGTGCTGATGGAGTACGGCGCCTACGCACCGCAGGTCTTCGAGGACGTCAAGAAGACGGTGGTCAAGCAGGTCACCGGCATGACCGGCCTCGAGATCGCCGGCGTCAACCTGAGGATCGAGGACGTGCTCACCCCCGAGGAGGTTCGCGCCCGCCGCAACGAGGGCAAGGCGGAGGCCGAGGCCGCCGTCCTGCCCGCGCAGGGCGACGCGGCCCAGCCGGAGCCCGAGGGCGCGGGGACGACCCCTGCGCCCGCGCCCGCCGAGGGGACGCAGGCGTCCGCCGGCGATCCGGCCGAAGAGGAAGCCTAGCGCATGGGGGCGCGCACCGCGCTCGCGACGGGCCTGGGCAGGCTCGCCCACTGGGGCCTGCACGACGTCCTGCACAGGTCCGCCTCGCAGCTGCCGGGCCGCGTGGCGCTGGCCGTCGACCCCCACGCGATAGCGGGGCTCGCGCCCAAGCTCTCGCAGGGCTCGATCGTGGTCTGCGGCACCAACGGCAAGACGACGACCAACAACGTCCTCGCCTGCGCGATGGAGGCGGCGGGCTACCGCGTGCTCTGCAACCGCGAGGGCGCCAACATGGCCGCCGGCGTGGCGGCGGCGCTCCTGCCCGGCCGCTCCGCCGACTGGGCGGTGATGGAGGCCGACGAGCTCTCGACGGTCAACATCGTGCCGGCGCTGAGGCCGCGCTACCTCGTGCTGCTGAACCTCTTCCGCGACCAGCTCGACCGCGCGGGCGAGATCGACCACGTCCAGGACACGATCGCCTCCGCCCTCGCCGCCTCGCCCGAGACGGTGCTCGTGGTCTGCGGCGACGACCCCATCTCCATGGGCGTGGCCTTGAGGGCGCGCGAGGCGGGCACCCGCGTGCTCGCCTTCGGCATCGCCGAGGGCCTCCGCCTCGGCGCCGATCGCGTCCCGGAGGGGGCCTTCTGCCAGGCGTGCGGCGCGCAGCTCGACTACGACTACCGCACCTACGCGCAGCTCGGCGCCTTCCGCTGCCCCAGGGGCGACTTCGCCCGCCCGGAGCTCGACTTCTGGGCCACGGGGGTGCGCGTGGGACGCGAGGGCGTCTCGTTCGACGCCTCGGGCCGCACGCTTCCCGGCAAGGTGCGCGTCTGCGCCTCGTTCGGCGGGGTCTACATGGTCTACAACCTGCTCGCGGCCTTCGTCGCCGCCTCGCTCGCGGGCGTGGACGGCCAGACCTTCCAGCGGGCGCTCGACGGCTACCACCCCGAGAACGGCCGCCTGCAGCACTTCGTCGTCGACGGCCGCGAGGTCGTCCTCAACCTCGCGAAGAACCCGACCGGCTTCAACCAGAACATCTCGCTGCTGCTCGCGGACGAGCGCGAGAAGGCCGCGTTCCTCGTTATCAACGACGACTTCAACGACGGTAAGGACATCTCCTGGATCTGGGACGTGGACTTCGAGCGGCTCGCCGGCTCCCCCGAGGCCCTGAGGGTCGTCGCGGGCGGCCACCGCGCGAACGACGTCCAGGTGCGCCTCAAGTACGCGGGCATCGAGGCGCCGATCGCGGGCAGCGTGGCGGAGGCGCTCGAGGCGATCTCCGACCTGCCGCGGGAGCGCCCGCTCTACGTGCTCACGAACTACAGCGCGCTGTGGCCTGCGAAGGCGGAGCTCGAGCGGATGGGGGAGCGCCATGAGTGAGAGCGCCTCGAGGACCCTCAGGGTCGCACACCTCTACCCGGAGCTCCTCAACCTCTACGGGGACTCCGGCAACATCCTGTGCCTGCGCAAGCGGATGGAGTGGCGCGGCATCGAGCCGGACGTCCGCGAGGTGCACGTGGGCGACCGCCCGAGCTTCTCGGGCGTGGACATCGCCTTCATCGGCGGCGGCTCCGACCGGGAGCAGAGGATCGTCTGCGACTACCTCCTCGAGGAGAAAGACGAGCTCGCCGCCTTCGTGGAGGACGGCGGCGTCCTCGCGGCGGTATGCGGGGGCTACCAGCTCCTCGGCCACTCCTACGCGATGGGCGACCAGGTCGTGGAGGGCCTGGGGCTCGTCGACCTCTTCACGGACCACGGGGAGCCGCGCATCATCGGCAACATCGCCGTCGAGTCGCGCGTCTCGCCCCAGCCGATCGTGGGCTACGAGAACCATGCGGGCCGCACGCACCTCGGGGAGGGCGTCGAGCCGCTCGGCAGGGTGCTCTTCGGGCGCGGCAACGACGGCGCGTCGGGCTTCGAGGGCTGCCTCTACAAGAACGTGCTCGGGACCTACGTCCACGGGCCCCTGCTACCCAAGAACCCCGGCGTCGCGGACTGGCTCATCGCGCGTGCCCTCGAGCGGCGCTACGGCAGTGCCGACCTGGAGCCGTTGGACGATAGGGAGGAGCTCGCCGCCAACGAGGTTATGTACCATCGACTGATGGCGGGCGAGGTCGAGGAGCTGTAGCCGACCGCCCGCGCCCGTCGGACCAGAAGGCGAGAGGAGCCGCCCCATGGCTAAGGTCATCGTATTCGGAAGTCTCAACATGGACCTCTCGGTCGTCTGCGGCCGCATGCCGCGCGAGGGCGAGACGGTCATGGGCTCGGGGTTCTTCACCAACGCGGGCGGCAAGGGCGGCAACCAGGCCGTCGCCGCCGTGCGCGCCGGCGTCGAGACGCACATGATCGCCCGCGTCGGTGCCGACGAGTTCGGCAGGAGGCTCACGGACGGCCTCGAGTGGTACGGCGTCCGCTGCGACGCCGTCTGCCGCGCGGAGGGCTACCCCACCGGCACGGCGGTCATCATCCGCTGCGAGGGCGAGAACCGCATCATCGTCGACCCCGGCGCCAACCTGGCGCTCGGCCCCGACGAGGCCATCGCAGACTTCGACGCCATCGCGGAGGAGGGCGACATCCTGCTCACCCAGCTGGAGTGCAGCCTGGAGACCACCGGGGCCCTCCTCGCGCACGCGCACGCGCGCGGCGTCAGGACCGTGCTCAACGCGGCCCCCGCCTTCGAGCTGCCCGAGGTGCTCTACCGCGACCTCGACATCCTGTGCGTCAACGAGACGGAGTGCGAGCGCCTCTCCGGCGTCTACCCCGCAGACCGCTGGCGCCAGCGCGACGCGCTCGGGTTCTTCGAGCGCTGCGGCGTCGCGGACACGATCATCACGCTCGGCAGGCGCGGCTCGGTGACCATGGGGGAGGGCGAGGACGCCCCCCACCTGGTCGAGGCCTTCAGGGTCGACGCGGTCGACACGACCGGCGCGGGCGACGCCTACCTCGGCATGCTCGCCGCCGAGCTCGTGCGCGGGGAGGGCCTGACCTCCGCGATGGAGGTGGCCACGGCCGCGAGCGCCCTCGCGGTCGGCAAGCCCGGCGCCCAGCGCGCCATGCCGACGCTCGACGAGGTGGAGGAGTTCCTCCGCTCCCGTCGCGAGCGCGTGCGGGCCTAGGCGAGAGGCGGGCCGGCTTGGGCGAGGATGCGGTGCAGGCGGGGCGGGCGAAGCGCTCCGGGGGGTCGCGCGGCGCCAGGTCGCGCGACGGGTCCCGGGGGCGCACCTCCGCCGCGTCCGGACGGGGCGGCCGTCCCTGGGTCGACTACTTCGCGTGGCTCCGCGCGGTCGCGGCCGTGGCCATCGTCTTCATGCACGCGGTCGTCTCCACGCTCAAGGACGCCGCGCCCGCCGTCGACGACCTCGTCGCCCGCGCGGTGGGCCAGGCCTTCATGATCCCGCTCACGCGCTGGGCGGTGCCGGTCTTCTTCATGATCACGGGCGCCCTGCTCCTGGACCCCGAGAAGGACGTGGGGCTCGACCGCATCCGTCGCTACGTATGGCGCATGGTCGTGGTCCTTCTCACCTTCGGCCTGGCCTTCAACGTCTCAGGGCTCATGCTGCAAGACGGCGCCGGCCTTCCGGAGGCCCTCGGAGAGGGGCTCCGGAGCCTCCTGTTCGGCAGCTCGTGGGACCACATGTGGTACGTCTACGCCCTCATCGGCGTCTACCTGTTCGTCCCGGCGCTCAGGGCCTTCGTCCGCGCGGCCTCGCGCGAGACCTACCTCCTCACCCTCGGGGCGATCTACGTGCTCTGCTTCGTCGTGCCGACGCTCAACGCGCTGCTCGGGCTCGACCTCGCGACCCTGCACGTGCCCGAGGGCGCCTACCCCGTCGGCTACGTGCTGCTCGGCTACTTCGCCCACCGCCACCTCAGGCTCGACTGGCGCATCGGCCTTTCCGGCACCGCGTGCTGCGCCGCCGCGACCGCCATCGGGGCGTGGGCGGAGCTGGCCGAGACGAGCGCGGACTACGCGTTCTTCCCCCAGGGCGCCCTCGTCGCCCCCTTCGCCCTGGCGGTTTTCCTCGCCTTCAAGCGCCTCCTGGGCGACGCGCCCGTCTCCGAGCACCCCGTCGTGCGCGGCCTCGACCACCTGGGCTTCGGCCTCTACGTGATCCACCCGGTCTTCGTGCACGCCTTCGTCGCGCTCGTGCCCACGACGTTCGCGCCCCTCTGGCTCTACGTGCTCGGCTGCTTCCTGTCCTCGCTCGCCCTCGGTCTCGCCGCGACCTGGCTCGTCGAGCGCGTCCCCTGGCTGGGCAGGTTCCTCTAGCGACGGAGGGGCGCCCGCCCGGCCGCGCCCGCGTGGGAGAGGGGACGCGGGCCCTCCGCCCGTGCGCCGGCCGGCCGCTCACGCCCGCGCGTCCTCCGCGGGCTCGGCGTCGAGCCGGACGCGGGAGCGGTCGGCGAGGCTCGCGTAGTCGGGCCCGAGCCAGACGGCGGACTCGCCCGGGGCGAGCACGAGCGGCATGCGGCGGTGCACGGGCGCGACGTCCCCGTTGGGAGGGCAGGTCACGACCGAGAAGCGCCCGCCGTCGGCGACGCAGGCGAGGAGGAAGACGGCGTGCCCCGCGAGCCGGAAGCGCCACTGGGGCCTTCTGGCGCGCGCCGGCGCGCCGGCTGCCCACTCCGAGCGCGGGTCCTTCTCGCCCTGCGCCGCCGCTCCCGCGTCCGCGCTCTCGTAGAAGCAGCGGACGGGCACGAGGCAGCGGCCCTCGGAGGCGGCACGCGCCCAGAGGCCGCGCCCGGCGCGCGCCTGCGCGAGGGCCGTCTCGATCCGGGTGTTGAACACGAGGCCGCGGCTCGCGGGGGAGTCGAAGCCCCAGGAGAGCGTCGCGACCTCGAGGGCGCCTGCGGCGTCGGGCACGAACAGGGGGACCTGGCTTCCGGGGTAGGCGTCGCTCGCCGCCGGCGCGCCCGCCGCGGGGACGCGGGCGCGCCCCGACTCCCTGAGGGCGCGCAGGGCCTCGCGCATCTCGGCCGCCTGCAGGGGCGACATCCTATGGCACATCCGTGCACCTCCCGGGTCCGCCTGTCTCGCAAAGGACTATACTCTCCCAGAAGGGGAGCTGGCGCACGCCGGCTGAGAGGGGGCCCACGGCGGCCCCGACCCATAGAACCTGTCCGGACAATGCCGGCGAAGGGACCATCACACCTTGTAGCGAGGTCCCGAGAGCAGGCGGGGCCTCGTCTCCTCTCCCGCGCACGCGCAGGGGGCCAAGGCGCCCGCCGGGAGGAGATTCGAGAGATGAACTGCAGCGTCGCCATCCAGTACCTGCCCATGGACGCCACCGACGAGGACGAGGTCTGCCGCATCGTGGACGCGGTGATCGCCTACATCGACTCCACGGGGGTCGACTACTTCGTCGGGCCCTTCGAGACCGCGATCGAGGGCGACTACGACCAGTGCATGGAGATCGTGAAGAACTGCCAGCTCGTGGGCGCCAAGGCGGGTTGTGGCCACGTGGCGACCTACGTGAAGATCGACTACAAGAGCGAGGGCGACGTGATGAGCACGGAGCACAAGGTCGCCAAGTACCACCAGGGCGACCCGGAGTTCTCCGCGAAGGCCGCCGATGTCGCCTAGGAGGCCCGCCACGCGCCGACCGCGCCCCAGGCGGGCACGCAGGATCTGGGTCCCGCTCGCGACCATCGCGGTCCTGCTCGTTGTCTGGCAGCTGGTGGTCGTACTCGGCGTCGTGCCCAACTTCATGCTGCCGAGCCCCACGCAAGTCGTGGCTGCCCTCGTGGGAGACGTCGGCCTGCTCCTGCAGCACTCCGCGACGACGCTCGTCGAGGCCGCGCTCGGCCTCGCGATCGGCGTGGCGGTCGGGTTCGTCGTCGCGGTCCTGATGGACGCCTTCGAGACGGTCAGCCTCGCGCTCGACCCCCTGGTCACCATCTCGCAGACCATCCCGACCGTGGCCATCGCGCCCCTCCTGGTCCTGTGGATGGGCTACGGGCTCGCGCCGAAGGTCGTCCTCGTCGTGATCTCCACCTTCTTCCCGGTGACGGTGTCGCTCGTCTCCGGCTTCAGGTCGGTCGACCCCGACATGCTCGACCTCATGCGCACGATGAACGCCAGCCGCCTGCAGGTCTTCTGGAACGTGAAGCTCCCGGCGGCGATGGGCGAGTTCTTCAGCGGTCTCAAGATCTCGGCGACCTACGCCATCGTCGGCGCCGTCATCGCCGAGTGGCTCGGGGGCTTCTCGGGCCTCGGCGTCTACATGACCCGCGTGCGCAAGTCCTTCTCGTACGACAAGATGTTCGCCGTGATCATCCTGATCTCGGCCCTCTCCCTGGCGCTGATGAAGCTCGTCGAGTTGCTCCAGCGCCTCGCGATGCCCTGGACGAGGGCGGAAAGGAACGAAAGATGACGCGTTTCGAAGACTCCAGGCACACCGGCCCCTCGGGCCTCTCCCGCCGCGCGTTCGTGGAGGGGGCGGGCCTCGCGGGGGCGTCCTTGGCGCTCGCCGCCTGCGGCTCCTACGACAACTCCGGCGCCGCCGACGCCGCGAAGGGGTCGGCCTCCGGCTCCGCCGCCGCGGGGGACTCCGGCCTGACGAAGGTCAGCTTCTGCCTCGACTACACGCCCAACACCAACCACACGGGCATCTACGTGGCGCTCAACAAGGGCTACTTCAAGGACGCCGGCCTCGACGTGACCGTGATCCAGCCCGCAGACGGCTCGGCCGAGCAGGTCATCGGCTCGGGGCAGGCGCAGTTCGGCATTTCCTACCAGGACTACATCGCCAACAGTCTCGCCTCCGATAGCCCCATGCCCATCGAGGCGCTCGCCGCCGTCATCCAGCACAACACCTCCGCGATCATGAGCCGCAAGGCCGACGGCATCACCCGCTTCGCCGCCCTCGAGGACCACACCTACACCACCTGGGAGATGCCGGTGGAGCAGGCCATCATGAGGCAGTGCGTCGAGCGCGACGGCGGCGACTGGGACAAGGTCACGCTCGTTCCCTACGAGACGGACGACGACGTGGCGGGCCTGCAGGCGAACATGTACGACGCGGTCTGGGTCTACATGGCCTGGGCGGTCCAGAAGGCGCAGCTCGAGGGCGTCGACGTCAACTACTTCTCCTTCGTCGACACCGACGAGACCTTCGACTACTACACCCCGGTCATCGCCGGCAACAACGACTTCGTCGCGGCCAACCCCGACCTCACCAAGGCGTTCGTCGCCGCCTGCAAGAAGGGCTACGAGTTCTGCGTGGAGAACCCCGACGAGGCCGCCGACATCCTCTGCCAGGAGGTTCCGGAGCTCGACGCGGCGCTGGTCAAGCAGTCCCAGGCCTACCTCGCCGACCAGTACGTGGCCGACGCCTCCGGCTGGGGCGTCATCGACCCGGCGCGCTGGAGCCGCTTCTACCAGTGGCTGAACGACAACGGCCTCGTGAAGAACAAGCTCGACGTGAACGCCGGCTTCACGACCGAGTACCTGGCCTAGCGAGACCGGAGGGAGCGCCATGGAGGAGAGGGATATGCCTGAGAGCGGCGTCGCGGCGCTCGAGGCGCGCCACCTCACGCTCTCGTGGGACGGCGAGCACGTGGTGGTGAGCGACGCGAGCCTGAGGCTCGACCCCGGCGAGGTCGTCTGCATGGTCGGCAAGTCCGGCTGCGGTAAGACGACCATCCTCCACGCGCTCTCCGGCCTGACGATGCCCCGGGAGGGCAGGGTGCTCCTGCACGGCGAGGACGTGACCGGCAGGCCGGGGCGCGTGAGCTACATGCTCCAGAAGGACCTGCTCCTGCCCTCCAAGACGATCGTGGACAACGTCTCGCTGCCCCTGGTGGTGCGCGGGATGCCCAAGGCCGAGGCGCGCGAGAAGGCCGCGCCCCTCTTCGAGCGCTTCGGCCTGGCCGGTTGCGAGCGGCTATGGCCCTCGCAGCTCTCCGGCGGCATGCGGCAGCGCGCCGCCTTCCTGAGGACCTACCTCATGGGCAACGACGTGATGCTCCTCGACGAGCCCTTCTCGGCCCTCGACGCCCTGACCAGGGTGGATATGCGCGACTGGTACTGCCGGATGGCGAAGGAGCTGAGGATCGCCACGCTGGCGATCACCCACGACGTGGACGAGGCCGTGAGCATGGCGAACAGGATCTACGTGCTGGAGGGGACGCCCTCGGCGGGAGACCCCAGCCGCATCCGCGCCGAGCTCCGCGTGCCCCGGGGCGAGAAGGACCTGAGCTCGGCGGAGTTCGCCCTCACCGAGGAGTTCCTCGCCTGCAAGCGCCAGGTCCTCTCGCTGCTCGGCAGGTAGCGTCGCCAGCGGGTCGCCTAGACCGTCGTCCTGAAGCGGCGGTCGGTGAGCGCGCGGGCGACGATGAGCCCGAGGGGGAGCGCCAGCACCATGAACGCCGCGTTGAACAGCCACGACGCCCCGTCGGCGCTGTTGCCGAGGGCGAGGTTGTAGACGGCACGGTACATGTAGAGGCCGGGCACCATGATCACGATGGACGGCACCGTGAGCGAGATCCTGGGGTAGCCGACGCGTCGCTGAACGGCCGAGGCGAGAAGCCCCGCCACGAGCGCGCCCAGGAAGCTCGCGAGCGAGGGCGCGCAGCCGGCGAGGTCCACGAGCTCGAGCCTCAGCGTGTTGGAGACGGCGCCGATCGAGGCGGCGGTCGCCGCCATCCGGGGCGTGCTGTTGAACATCTGCGAGAAGCCGAAGACGCCCACGAAGCTCATGGCGACCCGGAGCAGCGCCCGCGCCAGCGGGTCGAGCGCCACCCCCTGCAGGTCGCCCGGGGCAAAGCCCGCGAGGGTCGCCACGACCCAGCCCGTGAAGGTCGCGGTCGTGATGATGACGAGGGCGTAGGAGATGCGCTCGATGCCGGAGCGCATGTCGGACTTGGCGAGGTCGATGCCGCCCGTGATCAGCGGGAAGCCGGGGATGATGAAGAGCATCGCGCAGGCGTAGGCGGACTCGTGCAGCGGGCTCAGCCCGAAGAGCCGCTCGAGCAGCAGGTAGCCGCAGACGGCGGCGAGGCAGGCGAGCGCCACCGACGCCATCACGTTGGGGACGAGCGAGACGCGCCGGTCGATCAGGTGGCGCCTGAACCAGTTGCCCACGAAGGCGCCGACGAGCGAGACGAGCATCTCGATCGGCCCGCCCCCGAGCAGGAAGGTGAAGGCGGCGCAGGCGGCTCCGGAGGAGAGCCCTGCCTGGAGGGGGGTGTAGTTGCCCCTCATGGAGCAGATCTCGTCGAGGGTGGCGTGGGCCTCCGCGAGGGTCAGGTCGTCGCGCTCGCAGAACTCGCGCACGAACCTGCTCAGGCGGTCGAGCCGGTCGGTGTTCACGCCCGTCGTGGGCAGGGAGTAGGAGGCGCTCGTGCGCTCGGCGCCGCGGGAGCAGGTGTAGCTGATCGACGTCAGGCCGGCGTCGACCGTACAGGAGAGGGAGAGCTTGCGCGCGACCGCGTTCATCGACTCGATGACCCTCCAGGCGCCCGTCCCCACCGAGAGCATCGAGATGCCGACCCGGCCGACGAGGCGCGCCTGGTCGTCGAAGGTGGCCTCCGTGACGAGCACCGCCGACTCCCCGCCGCCGTGCCATTCCGGGGCCATGCGGTGGCTGACGCTCGCGTCGTGGCAGGGGTAGCAGGCGCCGGGACGCGAGCCGGCCGCGTCACCTGGGGCCCGCGTCCCGGCGCTGGCGCGCCCTGCCGTCCTCGCCTCGGACCCTCGCCTCTCGGTGTCGCTCATGGAGTGCCTCTCCCGTCGCCGTCCCTCCGCCTGTCGTACGAGCACGCCGGACGGAGGCGGCCCGCCCGGGCAGTACTAGGGATACACCTCGCCCGGGCGGGTCGCAACCGGCCGCCTCGGATGTCCATGAGACGCCCCCCTCGTGAGGGCGTCACGAGGGGGGCGGCGGACCCGTAGGGGAGTGCGGTGCGCGGCGGGTTGCTAGCCTAGCTCGCCGCCTGCGAGGAAGTGCTTCCGGAGGTGCTGCCCGTGGAGGAGGAATTGGCGCTCGAGTCCGACTTAGAGCCCGAGCCGGAGCCGCCGTTCGACGTACCGGTGCCGGAGGAGCTTCCGGAGCCGTCCGACGAGGTGTTGCCGGAGCCCGAGGTGCCGACGTTGGCGCCGCCTCCGGCCGCGGTGGAGCCGGTGCTGGTCGAGCCCGTGGAGGAGGAGCCCGAGGAAGAGGAGCCCGAGGACGAGGAACTCGAGGCGGTCGAGCCGGTAGAGGTACCGGTCGAGCCCGAGCCCGTGCCGCTGGAGCCGCCGGTGCTCGCAGACGCCGAGTCGGCCGCGGTGCCCTGGGAGGTGGAGGCGTCTCCCGTGGCGGCCTTCGAGGAGCCGCCCTTCTCGGACGAGCTCGCCTCGCCGCTGGTCGACGTGGCCGACGAGGAGCCCTTGCCTGCGTCCGTCGTGTCCTCGACCACGGGGGCGGATACGATCGACTGGGTCTTGGGGCCGATGCCCGAGCCCCCGGTCGCGAAGCTCACGACGGCCGCGGTCGCGAGGACCACGGCGACCGACGCCACGACGGCGACCAGGATGCCGCGCCTGCGCACCACGGCGGCGCGCGAGGCCTCGCGTGCCGCGACCGCCTCGTGCATCTCGGGGGTGACGTAGGGCGTGCCGGAGTCGGCGACCTCGCCGTAGCCCTGGGCGAACGAGCCGCGCGTCGCATCTGCGGCGTCGAGCTGGCTGGAGTCCATCACCCCTGCGATCTGCTGGGAGCCGATGCCCGAGCCGCTCGCGACGTCCTTGAGCTTCTCGCCCGCCTTGGAGGCGAGACGGGTGTAGAGCTGGGTCGCGATTGAGGAGATGCCGGCGCCGACGGCGATGCCGATGAGCGAGCCGCCGATGCCGATGCTCGAGGAGAGCAGGAGCGAGGTCACCGCCGAGAGGACCGAGCCCACGACGAGCGAGATGGAGACGGGATGGGCGTCCTCGCCGGAGTCCGGCTGGGAGGCACCGGGCGCGCCGGCGGGCGCCTGCTGACCGAGGGCGGAGGGCTGGCCGTAGGGCGCTGCCTGGCCGAAGGCGGCCCGCTGGGTCATGGGGACGGAGGTGCGCGTCGCGTCCGCCGCCCCCTTGGCGCGGGGCCCCTGCGCGCCGTCCTGGCGCAGGCGGACCCTGCGGGGCCGCTCGGAGCGCGCCCTCGCGGCCGCGCTGCCGGAGGCCCCGGCGGCGCGGCCGGCCTGTGCGGGGGCGCCCCAGGCCATCGTGGTCTGAGCGTCGCTTCTCGACTGGTCATCAGTGTTCAAGGACATGTGCCTTCCTTAGGTCGAATGAGCCACCCGTGAATTAGCTACCCAGTCTAGAGGGCGCGGCGACGCGCCCCACGAAGCACAGAAAGCTGCCATAGCTCCTACATGTGCCCAGCTACCGCGCGTCCGGGCACGTCCCTGGCGAAGGTGCGCAGGGAGGCGGGGGGCGCGGGCGCCTGGTCCGTGGGTGGCTCGCGCGGCCTGGATTGTGGGTGAAAACGCTATGATGCGGCCCTCGTGGCGGCTATGATTAGGGGAAGTGCGGCAGCACTGCCGTAGTCCCTATGTCAGGAGGTATCATGCTCGTTAACGCAGCAGGCATGCTCAAGGCAGCCAAGGCGGGCCACTATGGGATCGCCGCCTTCAACACGAACGACCTCGAATGGACTCGCTCTATCCTGACCGCCGCCGAGGAGACCCAGTCCCCGGTCATCATCCAGTGCACCTCCGGCGCTGCCAAGTGGCAGAAGGGCTTCAAGGTCGTCGCCGACGTCGTGCGCGACATGCTCGACTCCATGGACATCACCGTCCCGGTCGCCCTTCACCTCGACCACGGCTCCTACGAGGACTGCTTCAAGTGCATCGACGCCGGCTTCACCTCAATCATGTACGACGGCTCGCACGAGGCCGAGTTCCAGACCAACATCGACCATACCAAGGAGCTCGTGAAGCTCGCCCACCGGAAGGGCCTCTCCATCGAGGCTGAGGTCGGCGGCATCGGCGGTACCGAGGACGGCGTGACGGCCGAGGGCGAGCTGGCCGACCCCGCGCAGTGCGAGGCCATCGCCAACCTGGGCGTCGACTTCCTGGCCTGCGGCATCGGCAACATCCACGGCCCGTACCCCGCGGACTGGAAGGGCCTGAACTTCGACCAGCTCGCCGCCATCCAGGAGAGGACCGGCGACCTGCCGCTCGTCCTGCACGGTGGCTCCGGCATCCCCAAGGAGCAGGTCCTGAAGGCCGTCTCCCTGGGCGTGGCCAAGATCAACATCAACACCGAGCTCCAGCTCTCCTTCCACTCCGCCATGCGCGCCTACGTGGAGAGCGGCAAGGACCTCGAGGGCAAGAACTACGACCCGCGCAAGTTCCTGAAGCCGGGCTTCGACGCCATCACCGAGACCGCCGAGGGCCTCATCCGCGATTTCGGCTCTGACGGCAAGGGCTGGAACTTCTAGTCCCTGCTGTTGAGGCGGCATAGATCGACGCCAGTGGAGGGCGCCGGGACCCTCGCGTGTGTCCGCGCCCTTCGAGGGAACCTACGTTGATTCATGAGGGGTCGGCCTTCGGGCCGGCCCCTTTGTCGTGCCGGGCCCTCGCATGCCCCGAGGGGCTGCGCCTCAGCCCAGCCGCGCCGCCGGACAAGCCTCGCCGTGCCCGTCGGGCGCCGCAGGCCGAATCAGACCGTGACACGCCCCCCTCTGCTCCCAATACTGAAGACATGCTGAAGATGACGTCCTACCGGCTGCCCTGGCCGCTTGCCAGGCGCGCACATCCGGATCCGATTCAGAGCCGAGGAAGAGGAGGACGAGATGCGCTTCTCCGATCGCGGGAGGGAAGCCCACGACGGGGCGAGGTCCCACCAAGGATGCGACGGGGACCCCGCTGGCCTCGGCGCAGAGGCGTGCCCGTTCGGGACCGTGCCCGCCTCTGGGCCGTCCGCACCGGGGACCGCGAGGAGGAGGGCGCCGAGATGGGCCGTCGCGCTCGTGGCGGCCCTGGTCCTGCCCAACGTGGTCCTGGGGACATGCCTGCTGTCGGGGTGCGCGGACCGGGCGGTGGGCATCGTGCGCCAGTCGACGGCGAGGCCGATCGACGAGCAGGGGTCGGCCACGAGGGACGCGGACGATGGTGGCGGCTCGGTCGCAGGCGGGATGGCTGACGAGGGCGGCGACCCCGAGGCGGACACGGACTCGGACGACGAGTCCTACGTGGTCCGCGCGAGGAGCTTCCAGTTCTCCCTGCCCGAATACTGGCGCGGCAAGGTGGACGTGATGGTGGACGGCGACGAGGCCAGGATCTACCCCAAGTGCTGCTCCCCGCTCGGCGGCCAAGACGACGTGACGCCCCTCGCGAGGCTCGAGTTCGAGGACGGTAAGGTGGCGGAGAACGCCGGCGACATCGGCAACTCTCTGGTGTACAGTCAGACGCTCGGTGACAGCCACGTCGAGGTGTGGACTACCAACTGGCCCTGGATCATCACGAGCGGCAGCGGCGGTGTCAAGGGGCCCAAGGGACGCGGGCAGCTGAGCGAGTTCGTGGACTTGTCGAGCGGCGGGGCGCTCACTTACATAGAGGCGATGGGCCTGGGCGACCGGGACGCGTCCGTGAGCTCCGCCACGAACGACTACCTCGGCGGCGTGGACTGGGACATCAAGGCGACGGGGTAAGGCGGGAGCCGCGACGTCAGCCGCGCCCCCCGCGTCTCAGCACTCGCCTCGTCCGGCGCGGGTGCGCGCCCTGCCGGAGCGGCTGCCCTTGGGGTGCCAGTCCGTGAGGCCCTCGATCTCGTTCTGGTCGTTGCGGCGGTTGATGATGTCCGCGAGGGTCTTGCTGTCGAGGTACTCCGCCATGACCTTGCCGAGGTCGCGCCAGACCGTGACGGTGGGGCAGGTGTTGATGATGGGGCAGATCTCGTCGTTGGTGCAGTCGAGGCAGGCCACGGGGGCGAGGGAGCCCTCGGCCGCCCGGAGGATCTGGCCGAGGGTGTAGTCCTCGGGCCTGCGCGTGAGCCGGTAGCCGCCGCCCTTGCCGCGCTGGCTCTCCACGTAGCCGGCCTTGTGCATGAGCGAGATCACCTGCTCGAGGTACTTGCGCGAGATGTTCTGCCTCCTCGAGACATCGCCGAGTGAGATCCATCCGTCGTGCGTGGCCAGGTCGGCCATGGCGCGTAGGGCGTACTTGCCCTTGGTGGAGAACATGCCAGACATCTCGCGCTCCCTTCGCATCGTGGTCTGGTCGGGTGCGGCCCGGACCTGCCGACCACATGGTGGGCAGGTCCGGGCCGAATGGTGCGGGGCGCTCGGCGCGGCCCGGAGGCTGCGGCGCTCCCGGGCGCTAAGCGCCCTCGGTCGTGCTCGCCTCCGAGGACGCGCCCTTGAGCATCTCGGAGAGGGTGCGCCAGGCGAGCTCCGCGCACTTGACGCGCGCGGGCATGTGGCTCACGTCCTTGAGCATGGCGGCCTCGTCGAGGTCCTCGTCGAGCTTCTCCGCGTCGGTCTCCTTGCCGGTGACCATGTCCTTGAAGAGCTCGCAGAGGGCGACGGCCTCCTCGGGGGTCTTGCCGACCATGAGGTCGCTCATCATGTCGGCCGACGCCATGGAGACGGCGCAGCCGTGTCCGGTGTAGGCCGCCTCCTCGATCCTGCCGTCGTCGCCGAGCCTCACCTTGAGGTGCAGCTCGTCGCCGCAGCTCGGGTTGACGCCGTCGTGCTCGCAGGTGCAGGCTCCCATGTCGTACTTGTAGTCGGGGTGCGCGACGTGGTCCATGAACTGAGCGTTGTACAGGCTAGTTACGTCCATTGAAGATGCTCCAGACTTGCTCGAGGCCCTCGACGAGCCGGTCGATGTCCGCCTTGTCGTTGTAGAACGCCACGCTCGCGCGGCAGGTGCTGTTGTAGCCGAGGTAGGTGAGGAGGGGCTGCGCGCAGTGGTGGCCTGCGCGGATGCAGACGCCGCTCATGTCGAGGATCGACGCGACATCATGCGGGTGCACGCCGCGGACGTCGAAGCTCACGGCGCCCACGTGGCGCGCGCCGTCGGCGGGGCCCACGACGGTCACGAAGTCGAGTCCGGCGAGGGAGTCGGTCAGGTAGCGGGCGAGGAGGCGCTCGCGCCCCTCGACCTCCTCCATGCCGACGGACTCGAGGTAGGTGAGGTCGGCGTCGAAGGCGTAGGCGCCGGCGGCGTCCTGCGTGCCCGCCTCGAACTTCTGCGGCACGGGCGCCCAGACGGCGTCCTCCTCGGTCACCGAGTCGATCATCTCGCCGCCGGTCAGGAAGGGCGGCATCCGCTCGAGGAGGTCGTGCTTGCCCCACAGGACGCCGATCCCCATCGGGCCGCCCATCTTGTGCGCGCTGAAGGCCAGGAAGTCGCAACCGAGCTCGCGGACGTCGACCTTGAGGTGCGGGACGCTCTGGGCACCGTCGACCACGCACAGGGCGCCGACCGCGTGGGCCGCGGCGGCGATCGGGCGGATGTCGTTCTCCACGCCGAGGACGTTGGAGACGTGGGTCACCGAGACGATCTTGGTCCTGGGCCCGATCTTGCGCGCGACCTCCTCGGGCGTGATGCGGTAGTCGTCCAGCCTGAGGTAGACGAGCTTGGCGCCGGTCCGGCGGCAGACCTGCTGCCAGGGGATGATGTTGGAGTGGTGCTCCATGATGGAGACGCAGACCTCGTCACCGGGACCGAGCCCGACGACGTCGGGAAGCGTGTGGGCGAGGAGGTTCAGCGACTCGCTCGCGTTGCGCGTGAAGACGACGTCGTCTGCGGCGGGCTCGCCGTCCTCGCCGACGGCTCCGATGGTGCGCGCAATGTGGGCGCGGGCGTCGGCGATGGCCTGGGTGGCCTCGACGGAGAGGCGGTAGAGGCCGCGCAGGGGGTTGGCGTTCATCGTCTCGTAGAAGCGACGCTGGGCGTCGAGCACCTGCCTGGGACGCTGCGACGTGGCGGCGCTGTCCAGGAATGCGAGGTCGGGGTTGTCCGCGAGCAGCGGGAAGTCCGCCTTGTACGGGCTCTGGGCGATGAGGGCGAGCTCGTCTGCGGTGAGGGTCGTGCTTGCCGTCATGGCTAGGCCTCCTCTCGCGTGTCGGAGCACTCGAGCTCGAGGCCCTCGGCGAGGTCGAGTGCGACCTCCTGGCCGAGGACCGCCGCAGCGCGGTCGAGGACCGCCCTGCGGGCGGACGCGGTCGGGGAGGAGATAACGGCGTCGTCGAAGAGCGCCCTCACGAAGAGGTCGTTCGCCTCCTCCTCGCTGAGGCCGCGGTCGCGCAGGTACTGCAGCTGCTCGCCGCCGATCGAGCCGATCGTGGCGCCGTGGTTGCCCTGGACGTCGTCCTCGTCGCACAGGATGACCGGCATGGTCTTGTTGACTACGTCGTCGCCGGTAACAAGGACCGTCTCCGCCTCGTCGCCCTTGGCGCCCTTGGCGCCGTGGACGAGGTCGATGGTGGCACGCAGGCTCTTGTGTGCCGCGTCCGCGAGCACGCCGCTCTCGTCCACGTGGGCGCGGCTGTTCTCTCCGCGCTGGCGCACGACGTGGTTGATGTCTAGGACGCCGGTGCCCCTGCCGAGGTAGCGCGTCTGGAGCCTGATCCTGGCGCGGTCGCCCGCGAGGTCCGCCGTGAGGCCCACGGCCTGGGTAGCGCCGCCGAGGAGGTACTGGCGCACCTCGATGGTAGCGTCGTCGTCGGCCACGATGCCGACGCTCTCGAGGTGGGTCTCGGCGTCCGGGAGGGCGAGGACCTCGAAGAGGTGGAGCTTCGCGCGTTTCTCGCACACGATGCGGGTGAGCGCGGCGGAGGTCGCGGCCTCGCTGCCGCTGCCGTGGGCGACCACGACGACCGTCGCCTCGGCGCCCTCGCGGATCATGACCCCTGTGTCTGCGACCTGGCCGGCGTCGGCGTCTACGTCGACGACGACGGGCTCCGTGCGCACCGTGTTCCGGGGGACCTCGACGTAGGTGGCGTCTGCCGCCTGGCTCGTGACCCACTCGGTCACCTTGTCGCCCATGCCGCACTCGATCCTACCGAAGAGCTGGGGGAGGGCGAAGTAGACGTCTCCCTTGCGCGAGAGCGCGGGCACCGTGAGGGTTATGTCGTTGGCCCTGAGGTAGTTCCAGGTCTCGGCGGGGGGCGTGTTGACGTGGGAGAGGGTGACCTTGCGGGGCTCGTTCGCTACGGCGGCCCCGAGCGTTGCGTTATCGTCCGCCATTAGCCGATCGCTCCTTCCATCTCGAGCTTGATCAGGTTGTTCATCTCGACCGCGTACTCCAGCGGGAGCTCCTTGGACACGGGGTTGGCAAAGCCGTTGACGACCATGGTGCGGGCCTCGGCCTCCGAGCAGCCGCGGCTCATGAGGTAGAGGATCGTGTCGTCGGAGATGCGGCCGATCGTGGCCTCGTGGCCGACGCTCGCGGTGGGGTTGCGCACGTCCATGGCCGGGATGGTGTCGGAGCGGCTGATGTTGTCGAGCATGAGGGACTGGCAGCTCACCGTGGCGCGCGCGTTGTCGGCGTGCTTGCCCACGACGATGGAGCTCCTGAAGGTGTTGACGCCGCCGTCCTTGGAGATGGACTTGGTCTCCACCGAGCCGGTCGTGTCGCGGCCGTTGAGGACGACCTTGCAGCCGGTGTCGAGGTCCTGGGTGGCGCCGGCGAAGGTGATGCCGGTGAACTCGCAGCTCGAGCGGTCCCCCTGCAGGATCGTGGTGGGGTAGAGGTAGGAGACGTGGCTGCCGAAGCTGCCGGAGACCCACTCCATCTTGGAGTCCGCCCCCACCTTGGCGCGCTTGGTGTTGAGGTTATACATGTTCTTGGACCAGTTCTCGATGGTCGAGTAGCGCAGGCGCGCGTGGTCCTTCACGTAGAGCTCGACCGCGCCGGCGTGCAGGTTGGCCTCGTAGTACTTGGGCGCCGAGCAGCCCTCGATGAAGTGCAGGTCCGCGCCGGGCTCCACGATGATCAGCGTGTGCTCGAACTGGCCCGCGCCCTGGGCGTTCAGGCGGAAGTAGCTCTGGAGCGGGTACTCCACGGTCACTCCTGCGGGCACGTAGACGAACGAGCCGCCCGACCACACGGCGTAGTGCAGCGCCGCGAACTTGTGGTCGCGCATGGGGATGAGCTTGCCGAAGTACTCGTGGACGACGGGCTCCCACTTGGGGTCCTGCAGCGCGTCCTCGATCGTGGTGTAGACCACGCCGTACTTGGCGACCTCCTCGCGCATGTTGTGGTAGACGATCTCCGAGTCGTACTGGGCACCGACGCCGGCCAGCGAGTCGCGCTCCGCCTGCGGGATGCCGAGGCGCTCGAAGGTGTCCTTGATGTCCTTCGGCACGTCGTCCCAGTCCCTCGCCTGCTTGGTCTTGGGCGAGACGTACGTGGAGATGTGGTCCATGTCGAGCCCGGCGATGGAGGGGCCCCAGTTGGGCGCCATCTGCCGCTCGTGGAAGACCTCGAGCGCCTCGAGGCGCAGGTCGAGCATCCACTGGGGCTCGCTCTTCTTCTCGGAGATGGAGCGCACGATCTCGGGCGTGAGGCCGTCGGCGTAGCGCTCGTATCCCTCCTCGCTCTTCACGAAGTCGTAGATGGAGCGGTCGACGTCGGCGACCTGCGTCCTCTTGACGTCTCGGGTGTCGCTCACTCGGCATCACCCCTCGCCTCAGCCTCGCGCTCGAAGCGCTCGAAGCCGTGGGCGTCGATGTCGTCGATCAGCGAGGCGGGGCCCTCCGCAACGAGGCGGCCCTTCACCATCACGTGCGTGCGGTCGACGGTGAGCTTCTCGAGGATGCGGGTGTTGTGCGTGATCATGAGCAGCGCGCCGTCGCAGGTCCTGCGGTAGGCCTCGATGCCGCGCGAGACGACGGAGAGGGCGTCGACGTCGAGGCCGGAGTCGGTCTCGTCGAGGATGGCCAGCTTGGGCTTGAGCAGCAGGAGCTGGAGCATCTCGATCTTCTTCTTCTCGCCGCCCGAGAAGCCCACGTTGAGCTCGCGGGTGAGGAAGCTCTGGTTGAGGTCGAGCTCGTCGGCGATGTCGCCCACGCGCTTGCGGAACTCCTTGGCGGTCATCTTGAGCTCGGGACGCTTCTGGGTGATGGTGCGCAGGAAGCTGTAGAGGGGCACGCCGGGGACCTCGACGGGTGCCTGGTAGGAGAGGAAGATGCCGGCCAGGGAGCGCTTGTCGGCGCCCTCGTCCGTGAGGTCCTGCCCCGCGAACTCGATCCGGCCGGAGCTGACCTTGTAGACGGGGTCGCCCATGATCACGTGGCCGAGCGTTGACTTGCCCGCGCCGTTGGGCCCCATGAGGACGTGGGTCTCGCCGGCCGCGACCGAGATGTCGATGTCGTGCAGGATGGGGTTGTCCTCGGTCCCAGCCGAGAGGCCTGATACTCGAAGTAGCTGCTCTGACATGTGCTTCTCTCCTATGTCCGTCTGATGGCAGAACGCGTGTGGCCCACGTCCGGTGCGGGGCCGGGCTGGCCTGGGCTGACACGGCTAATGCTACCCCCCTGAGTGCATTTATAGCCGCGGGCCCTTTTGTTTCACGCAATTCATACTAATTAGTAGGAATTAAAACTCAAGGGAAAAGTGGGGAGGTCGCGGAGGGAGCCGGAATCGGGGCGAGGCCACGCCTAGACGCGGCGCGAGAGGAAGTCGAAGACGGCGTGCCAGTAGCGCTCGGGCTCGGCCAGCTCGAGCGTGAGGTGGCCCGCCTTGTCGAAGGACTCGATCCTGTGGTCGAGCGTGGGGTTGAGCTCGCGCGCCCTGCGCCACAGGAGCGTTGACATGTAGGGGGGCACGAGGGTGTCGCGCGCTCCCTGGAGGAACAGCACGCCCACGCGCAGGTCGCCGAGGTACTCCTGCGGGCTCGCGGCGGCGATGTCGTAGCCGCCCCTCTGGTGGCGCAGGTAGGAGCGGACGAGGTCCATGGCGGGGTGCACGTCGAGGCCGAGGGCGTGGTAGAGGCAGCAGGCGGCCATCCAGGCGTCCGTGTAGCAGTTCTCCGCCACGACGGCCGTCACCTCCTCGGGCAGGGACTGCTCGCCGGCGGCCATGAGCGCCGCAGCGGCCCCCATGCCGCTGCCGTGCAGGACGACGCTGCGCGCGCCCTCGTCCACGGCCCAGCTGGCCCAGGCGACGACGTCGAGGCTGTCGAGGTAGCCGAGGCCGACCCACTCGCCAGCGCTTTGCCCGGATGCGCGCAGGTCGCACACCACGGCCGAGAAGCCCGCCTCGACGTAGCGCCTGACGAGGGGCATGACCTCCTCCCAGCTACCGCGGTAGTCGTGGAGGAGGATGACCCAGCGCTGGCTGCCGCGGCCGTCGGCGCCCGTCGGCTCGGCGCGGAAGACCCGGGCGTGCAGCGCGCAGCCGTCGCTCGACGTGACGTCCGCCTCCTCGGGGCCGCCATGCCTGGCGAGCCAGGCGGCTGTGGCGCGGGCCTCGGCCGCGCGATTGCGCTCGATCCGCTCGCGAAGGTGCGCCTTGAGTGGGGCCGTGAGCATGGTGCGACGGGGGTCGGCGGGGTCTGCGAGGAAGCCGCCCAGCTCTGTGCCTGCCATCCCGTCGGGGGAGGGGACGGCGTCGGGGGAGGCGGGGGTACCGGGGGACGGGACGGCGTCAGAGCGCCCGAGGGTCGCCCGGGCGAAGCGGCGCGCCACCGAGCGCGCGCCGACGAGGCCCGCGAAGGGCAGGACGCAGAAGAGGCAGGTGACGGGCCACCAGCCGATCACCCAAGCCGCGAAGGCGACGAGGAAGAGGAAGAGGAGAGACATCGCGAGCCGGACCAGCGGCAGGGGGCTGGGCTTGTCCTGAGGCTCCACCTTGCGAAGGACGTTGGTGGGGAGGCGCCTCACCTCGGCGACGGAGACGGCCGTCGGCGTCGAGAGGGGACGTGTCCCCTCGAGCCCGGAGCCGCCCCTCCGCTTGCCTCGTGCCATGCGCGTCCCCCTCCTGCTGGCACCCCGACGCGCGGTCCGAGGGACGGCGCGGGGCGTCCGTCTCGACGGATCCCTACTATTTAGTAGATTTTGAATTATACCCTCGCGGCGCCTGCGCCCGGCGCCACGAGGGACGCTGTATGGGATTGTTCCCAGGTTGTTTCAGGATGATGAAGCGTGGCTGTCATTGGTTACTTTTGTTGTGCAATCTGTTCGAGAACTTATCCGCTCCAATTCGGCGAACGGGCTGTACGTCTGGAAGTCGGGCTAGTATAGTTCTTGGTTGTATTTTGTGTGGATAGTCTGTGTTGAACAGGTGATGCTGGTTTCGGCTAGTCCCAATCGCCTCGCCCGTGGCAACCTCGCGGGCGCTCGAGTGCGATTTGGCCTCTTCTGGTATCTCGTGGTGGGGTGTAGGGAGGTGCGCGCGTGGCGAGCCAGCGCCTGGGCCGAGGCCCGGTGCCGGGCAGGTGGGAAGCTTCTCACACCCGCGCGTCGTCCACGTCCTTCTCCCCGCCATGTGTGTAGGGCTGCGCGAAGGGAGAACGAATGAAGTACCTGCTCATCGTAAGCCACGGGACCATGGCGCCGGGGGTCAAGAGCGTCCTCGAGATGCTTCTCGGCAAGCGCGACAACGTGCTCGCCTACAGCATGGAGGACGGCGTCTCCGCGGACGACTTCGTCGCCAACCTCAAGAAGGTCATCGAGCCGGTCACGCCGGACGACGAGGTGGTCGTCCTCGGCGACATCATCGGCGGCTCGCCCCTCACCAACACCCTTAACACCCTGACGGAGAAGGGCCTCCTTCCCCACACCATCGCCTTCGGCGGCGTCAACCTGCCGATGGCGATCAGCGCACTCATGGCTATCGAGGACGGTCTTGACGACGACGCCCTCAGGGCACAGGTCCTCGGCGAGTCCGCGGCGGCCATCAAGGAGGTCGAGCTCGCGATCGCTGACGAGGACGAGGAAGACCTGTAAGGCAAGAAAGGAACCGCAGGAAAGGAAGGAGCGCAAGACATGATTAGCTTCGTTCGCATCGATGACCGCATGATCCACGGCCAGACCGTCACGCGCTGGAGCCGCGAGTACCCCTGCGACGGCATCGTCGCCGTCAACGACGTCGCCGCCAGCAACCCCGTGCTCAAGGCCGCCTACAAGGGCGCCGCGCCGGACAAGAAGATCTTCGTCTGGACGATGGACCACTTCAACGAGAAGAAGGATTCGGTCCTGAGCTCGAAGTCCAACTACTTCCTGATCACCAAGAACCCGCTGGACATGAAGCACATCCTCGTGGACCTCGACTTCAAGCCCTCCGACGTCAAGACCGTCGTCGTCGGTCCCTGCAACGACCGCCCCGGCACCGTGAAGCTGGGAAACAACCAGTCGATCACGCAGGAGGAGGCCCAGGCGTTCGAGGACATCGAGAACAAGGGCTACGACGTCTGGTTCGCGCTGATCAAGGAGGCGGCCATCGGGCACTGGCCGGACTTCCGCGGCAAGTTCGACCTCAAGTAGTCCAGGTAGGTCTGACAACAAGGAAGGTGGATTCCTGTCATGACGATCAACATCGTCCAAGCGATATTCCTTGGGCTCTTCGCGTGCCTCGCATCGCTCCCGGGCATGGGTGGCACCACCATCGGTAACTACACGCTCGGCCGGCCCCTCGTCGGCGGTCTCATCGTCGGCATCATCATGGGCAACGTCGGCCTCGGCATCATCGTTGGTGCGGCCATCCAGGTCGTCTACATCGCCCTCGTCACCCCTGGCGGCACGGTCTCCGCGGACGTGCGCGCCGTCACCTACATCGGCATCCCCCTCGCGATGATGGGCATCACCGCACAGGGCCTCGACCCCAACAGCGCCGCCGCCGCAGGCTACGCCGCCTCCATCGGCTCGGCCGTCGGCACGCTCGGCACCGTCCTGTTCTACGGCACCCAGACCATGAACCTCGTCTGGCAGGGCATCGGCTGGAAGGCCATGGACGCCGGTAACTGGGGCAACATCAAGAAGACGCTGCCCCTCGTCGACTACGTCTTCCCCTGGATCTCCCACATCCTGTTCTCCTTCCTCCCGACCGTCGTGATCTGCATGGCCGGCCCCACCATGGTCGACCTCATGAAGGAGTACCTCCCCATGGACGGTCTCTTCATGAAGACGCTCTTCACCGTCGGCTCGCTGCTTCCCACCGTCGGTATCGCGATCCTCTGCCGCCAGGTCATCGACGGATGGCAGGACTGGGTCACCTTCATCGTCGGCTTCATGCTGGCCGCCGTGCTCGGCATGAACCTGATCGCCTCCGCGATCGTCGCAGTCTTTGTCGCCCTTATTAACTTCGAGATCAAGACCATCGCAGCTCGTCCCGCCGTCGCGGCCGGTCCTGCGCTCGACGATGATGACGAGGAGGACATCTAATCATGGCTGAGCTCAAGAAGACTTCGGATGCGACCCGCAAGAGCGTGTTCCTGCGCTGGGCGTACGGCAACCTCACCTGCTTCACGCAAGAGCACATGCAGACCTTCGGCTACCTTGCCGCCATGCTGCCCGCCATCGACGAGCTGTACGACAAGGACGAGGACAAGGTCGAGGCGCTGAAGACCTACAGCGCGTTCTTCAACACCGAGCCGCAGATCGGATCGATCGTCGTCGGCCTGACGGTCGGCCTCGAGGAGGCCCGCGCCAACGGCGAGCCGATGGACTCCGAGACCATCAACGGAATCCGCGCCGGCCTCATGGGCCCGCTCGCGGGCCTCGGCGACTCCATCATCGTCGGCACCTTCATCCCCATCCTGCTCGGCATCGCCATGGGCCTCTCCCAGGGCGGTTCCGTCCTCGGCCCGATCTTCTACATCGTCGCCTGGAACGCCCTCATGTACTTCGGCATGAAGTACGCCTTCGACCAGGGCTACTCCATGGGCGGCGCCGCGGTCGAGGCGCTCGTCGGCCCGCAGTCGGCGGCCCTTCGCTCCGCGATCGGCACGGTCGGCACCATGGTCATCGGCGCCGTCGCCGGCACCTGGGTGTCCATCTCCACCTCCTTCGCCGTCCAGTTCTCCGCGGACAGCGCGTTCGTCCTGCAGAAGACCCTCGACGGCATCATGCCCAAGGCGCTGAACCTCCTGTTCGTGTACCTGTGCTGGTGGCTCATGACCAAGAAGAAGATCAGCCCGACCATCGTCATGCTGATCCTCGTGGTCATCGCCCTCGTCGGCTGCATCACCATCCCGGGCATCAACACGTCCTTCTTCGACCCGGGCCTGTCCTACTAGCGAGAAGGGACGTCGATGGCACGAGAGGGAGGCAGGCGTCCCGGCGCCTCGCATGAGACGTCGGACCCACTGCTCAAGGAGGCGCAGGACCAGACCCGCGCCCTCATGAGGCTCCAGGCCTACAAGCGCCTCGCGTACTCGCTCGTGGCCATCGGCGTCATCCTCGTCTGGTGGGGCCTCGTGGGCGGTTCGAGCAGGGCGGCCGGCGTCGCCGGCGTCGTGCTCGTCGCGATCGGCGTCCCCTCGAGCGCGGTGCTCTACGTGGGCATCAAGCACGGGAAGCAGAACGTCGAGAACATGCTCTTCGACTACGAGGTCCAGCACGCAGGAAGGCCCTCGACCCGCGAGGAGATCGACTCCCAGATCATGGGCGAGACGCCCCGAGCGATCGAGAGGGCGATTGATGCCGCCAACAGGCGCTCGGAGGGCCGGACGCACAAGAGGCGCAAGGCCGGTGGCCGCTAGGGCCACGAGCGCAGAGCGGCAAGAGACTTAGGGGGCCCCGGACGCACGTCTGGGGCCCCTTCGTCGTGCGCGGGCCCCTCGTGCGGCGCCCGCCTGCATCCGTCTGCACCCACCTGCCTGCCCGCACCCCCGGCCCCAGGGCGCGTCACGTCGGCGTTACGCCTCCGTGCGCGCCGCGGCCGCGGCGCGCCCATTCGCTAGAATGGCCCTTGCAAACCACCTTACGGACTAAGACTGAGAGGAGAGTCCATGGCTCTCAGCAAGCAGGACGTCGCGGGCATAGCGGACTACGCCCGCATCGCCCTCGACGACGAGGAGCTCGAGGAGATGTGCCGGTACATGAACGAGACCGTGCAGATTCTCCAGCCGATACGCGAGTACGACCTCGAGGGCGTCGAGCCCACCTTCCATCCCATCGGGGACCTCTCCAACGTGATGGGGGAGGACGTCGTGGACGACTCCGTGCGCGCGCTCGACATCGACACGGCCCTCGCGAACGCCGGTGCCAAGCGCGACCGCTACTTCCGCGTGCCCTCGATCCTTGGCAACGACGGGGGTGACCGCTGATGGCGAGCCTCGACGAGCTGAGCAGCGCGCAGATCGCGCGCGGCGTCGCGGACGGGAGCTTCTCCGCCACCGAGGTGGCGCGGGCCTCCCTCGACGCCATCGACGCGCGCGAGGGCGAGGTCCAGGCCTTCCTCGAGGTCTCGCGCGACCTGGCGCTGGCTGCCGCGGCCGAGACCGACCGCAGGCGCGCGGCGGGCGAGCCCCTGGGGCCGCTTGCGGGCGTCCCCGTCGCCTTCAAGGACAACATGCACCTCGTGGGAACGAGGACCACCTGCGCCTCGAGGATGCTCGAGAACTACGACTCCAAGTTCACGGCTACCTGTGTACAGCGCATGCTCGACGCGGGCGCGACGCCCGTGGGCAAGACGAACATGGACGAGTTCGCGTTCGGGTCCTCCACCGAGTCCTCCGCCTTCCACTGCACCTACAACCCCTGGGACACCACCCGCGTCCCAGGCGGCTCCTCCGGCGGGTCGGCCGCCTCGGTCGCGTCCGGCGAGGTCACCCTCGCCCTGGGCTCGGACACCGGCGGCTCCATCCGCCAGCCCGCGAGCTTCTGCGGCGTCGTGGGGCTCAAGCCCACCTACGGGGCGGTCTCGCGCTACGGGGTCGTGGCCTTCGGCTCCTCGCTCGACCAGGTCGGCCCCTTCGGCCGCAGCGTCGAGGACGTCGCGCTCGCGATGTGCGCCCTGACGGCGGGCGGCCGCGACCCGTACGACTCCACGAGCCAGGACTGCTCGGTCGACTTCCTCGAGCACCTCGAGGACCCGATCGAGGGCGCGACCGTCGGCGTGATCCCCTCTCTCATGGAGGCGGAGGGCCTGACCGACGAGGTCAGGCACGCGATCGAGGCCGCCGAGCGCGCCCTCGAGGACCAGGGCGCGAGGATCGTGGAGGTCGAGCTCCCCAACATGGCGAGCTCCATCTCGGCCTACTACGTGATCGCGCCCTGCGAGGCCTTCTCGAACCTCGCACGCTTCGACGGCGTCCGCTACGGCTACCAGGAGCCGGGCTGCGCCACGCTCGCCGAGCAGACGGCGCTCTCGCGGGCCCACGGCTTCGGCGAGGAGGCCAAGCGGCGCCAGATGCTCGGTGCCTACCTGCTCGCCTCGGGCGTCTACGACCAGTACTACTACCCGGCGCAGCAGGTCAGGACCCTGATTACCCAGGACTACGCGCGCGCCTACGAGGCCTGCGACGTGATCCTCATGCCGGCGTCCCCGAGGACGGCCTTCCGCTTCGGCGAGATCTCCGACCCGACGCAGATGTACCTCTCGGACATGTACACGATCTCCAACAACATCGCCGGCAACGGCGGCGTCTCCGTCCCGCTCGGCCTCGGGGAGGACTCGGGGCTTCCCGTGTCCGCCCAGCTGCAGGGGCCTGCCTTCTCGGACCGCAGGCTGCTGAGGTTCGCGCGCGCCATCGAGCGCGCGTTCGACGCGAGGGGCAAGGTCGCCCCCGCCTTCGCCGGGAAGGGGGGCGAGCTCTAGTGAGGAGCCTTACGGAGGTGCTCGAGGACTGGGAGGCCGTCATCGGCCTGGAGGTCCACACCGAGCTGACCACGCTCGAGACGAAGATGTTCTGCAACTGCAGGCTCAGCCACGACGACGCGCCCAACACCAACGTGTGCCCCGTCTGCCTCGGCATGCCGGGCGCCCTCCCGGTCCCCAACCGGAAGGCCATCCAGAGCATCGTGATGGCGGGCCTGGCGACCAACTGCCAGATCCAGAAGCACTCGATGTTCTACCGCAAGCACTACTTCTACCCTGACATGTCGAAGAACTTCCAGACCACCCAGGGCCCGGTCGCGTTCTGCATGTACGGCCACCTCGACCTGGAGGTCTCCGGCGAGGGCGCCAAGGAGCGCCCGGACGGCGTGGAGACGGGGACCGACACGGTGAGCGCGCACGACGAGGCGAACCCCGTCGTGGTCCACAAGGCGGACGACGGCTCCTACACCGTGCCCATCAGGATCCTTCGCATCCACATGGAGGAGGACGCCGCCAAGATGGTGCACGTGGGCGGCGAGGAGGGCAGGATCGCCAGCGCGACCGAGTCCCTCGTCGACTACAACCGCTGCGGCACGCCCCTGATCGAGCTCGTCACCGAGCCCGACCTACGAACGCCCGAGGAGGCCCGCCTGTTCATGGAGAAGCTCCAGCAGACGTTCCGCACCCTCGGCATCTCGGACTGCTCGCTCGAGAGCGGCTCGATGCGCTGCGACGGCAACGTGAGCCTCAGGCGGCGCGGCACGCGCGGGCTGGGCACCAAGACGGAGCTCAAGAACATCAACTCCTTCAAGAGCCTCCACGACGGCCTCGAGTACGAGATCCGCCGCCAGGCGGAGGTGCTGGAGGAGGGCGGCGTCATCTACCAGGAGACGCGCC
This sequence comes from Olsenella absiana, assembly GCF_036408855.1. Taxonomy (NCBI): domain Bacteria; kingdom Bacillati; phylum Actinomycetota; class Coriobacteriia; order Coriobacteriales; family Atopobiaceae; genus Olsenella; species Olsenella absiana. The sequence goes on from NZ_JAZGJQ010000001.1 coordinate 144,084, forward strand.
ACTGGGAGCCCAACCGCAAGCGCACCATCGTGATGCGCGTCAAGGAGACGGCCGACGACTACCGGATGATGCCCGACCCGGACCTCGCCCCCTTCGACCTCACGGACGACTTCATCGAGGGGTGCCGCGCGCGCATCCCGGAGCTGCCGGACGCCAAGAGGGACCGCTACGTGTCCGAGATGGGCCTCAAGCGCGTCGACGCGGCGCAGATCGCCGGAGACCCCGCGACGGCAGCGCTCTTCGAGGAGGCCTGCTCCGCCGTCGAGGACAAGGTGCGCCCGACGGTGGCGAACGTCGTCGTGAATCTGCTGCCCGCCTTCAAGGGGCTCACGGCCGCGCAGGTCGCCTCCGTCTCCGGGCTGCTCGCGGCGGACGCGATCACGTTCGCCCAGGCGCGCGAGGTGCTCGAGGCCGTCGACGGCACCGGCGAGGACCCGGCGAAGGTCGTCGACGAGCGCGGGATGCGCCAGAGCACGGACGCCGGCGCCCTCGAGCCGGTCGTGGACGAGGTGCTCGCGCGCTGCACGGACCAGGTGCGGCAGTACCGCGAGGGCAACAGGAAGGTCCTGGGCTTCCTCGTCGGCCAGTGCATGAAGGCCTCCAAGGGCGCGGGCGTCAAGGGCAACCCCAAGCTCTTCAACCAGCTCCTCGCCGCGAGGCTCGAACAGTAGGTGTCCGGCGCCAGGAGGCGCTGGGCGAGAAGGGCGTGCGGCCGCCGACCCATGGCGGTCGCACGCCCTTCCTTACGGGCGGGCTCCTACTCGAGGTCCACGATCGCGAGCGTCTTGCCCATGGGGGCGAGGAGCTTGAAGAGGGTGTTCACCTGCGGGGCGATGTCGCCGCTCTCGATGCGCGAGATGACGGGCTGGTGGATGCCGGCCGCCGCGCCGAGGCGCGTCTGCGAGAAGCCGGCTGCCCGGCGGGCCGCCGTGAGGTCGCTGATGAGGCGCTGCTTCTCGCACTCGATGAGGTCCACCTCCGAGCTGAGCCCGTAGACCTCGTCGGCGTAGATCCTGAGGCCCTCGCCGGCCTCGAGCCCGACCCCGCCCGCCATGATGGAGACGTCGGGCAGGGACTCCGGGTTCTCGCGGGCGGCCTCCCACCCCTCCTGCTCGAGGAGCCGGGCGATGTGGAGCTCCCTGATCTCTCCGGGCTCGAACCACACGACGAGCCTGTCGTCCCCAGGCGAGTACAAGGCAACAATCTTCTTACTCATTATCGCGTCCTTCGGGAGTCGACAGCGGTCGCGCGCGATGGGTGGGTCTCCGTGCCTCCTGTGCCTGCGGGGGGTATGCGAGTGCGAAGCCCGTGACGCTCATGGAGACCCCTTTCGTTGACAGCTGATGAAACCACCATCGTCGGCGTCACCCCATGGCACCGCGTGGTGTATGGAGTAACGTAGGAGGCCCTCCTGGGAGGCGCCTCCCGACAATCGATGACTTGTTGATTCTATTCATCAATAATCTATCACGTTTGATGAACCGGGGACGTCACAGAGTCTCAACAGGGAGGTAAATGTGGCCTTGAAGACCAACTCTCAGCTCGAGAAGCTCCGCCTCTCGGGCATCCGCCGCTTCTCGGCGCTCGCCGCGCGCACGCCGGGTTGCGTGTCGCTCACGCTCGGCGAGCCGGGGGAGGACACGCCGGCGCCCGTGAGGGTGGAGGTCGCCCGCGACCTCGACCGCGGGCTCACGCATTACCCGCCCAACAACGGCTACCCCTGGCTCAGGGAGGCGATCGCGCGCCGCGAGCGCGCCCGCGGCGTGCCCGCCGACGTCGCCGACTCCGAGGGAGTGATCGTGACTTGCGGGGCGACCGAGGCGCTGGCAGTGGCCCTCACGGTCGTCCTCGAGCCGGGGGACGAGGTCGTGATCCCCACGCCGGCCTTCTCGCTCTACGAGTCCCTGACCACCCTCGTGCGTGGCGTGCCCGTCGCGCTCGACACCGCGCCCGCCGGTTTCCAGGTGAGCCGCGAGGCCCTCGAGGCCAAGGTCACGGGGAGGACCAAGGCCATCGTGCTCTGCTCGCCCAACAACCCCACGGGCTGCGTTCTCGACGCCGCGAGCCTCGACGCGGTGGCCTGTGCCGCGGCCGAGCACGACCTTTTCGTGATCTGCGACGACGTCTACGAGAGCCTCGTCTATGCCAGCTCCTACCAGCGCTTCTCCGCACGTCACCCGGAGCTTTCCGACCGCGTGCTCGTGGCGGGCAGCTTCTCCAAGCCCTGGGCCATGACCGGCTGGCGGCTGGGGTGGCTCCTGGCCCGGCCGGAGCTGGCGGCGCAGGCGAGCAAGGTCCACCAGTACCTCGTGAGCTCGGTGCCCGCCTTCGTCCAGCACGCTGCGCTCCGCGCGCTCGAGTGGGACGTGCGTCCGATGCGAGACTCCTACCGGGAGAGGCGCGACCTCACGGTCGCGGCCCTCGAGCGCATGGGCCTGCCCCTCGTCGAGCCCGAGGGCGCCTTCTACGCCTTCCCGTCCGTCTCCGCCCTCGGCCTCGGGTCCGAGGAGTTCTGCGAGCGCGCGATCCTGGAGGCGGGCGTCGCCCTCGTCCCCGGCGTGTTCTTCGGCGTGGAGGGCTACGTGCGCCTGAGCTTCGCGTGCGACCGCGAGACCCTCGAGGAGGGGCTCGCTCGCCTGGCGGGCTTCGTGGGGGCGCTGCGCGCGGAGGGGGGCGAGCGCCGATGAGCGAGGAGATCAGGGAGCCCGATCTCGAGCTGCTCACCCGCTACCGCCGCGACCTGCACCGCATCCCCGAGCTGGACTTCGACCTCGACGAGACGCTCGCCTACGTCCTGGATCAGCTCCGGCCGCTCGAGGCCGATCCGCGCGTGAGGGTCTTCTCGCCCTGCCGCTCCACCCTGTGCTGCCTCTTCGACCGCGGCACCGAGCGGGCCTGCGCCGTGCGAACCGACATGGACGCCCTGCCCGTCACGGAGAGGACCGGGGTCGCCTTCCAGAGCGAGCACGCTGGCAGGATGCACGCCTGCGGTCACGACGGCCACATGGCCATGGCGCTCGGGCTGGCCCGCCACCTGGCGCTCCACCTGGACGAGCTGCCCAGGAGCGTGCTCGTGGTCTTCCAGCCGGCCGAGGAGACCACGGGCGGCGCCAAGGTCGTCTGCGAGTCCGGCGTCTTCGAGCGCCTCGGCGTGGACAGGATCTTCGGCTTCCACCTCTGGCCCGACCTCCCTGCCGGACAGGTGGCGAGCAGGCCGGGCGCGCTGCTCGCCGCCAGCAACGAGGTCGACGTCGCCGTGCGCGGCGTCTCGAGCCACATCGCGAAGGCCGAGCAGGGCAGGGACGCACTCGAGGCGGCCGCGCACGTCCTGCTCGACTGCTACGCGTACATGGACGAGCGACGGACGGAGGAGCCCTGCCTGCTGCGCTTCGGGCACGCCACCTCCGGGACTGTGCGCAACCAGGTGAGCGACCTCACGCGCCTGGAGGGGAGCCTGAGGACCTTCTCCGTGGCGATGGGCGAGCGCTGCCGCCGCGAGCTGCCCGAGGTGGCGGCCGCGGCCGCGGCGCGCCTCGGCTGCGCGGCCGAGGTCCGCTTCTCGGAGGGCTACCCGCCGGTCACGAACGACGAGGCGCTCTTCGGGCTGGTGGCCTCGGCCGTGCCCGGCCTCGTCGGGCTCGCAGAGCCCCTGCTCATCGCCGAGGACTTCGCGTGGTACCAGCGCTACCTGCCGGGCGTCTTCCTCCTGCTCGGGACCGGCACGGGCACGCCCCTGCACTCGGACGCCTTCGACTTCGACGAGGCCGTCCTCATGCGCGGTCTCGAGGTCTACGAGCGGCTCGTCCGGATCGCGTAGGCGCGGGCCGGTGCGGCGGTCACGTTCCCGCGCCTGCCGGCGGCGCCCGGCCCCGGGACAGGCGCCGCCCGGTGTGGGCTTCGTGGCGCCCGTGTTTCCAACGGATGGCGCGCCTGGCGCCTTGTCCCGGCGCGTGGTAGTGTGATGCGCACGATAGAGGAGCGAGCACGAAGAGCGCGGGCGAGCCGGCAGGCCGGGACCCCGTGGGAGGCGAGGTTCGCCGAATCTGCGCGCCGGGCGCGGCGTGCGGGTGGGCATGTGGGAAAGACCCCCATGACTGTCTGCAGGATGCTGCAGGTGCGCTATCTTACGGCGAGCCACACTCCCCTCCGGAGCCTCGCAGGTAAGCCAGCCGCCTGCTTGCCGGATCGGAGGGAGAGCGTCATGGCACGAGGCGAGGCAGGGGCGCCGGAGCGCGCCGCCGCGGCCGGAGGCGTGGGGACAAAGCGCCCGTTCGTCACGAAGGAGCAGCTCGAGGACATCGCCCGGAGCTACCCCACCCCCTTCTACCTCTACAGCGAGAGGCTCATCCGCGAGAGGGCGCGCGCCCTCTACGACGCCTTCTCGTGGAACGAGGGCTTCAAGGAGTACTTCGCCGTCAAGGCGACGCCCAACCCCAGGATCGTCTCCATCCTGGCGGAGGAGGGCTGCGGCTGCGACTGCGCGACGGGCACGGAGCTCCTGCTCGCGGACGCCTGCGGCGTCTCCGGCCACGACGTCATGCTCTCCTCCAACGACACCCCCGCCGAGGACTATCGCCTCGCGCGCGACATGGGCGCCCTCGTCAACTTCGACTCCTTTGACATGCTCGCCTTCTGGCGCGACAACGTCGGCCCCTTCCCCGAGACCGTGTGCTGCCGCTTCAACCCGGGCGGCGAGTTCGAGAGCGCCAACGGCATCATCGGCAGCCCCAAGGACTCCAAGTTCGGGATGACGAGGGAGCAGGTCGAGCGCGCCTTCGAGGAGCTCGCCGCCCAGGGCGTGCGGCACTTCGGGCTCCACGCCTTCCTCGCCTCCAACACCCTCGGCGACGACTACTACCCGCGCCTGGCCGAGCAGCTCTTCTCGCTCGCGGCCGAGCTCTCGGGGAGGCTCGGCGTGCACGTGGCGTTCTGCGACCTCTCGGGCGGCGTGGGTGTCGCCTACGAGCCCGACCAGCGGCCCTGCGACATCTCCGCCATCGGCGAGGGGGTGCGCGAGGCCTTCGAGCGCATCCTCGTGCCCGCGGGCATGGGCGACCTCAGGGTCATGAGCGAGCTCGGCCGCTGGCTCCTGGCCCCGGCGGGCGCGCTCGTGACGCGCGTCATCCACGAGAAGCGCACCTACAAGGACTACCTGGGAGTGGACGCGTGCGCGGCCAACCTGCTGCGCCCCATGATGTACGGCGCCTACCACCACGTCACCGTGATGGGCAGGGAGGACGAGCCGGCGGCTCGCACCTACAACGTGACGGGCGGCCTGTGCGAGAACGGCGACCAGTTCGCCTGGGATCGGGCGCTGCCCGAGTGCGGTGTGGGCGACCTGCTCTTCGTCCACGACGCGGGGGCCCACGGCCACTCCATGGGGTTCAACTACAACGGCAGGCTCCGCTCCGCCGAGCTGCTCCTCGGCGAGGACGGCGCGGTGAGCCTCATCCGCCGCGCGGAGACGCCGGCCGACTACTTCGCCACGCTCGACGTCACGCCCGAGGGCCGCGCCATCCTGGCGCGCCTCTAGCGCCAACGGCGCGGGCACGACTGGCAGGAAGCGCGCCACGGCTGGCCGTGGCGCCAGGGAAAGGGGAGACAATGGCAGACATCAACGACCTCACGGGCTCGATCGTGGCCCTGGTCACGCCGTTCACCGAGGACGGCGAGATCGACTTCGGCGCGCTCGACCGCCTGGTCGACTTCCACCTCGAGAACAAGACCGACGGCATCCTCGTGCTGGGCACGACGGGGGAGTCCGCGACCATGACCGACGCCGAGGACGTCGCCGTGGCCCAGCACGTCGTCAACCGCGTGAACGGGCGCGTCCCCGTCATCGGCGGCGCGGGCTCCAACTCCACCAAGGAGTCGCTCAACAAGGCCAGGAGCCTCCAGATGATCGGCGTGGACGGCCTGCTGCTGATCACGCCCTACTACAACAAGTCCAACGAGGAGGGCATCTACCGCCACTTCACCACCGTCCTCGACCAGGTGGACGTGCCGTGCATCCTCTACAACGTCCCCAGCCGCACGGGCTGCTCCATCAGCGAGCGCAACGTCGCGCGCCTGTGCGAGCACCCCAGGGCCATGGGCATCAAGGAGGCCTCCGGCTCCATCTCCTACGCGACGAGCGTCGCCAAGTACGTCTCGCCGACCTTCAGGCTCTTCAGCGGCAACGATGACATGGTGGTCCCGATCATGTCGCTCGGCGGCTCGGGCGTCATCTCCGTGTGGGCCAACGTGCAGCCCACCGTCGTCCACGACATGGTGGAGAGCTACCTCGCGGGCGACACCGGGCGCGCCCTGCGCTACCAGCTCGACGGCCTCGACCTCGTCCACGCCCTCTTCTGCGAGGTCAACCCCATCCCGGTGAAGGCCGCCCTCAACCTGATGGGGCTCATCCCCGCCGGGCTCCGCCTGCCGCTCACCACCATCTCGGACGCGGGCCGCGAGCGGCTCGTCGCGGCCATGAGGGGGGCTGGTCTCGTTGACTAGGGTCATCCTCGTCGGCAGCGGTCGCATGGGCACGCTGCTCTCCCAGGCGATAGAGGCCGACAAGGACCTCGAGCTCGCGGGGACCTACGACGTCACCAACGTCTCCGAGCTCGACGACGAGGCCCCTGCGGCCGACCTCGTCATCGACTTCTCCAACAGGGACGCCCTCCCGCATACCCTGGCCTACGTCCGTCGCTCTCGCGCGGCGCTCCTCCTGGGCACGACGGGCTTCTCCGAGGGGGAGCTCGCCGAGGTGCGCGCCCTGGGAGAGGCCACCCAGGTGATCTGGTCCGGCAACTACTCCCTCGGCGTCGCCGTGCTGCGCCACGCGACCAGGCTCGCGGCGGAGGCGCTGCCCGGCTGGGACGTGGAGATCGTCGAGACCCACCACGCCCAGAAGGCCGACGCCCCGTCCGGCACGGCGGAGATGCTGCTGCGCGAGGTCGACCCCGCGGGCGAGCGCACGGTCGCCTACGGGCGGCAGGGCATGGTCGGCGCCCGTCCGAAGGGCGAGGTCGGCATGCACAGCCTGCGCGGCGGCACCGTTGCCGGGACCCACGAGGTGCACCTCTTCGGCACGGACGAGGAGCTCTGCCTCACACACCGCGCGAGCTCGCGCCAGATCTTCGTCACCGGCGCCATCGCCGCGGCGAAGCGGCTGGTGGCGCGCGAGCCGGGCTTCTACACCTTCGACGAGCTGATGTTCGCCGAGTAGGCGGACGAGCAGGACCTGGGGGAGACATATGGACGCACAGGAAATCATCGACTACATCGCCACGGCGCCCAAGAAGACGCCCGTGAAGGCCTACGTCAGGGAGCGCGAGGCGGGCTCGGTCGCCTACCCCGCCTCGGCCCACGTCTTCGGCGACGGTGCGAGCAAGGTCGTCTTCTGCGACTGGACGGAGCTCGCGCCCGTGCTCGAGGAGGCGGCGGACAAGGTCGAGGACCTCGTGGTGGAGGCCGACAGGAGGAACTCCGGCGTGCCGCTGCTCGACGTGAAGGGCGTGAACGCGCGCATCGAGCCGGGCGCCATCATCCGCGACCGGGTCGAGATAGGCGACAACGCCGTGATCATGATGGGCGCCGTGATCAACGTCGGCGCCGTCGTGGGGGAGGGCACCATGATCGACATGGGTGCCGTCCTGGGCGGTCGCGCCATCGTGGGCAAGAGGTGCCACATCGGCGCCGGCACCGTGCTCGCGGGCGTGGTGGAGCCCGCCAGCGCCACCCCCGTCGTCATCGAGGACGGGGTGCTCATCGGGGCGAACGCCGTCGTGATCGAGGGCTGCCGCGTGGGCGCGGGCGCCGTGGTCGCGGCCGGCGCCGTTGTGATCTCCGACGTGCCCCCCAACGCCGTCGTCGCCGGCTGCCCGGCGCGCGTCATCAAGCAGAAGGACGAGAGGACCTCGGACAAGACCGCGCTCGTCGACGCCCTGCGCACGCTGTAGGGACGCTCGCTAGCCCTCGCTGCGGTCGAAGTTGACGGGCCGGTAGAAGAGGCGCGCGACCTCGTCGGGGTCGCGCGTCTGCCCGAGGACCCACATCGTCTTGGCGACGAGGGCCTCGGTGGTCATGTCGCCGCCCCTGAGGATGCCCGGGTGGTTGGCGTAGGGCCGGCCCACCTCGTAGACGCCGAGGTCGAGGCCCTCCTCGGGCACCTGCGTCGTGACGACGAGCGTCCGCCCGCCCCCGACCCAGTCGAAGATGGCCCGCTCCCAGACCCCGCCGTAGGCGGGGATGCCGCCGATGCCGAAGGTCTCGACCACGAGGGCGTCGTAGTCGCGCTTGAGCAGCTCGAGGACGCCCGGCGCGAGGCCCGGCGTAAGCTTGAGCACGATGACCCGGCCGTCCAGCCTGCCGAAGAACTTCGGGCGCTCCCGCGGCGCCTCGGGCGCGAGGCGTCCGAGGCCCGCGGCGCGGACGATGCGGTCGTTCCTGATGTAGGCGAGCGAGGGGTAGTTGGTGCTCGTGAAGGCGTTGAAGCTCATCGTGCGCTGCTTGTGGGCGCGGGTGCCCGCGATCGCCTTGCCGCCGAAGACCACGGAGACGTCGCGGCTCCCGTCGTCGCAGGCGTAGAGGACCGACTGGTAGAGGTTTAGCTTGGCGTCCGTGAAGGGGCTCGCCATCGGCTGCTGGGAGCCGGTCAGCACGATGGGCTTCTCGCTCCCCTGGACGAGGTAGGAGAGGGCCGCGGCCGTGTAGGCCATCGTGTCCGTGCCGTGGAGGACGACGAAGCCGTCGTAGTCGTCCCAGGCCTCGTCGACGAGGGCGGCGAGGCGCAGCCAGTCCCGGGGGCGCATGTTGGTGCTGTCGATGTTCATCGGCTGCACGAAGTCCAGCTCGCAGAGCTCCGCGATCAGGGGCACCTGCTCGGCCAGCTCGCGACCCGTGACCGAGGGTGCCAGCCCGTGGCCGTCCTGCGTGGAGGCGATGGTGCCGCCCGTCGCGACGATGAGAATCCGCTTCATGTGCGCCCTCCCGCTCTGGTCCGCCGCCGTCTCCGCGGCCCCGGGCCCGTCCGGCCCCTGTGACGCTGGGTAGGATACCGCGCCGGGCGCGTCGCCGGGCGGGGCGCCGGGCTTCGGGCAGCACGGGCGCGCCTGGGGCCGGCGCACCGGGTCCGGTGCGTCCGCGGGAAAATGCGGGATAGTTTTGGCGTACGACGAAAGTCGGGTGGCTGCCTCCGGCTTTTGTCATATGCTCTTGGTGTTCACGTGCAAAGCGAGGTGGAGATGGGCAAGACGTTCAGAAAGCTCATGCCGCTGTGGGTCTCGTATCTGGTCCTCGCGGCGCTATCGGCGGCCGGGCCGCTCCTCCAGGGGGCCGGCGGGCTCGTGCGCGGCCACTGGGCCTTCCTCTTCCTGCTGCCCTTCGCCATCGGCGCGACCCCGTACGGCTTCATCATGGGCGAGGTCGTGCAGCGCCGCACGCGCAGCGTCTCGAGGGCGGCGTGGCGGCTCGGGCTCATGCACACGCTCGTGGTCTACGCGATCTTCCTCCTCGGCGTCATCGACTTCCTCGCGTCCGCGGCGGACGTGCTCTACCTGCTCCTCTGGCTGGCTCCGGCGCTCTTCTCCGGCTTGTTTTTCGTGCTCGGCATGCACGTCATGCGCGCCGAGCAGGCGCGCTCGGACGCGCGCTACGGCGTCGAGGTGCGTCGCGGGGACCCCTGGGCCACCTTCTTCGACCTCGAGTGGGAGGGCGACGAGCCCCAGGGCCGCCAGGGTCCGCGCCGCTCCTCGCCGCGGGCGGTCCGCGAGGCGGAGGCGGGCAGGCAGGTGCGCGCACGGCGCTAGGGCCGCGCGGCCGCACGGGGTCCCGGGCGGGCTCCGGCGGCATGCCGATAACGACGGATGTGACGGGTCGCGGTGCCTCCACGGCCCGTTTTTTCATGCCTGAGATAGGCGATTTCACGGGCATAACGCCCGTATGGTTTGGGCATACATATAAAAGTTCGACTGTAGGCGAAGCATACCTTGGAGGCAGCATGGCTCAGCGTTTCGTTCTCAACGGCATCTCGTATCATGGCTCAGGCGCGATCAAGGAGATCCCGGGTGAGCTCTCGCGGCGCGGCTACGACCACGTCTTCGTCAGCTCGGACCCCGACCTCGTCAAGTTCGGCGTGACCAAGAAGGTCACCGACCTCCTGGACGCGGCCGGCGTCAAGTGGGACCTCTACGACGAGGTCAAGCCCAACCCCACCATCAAGAACGTGCAGGACGGCGTCGAGGCGTTCAAGCGCTCCGGCGCCTCCGCGATCGTCGCGATCGGCGGCGGGTCGGCCATGGACACCGCCAAGGCCATCGGCACCATCGCCAACAACCCCGAGTTCGCCGACGTCAAGAGCCTCGAGGGCGTCGCGGACACGAAGAAGCACGCCGTCTTCACCATCGCCGTCCCGACGACGGCGGGCACCGCGGCCGAGGTCACGATCAACTACGTGATCACCGACCCGGAGCGCGAGCGCAAGTTCGTCTGCGTCGACACCAACGACATCCCCGAGGTCGCCGTCGTCGACCCCGACATGATGGCCTCCATGCCCGCGGGCCTCACCGCCTCCACCGGCATGGACGCTCTCACCCACGCCATCGAGGGCTACACCACCAAGGGCGCGTGGGAGCTCTCCGACATGTTCCACTACAAGGCCATCGAGATCATCTCCCACAACCTGCGCGACGCCGTCAAGGAGGCCAAGGAAGGCAAGCCGGGCCACGGCCGCGAGGAGATGGCGCTCGGGCAGTACGTCGCGGGCATGGGCTTCTCCAACGTCGGCCTGGGCATCGACCACTCCATGGCGCACACGCTCTCCGCGCACTACGACACGCCCCACGGCGTCGCTTGCGCCATGCTGTTGCCGATCTCGATGGAGTTCAACAAGCCCGTCGCCGCCCACAAGCAGGCCGGCATCGCCCGCGCCATGGGCATCGACACCTCCGGCATGACGGACGAGCAGGCCGCGGACGCCGCGATCGCAGCCGTGCGCAAGCTCGGAGAGGACGTGGGCATCCCCAGGACGTGCAAGGGCCTCGTCGAGGCCGACCTCGACCAGCTCGCCGCGGACGCCCTCGCCGACGCCTGCTACCCCGGGAACCCCCGCGAGGCCACGCCGGAGCAGGTCAAGGACATGTTCCGCCAAATCATGGAGTAGGGGAGAAGGACGGGCGCCCGTCGGGCCGCCACGAGAGGTCCGGCGGGTGTCCTCGCTCGTCATCGGAGGCCCTTTCGCGCGGGGCCGTCGCCTGCGGGGCGGTGGCCCCGCCTTCTTGTGTCGAATGGCCTTCGAGTGGCCTCGACGAGGGCTGCGCCGAGCGGACGCGCCGTTCAGAGACGTGGAGATGCGGCGTTTGTCGGCAAACGATGGTACCATCTCGCCTATGAGATTGTATCCGTGCGTGTGCCCCATGAGGCAGTGCCTGACCATAGGAAGAAGCACCGTATGAAGAGATCCCTCCGTACCAGAATCGCGGCCTGCGCCATCGCCGCTACGCTCGTCGCTTCGGGCAGTCCGGTGATCGCGCTCGCGGAAGTCTCCCAGGCGGACGTGGACGCCGCCCGCCAGCAGCTCGACTTCCTCTCCATGAAGTACGCCGACGTGGACGAGAAGCTCCAGGACACCTACTACCAGCTCGACCAGACCAACCAGGAGTACGCCTCCAAGCAGGCGGAGTCCGAGCAGACCAAGCAGCAGCTCGAGCAGGCGCAGGACGCGCTCGCCAAGAGCGTTGCGGCCACCTACAAGTCCGGCGGCGGCGACACGCTCCTCTCGCTCGTGCTCGGTTCCTCGGACTTCGAGAGCTTCGTCGGCAACGTGGTCTACGCGCAGCAGGTCTCCGACAAGCGCGTCGCGGCCATCAACACCGTGAAGGACCTGAGGAGCCAGTACGACGACGAGCTCGCGGCGCTCGAGACCCTGAAGGCCGAGCAGGAGCAGCTCGCGAGCCAGCAGGAGCAGGAGGCCGCCGACCTCGCGTCCAGGCAGGCCGAGCAACAGTCCTACGTGAACGGCCTGAGCGAGGAGCTCAGGGCCCAGATCCAGGCGGCCGACGAGGCCGCCGTGGCCCAGGGCCAGGCCGCCGCCCAGGCGGCGCAGGACTCCCTCCAGGACGGCACGTCGGGCGAGTCCGCAGGCCAGCAGGGAGCCGCCACCGACTCCGGGACCTCGGGCGCTAACAACGGCTCCGGCGCCAGCGACAACTCGGGCGCCAGCGACGACTCGGGCTCTGGCAGCAACTCCAGCTCCGGTAGCGGTTCCAGCTCCAGCTCCAACTCCGGCTCGGGCACGAACTCCGGCTCCGGTTCCAACTCCGGTTCTAACTCCAGCTCCAGCTCGAACTCCGGCTCGGGCTCGAACTCCGGCAGCAACTCCGGTTCCAGCTCCAACTCCGGCAGCAACTCCGGCTCCAACTCCGGGTCGAGCAGCGCCACCACCGGCAGGCTGACCGCCTCCCAGAGGGCGACCATCGTGGCTGCCGCTTCCTCGCAGCTCGGCCTCCCGTACAGCCACAGCAACACCCCCGGCGTGGGCTGGGACTGCTCCGGCCTCGTGGGCTACGCCTACGCGCAGGCCGGCATCACGATCGGTGGCGGCGGCTGGGAGCAGTACTACAGCGTGACCCAGATCGGGCTCGCCAAGGCGAACGCGACGTCCAACCCCCAGCCGGGCGACGTCGTCTGCTGGTGGGGCAACGTCCCCGGCGGCAACTTCGAGCGCCACGTGGCCCTCTACATCGGCAATGGCCAGATCCTGCACGCCAACGGGCGCCTGGTCGCGGTCAACAGCCTCAGGCAGTGGAGCCCGTACACCTGCATCGGCCCCCTGGTCTAGCGAGGCCCCGTCGGTGCGGGCGATCGGCCCGCAACACCACACGAGACACCCAGGCCGCCCCTCGGGGCGGCCTTTTGGTAGCAGACGGCCCCAGCGGAAGGCGGCACACGATGCCCACGATGGACGACTACCTCGACTGGCGCGGCGACCTCTCCTTCGACGAGCGCCCGCTGAACGAGGTCGACAACCTCATCCTCTCGACCATCGCCTACCTCGACCTCGGCGGGATCGTGCCGGGCCCCGGCGGGGGCTCCGTGGCGCTCGGGGCGGCCTTGGGCGAGCTCCTCAGGCGCGCCGGCGGCGACCTCTCGCCCTACGTGCGCTCGATCGCGCGCATCGAGCCCCCCACGGTCGAGCGGATCGCGAGGTCGCGGCGGTTTTCGCACCTCTCCGCCCACGACTACGTGGCGCGCTCCGACGACGCGAGCTCCCTGCAGTTCGCCGCCCTGCAGGTGGACGTCGGGCGCGACGAGACCTACGTCGCGTACCGCGGCACCGACGGCTCGCTCGACGGCTGGCGCGAGAACTTCATGATCTCCTACGAGGTGACGGAGGCGCAGAGGATGGCGGCCTCCTACCTCGAGGACGCCCTCGCGGCCCCGGGCGCCGCCGGCCGGCGGCTCTTCGTGGGCGGCCACTCCAAGGGCGGCAACCTCGCCGCCTATGCCGTCGCCGCCTGCCCGGTGGGGCTTCTCGGAAGGATTGAGCGCGCCTTCAGCAACGACGGGCCGGGCCTGCCCCGCGAGGTCGTGCCGGCAGGCCCCCGCGAGGTCCTCGGCGAGCGCTTCGTCAGGATCCAGCCCGCCTACAGCGTGGTCGGCCAGATCTTCGACCGCGTGGGGGAGCCGCGCACCTACGTCAGGAGCACCGCCTTCGGCGTGCTCCAGCACGACCCCACGACCTGGGAGGTGATGGGGGACGGCTTCGTGCGCGCCGACGGCCTCGACGTAGAGGCGGCGGCCTCCGACGAGACGCTGAACCGTTGGATCCAGGCGCGCGACCTCCCGACGCGCAGGAGCGTGACCAAGGAGCTCTTCGACGTCCTCGGCGCGGGAGGCGCCCAGGAGCTCGACGAGATCGCCTCCTCGCCGCAGGGCATCCAGAGGGTGCTCGTCTCCATGGGTTCCATGGACGAGGAGACCAAGGAGGTCATGCGCGAGCTCGTGAACGGCATGCTCGCCAGCACCATGGCGGCGCGCAGGGAGAACGCGACGCAGGCCGCCGCGGCCATCGTGAAGGTGGCGCGCAGCACGCTGGGGTCCTACCTCAGGCCGAGGACCGCTTCCGAGACCGACGATACGAGCGAGATCACGAGCGAGGCCACGAGCGCGGAGCCGAACGAGGCCAGCACCACCCCGGACCCGAAGAGGCCGAGCGCGAGATAGCTCGCGAGCTCGAGAGCGAGGGCGTTGACCACGAAGTGGAACAGGCCAAGCGTGAGCACCGTCAGAGGCAGGGCGAAGAGCCTCATGACCGGCCGCACGAAGGAGTTCACGAAGGCGAGCACGGCCGCGAGCACGAGCAGGCCCCCCGAGCCACCGACGACGGCGACCCCCGGCACGATGGCCACGGCGACGGCGACCGCGACGGCCGTCGCGAGCCAGAGCCCCACTGCTCTCATGCGAGCCTCCCATCCAAGGACGATCAGGTGTTCCGTATCCTACCCCCCGGAGGGGCGCCCCGTCGGCGTCCACAAAAGAACTGCAACTCGTCGGGCTGCCCCCAGACGTCCTTCTCCGCCACGCGGCACTTTAATGCGCTAAAGTATCAGGGTCCCGAACGGAGGTGCACGCGATGCCCAAGGATGACATGCCCCAAGGCGCCGAGGTGAGCAGGCTCCTCGACGCGCTCTGCCTGCTCGAGTCTGCGGACGAGGCCCGCGCGCTCCTGCTGGACCTCTGCACCACGCGCGAGATCGCCGACCTGGCGCAGCGCCTCGAGATGGCGCGCCTGCTCAGCGAGGGCGCCTCCTACCTCAGCGTCTCGAGGCGCACCGGCGCGAGCTCGACCACGGTGAGCCGCGTGTCCAAGTGCCTGAACAACGGCGCCGGGGGCTACCGCCTCGTCCTCGCGCGCCTCGCGGGCGAGCACGGCGCCACGGGGGGAGAAGGACCTGCGGCAGGCGAGGCCGCGCCGCCGGCGTCGCAGGGCGAGTGAGGGGGCCGGGTCCGGTGGGCGGCGGTCGCCGCGGTCGGCCGTGACGCGGGTGGCACCGTCGCCAGCGGGGCGCGGCTGCGCCCATTCTTGTCCCGGCGGTGGGGTAGCATGTCCCCCACGAGGAGAGGGGAAGCATGACACTCCACATCATCCAGACCAGCGACTACGGCATCGTGCCCGCGCCCTGCGCGCGGGTCCTCCGGGAGGCCGTCGCCTCGACGGGGGCCGCGGCGCTCCTTGCGCCCTCGCTCGGCCAGGCGCTCGACATGCAGCGCGCGCTCGCGGACGAGGAGGGCCTCGCGCTCGGCGTCACGTGCACCACGCCGGGCCTGTGGGCCAAGGAGCGCTGGGGCGTCTGGGGCGACGGCTCCGCGATCGTCTCCGCGCAGGAGCGCTACGTCCTTCTGCGCCTCGTGGTGGCCGACGCCTCCGAGGGGGACCTCGCCGGGCTCCCCGCCACCCCCGGCCTCGTCAAGACGCTCGCGCGCCTCGCCGCCTCCTCGCTGCCGTGGCTCCCGCTCGCCAAAGACGGCCGCGTCGACGACGCCGACCCGCGCGCCGCCGGGCTCGGACGGGGCGAGAGGGCCGTGCTCTCGCTGCTCGGCGCCTACCGCGGCGCCCTGCGCGAGCGCGGCCGCGTCGAGGCCAGCGAGGCGATGGTGCGCCTCCCGGAGGCGCTCGAGGAGGCCGGCGCCGCGGCCGTCCCCGTCGTCCTCAACGGGGTCGCCCCCGCCTCCGCGGCGGAGCGCGCCCTGGCGGTGGGCCTGGCGGCCGCCGCCCCCGTGTGCTGGGTCGTGCCGGTCGACGCCGGCCCGGCGTCTGACGTCTCGCGCGACCTCGTCGCCACGCTTCGCTCCGAGGCCGGCGCCGCGGGAGTCGAGGTGGCGTGCGAGGAACCCCTCGGCGGGACGGGCGCGCCCGCCAGCGGAGACGAGCTCTCGCGCCTGCGCGCGTCCCTGTTCCGCGCCGACGTCGCTCCCGTGGAGCCGCAGGGGCAGGTGAGGTGCGCGCTCGCGCTGGGCCCGCTCGCCGAGGCGGAGCTCGTCTGCCAGGAGGTCACGGGGCTCGTCGCCGAGGGCTGCGCGGACGTCGTCGTCGCCTGCCCCGACCCCGCGAGGACGTGGGACGCCCTCGCGCCCAAGCTCGCCGCCCGCGGCCTTCTCGCCGAGGGCTCCGTCCAAAGGCGGGTGGGAGACCTCCCCGCGACGAGGGCCTTCCTCGGCTTCGCCGCGCAGGTGGCCCAGCTCCAGGAGCTCGCCTGCTCCTGGCCGGAGGACGAGCAGGGCGAGGAGGGCCCGGTGCCCGCCCTCGGCGACATGTCGTGGTGGCCGCCCCGGGCGCTCACCGACTTCCTTCTCTCCGACGCGTCCGGGGTCGCCAGGGAGCGCGCCTACGCGCTCGACCTGAAGTGGCGCGGCAACCGCATGCTCTCGCCCGCGCAGGTCCTCGCCCAGCTCCAGAGGCGCGCCTCCACCTCCGACGAGGTCGCCCGCGCCACGGCGGCCCTGCTCAGGGGCCGCCTGTCGACCGCCGCCCTCGAGCTCGAGCGCGGCGTCCGCGCGCGGCTCGAGGCCAGGCGCGCGCTCGACCCCGACGAGGTCGCCCGCGCCGGCGCCGCCCCCTCGCGGGAGGCCGGCGAGGGGTGCGAGGAGGGCCTCCTCTCGGCGGCGGACTGCCTCGCGCGCGTGCGCGAGGCGGCCGGCGAGCTCGCCTCGGCCGGCCTCACCTGCTCGCCCAAGGCGGGCTCCGGCGCCCGCCGCACGACCCTCGCGACCCTGGTCGGCCTCGTCGGCGAGCTCCTCTCCGACGAGGCGGCCCCCTCGCGGCTCAAGCTCGGGGGCGGGGCCGCCGGCCCCGCGGCTCCGGGGCTCCCCCGCGTGCGGGTCTGCTCCGTGAGGGAGGCGGCGGCCCTCGCGCCCCGCTCCGTGGACGCCCTCGTCGTCTCCGGCCTCACCTCGGCCGCCTGGCCCCTCGCCCCGGCCGACGACGCCATCGTCGCGCTCGCCTCAAAGCTCGGCCTGGACGCGGAGACCGACCCGCTGAGGGTCGCCCGCCGCGACTTCGCGGCCCTCGTCGCCGCGCCCTCGCGTGCGCTGGTGCTCGAGCGCGCGGCCAACGACGCCGCGTCGCACCCCACCTACCCGGCGGTCGTGCTGACGGAGTGCCTTGCCTGCTACGGGCTCGGCCCCGAGGACGAGCCGGCGGAGGGTTCGCCCCTCCGCGCGCGGAGGCTGGGCGAGGGGCGCCCGGGCGCGCTGCTCGCGGCCTCGGGCCGCGCCCCCGGGGTCGAGGGCAGCGAGCTGCCCGGCGAGCCCGGGACCATCGGGGAGGCCTCGCGCGACATGATCCTCGTGCCCAGGAACGCGGAGACCGGCCTCGCGGCGCTCTCCGCCTCGCAGATCGAGTCCTACCTCGAGTGCCCGTACAAGTGGTTCGCCCTGCGCCGGCTCGGGCTGGGCGACAACGACGCGACCTTCTCCAACGTGCAGGCGGGCACCTTCGCCCACCGCGTCCTCGAGGTGAGCCACCGCGAGCTGCTCGCGCGCGCCGCAGTCGCGGAGGGGCTCGCGGACGAGGCGGCAATCGAGGAGGACGGCCTCGAGGGCGCGCTCGCGGACGTGGGCTTCGTCGCCTCGGCGCGCGTGGCGCCGGAGCGGCTCGACCTCGCGCACCGTCTGGTCGACGAGGAGTTCGACCGCCACCTGTGCCACCAGCGCATGCGCGCGACGACCCTGCGCTCGCAGTCCCTCGTGCCGCACACCGCCACCGAGGGCCTGAGGCTCGACCGGCTCCGCGGCGAGCTCGAGTCCGTCATGGACTTCGAGGCCACGAGGCTCGAGGGCTTCTCGCCCCGCCACTTCGAGCTGCGCTTCGGAGGCAGGAGCGCGCGGTCGGCCCACGTCACCTACGCGGGCATCGACTTCGTGGGGAGCGTCGACCGCGTGGACGTGGACGCGCACGGCCGGGCGGTGGTCATCGACTACAAGCACAAGCGCGCCCCCGGCTTCTCGCGCGAGTACGACGCCTTCCCGGAGGGGGCGCCCGCCGAGGCCGCCGCCCTCGCGCTGCCCCGCCGCGTGCAGTCGCTCATATACGCGCAGGTGGTGCGCCGCCTCATGCCGGAGCTCAAGGTGGTGGGCGCCGTCTACCTCTCGACCTCCGGGGCGGGGGCGGCCGACCACGAGATCGCCGGCGCCCTCGACGCCAACGCCGTCGAGCAGGTCATGGGCGCCGCCCCCTCCGAGCGCCGCGCCCAGCACCTCGTGTGCGGCGCCCCCGGCACCATCGGCTTCGAGGAGCTCCTCGACGCGTGCGAGGACCGCGTCGCCGACGCGGTCGGGCGCATGCTCGCCGGCGAGATCCCGGCCGAGCCGCGCGACAAGGCGGCGTGCTCGTGGTGCCCCGTCACGGACTGCCCGAGGAGGATCCGCTGATGCCGAGAAAGCTCACCCCAGACCAGGCCCGCATCGTCCGCACCCTCGACCGGCCGCTCTTCGTGGCGGCGGGCGCGGGCTCGGGAAAGTCCTCCACGCTCGCGGAACGGGTGGCCTTCGCGCTCTCGCCCGGCTCCGGCGAGGGGGGCAGGCCCTACCTGTCGGGCCTCGACGAGGTCCTCGTCATCACCTTCACCCACGCGGCGGCGGAGGAGATAAAGGAGAAGATCCGCGCGCGCCTGCGCGAGGCCGGGCTCGAGGAGCAGGCGCTCGCCGTCGACTCGGCCTGGATCAGCACGATCCACGGGATGTGCTCGCGCATCCTGCGCGCCCACGCCTTCGAGCTGGGGCTCGACCCCGCCTTCGTGGTTCTCGACGAGTCGGTCGCGGGCGAGCTGCTCGAGGGGGCCACGGAGGGGGTGCTCGCCGAGATCCGCGAGGAGGGCTCCTACCCCGAGCTGAGGGCGGAGTTCGACCTCAGGGGCAGGGCGGGTGAAGACGGCCCCTCGACCGTCTTCGGAATGGTCGCGCGCCTGCGCGACGCGGCCGCCTCGGCCCTGGAGGGCTTCGACTCGATCGAGTTCCCGGGCGAGGCCCCCGACCTCACGGGCGAGCTGCGCGCGCTCTCGGAGCAGGTCGGGCGGGCGCTCGTGCTGGGCAGGGCCTGCAAGGCCTTCGGCAGCAAGACGGGCGCCAAGGAGGAGGCCGCCCTGGTCGCCTCCGAGGCCGCCCTCGAGGGCTTTCTCGCCGCGCCGCCCGGCGCGCGGGACGCCCGCCTCGCCCGCGAGACGCTGTCCGGGGTCGCCCGGCCCAACGGCAACGCCTACCGCAAGGCGGACATGCGCGAGGTGGGCGCGGAGCTCAGGGCGGCCTGGGAGGACGCGAGCCTCGCCTGCGCCTTCGCCACCGCAGGTCCCCTCGCCCGCGACGTGGTCGAGATCGCCCGCGCCGTGGACGAGCGCTACGCGCGCGCGAAGCGCGCGGTGGGCGGCCTGGACAACGACGACCTTCTCGCCCTCACGCTGCGGGCCTTCCACGACCACCCCGACGTCGCGCGCGAGATGGGGAGGCGCTTCCGCCTCGTGATGGTCGACGAGTTCCAGGACACCAACGCCCAGCAGGTGCGCATGATCGAGCTCATGAGCGGCCGCGACGCCTGCCACCTCGTGACCGTGGGCGACGCCCAGCAGTCCATCTACCGCTTCCGCGCGGCCGACGTGAGCGTCTTCCGCGAGAGGGGCGCCGCGCTCGGGGAGGGCTCGACCGTGCGCCTCAGCAAGAACTTCCGCAGCCACGCCGACGTGCTCTCCTTCGTGGACCGCGTCCTCGGAGGCGGCCTCATCCCGGGCTTCATGAGCCTCGAGCCCTGCGAAGCGCGCCCGGACGGCTACGCGGCCCAGGGCGAGCCGCGTATCGACGTGGAGCTGGTCAGCGCCTCCGGCAAGGGCGTCGACGCGCAGGCGCGCTCCGCGGTCATGGCGAAGGCCGTCGCCGACCGCATCCGCTCCTACGTGGAGGCCGGCGTCTCGCCGGACGACTGCGTGCTCCTGCTCGGCCGCATGGCGCGCGTCGGCCTCTACCTCGACGCGCTCCGCGAGCGCGGGCTCGACTGCGTCGTGACGGGCGGCTCGACCTTCTCCGACACCGAGGAGGTGGCCTGCGTCGCCGCCCTGCTCCACCTGCTCGCCTGCCCGCGCGACACGGCCTCGGGGCTCTTCCCGGTGCTCACGGGCGACATGTTCCGCCTCGACGCAGACGACCTGTGCGCCCTTACCACGACCTCGCGCGAGGGGGCGGGTGGGCTCGACAAGCGCCCGCTCGACGAGGGGCTCGCGACGCTCGAGCTCCTGCCGGGCGTCCGCCCGAGCCAGCGGCTCCTGAGGGCGCGCGAGGTGCTCCTGCGGGCGGTCTCGCGCCTCGGGAGCTGGGGTGTAGGGGAGGTCCTTCTCGCCTGCGTGCGCGAGTCCGGCTGGATCGCGCGGCTGGAGGCGGCCGGCGCCGACGGCGTCGCCAAGGCGGCGAACGTGCTGGCGGCCATCCGCTACGCCGACGAGCTGGCCTCCGCGCGCGGGGTCGGCGTGGCCAGGGCGTCGCGCGAGTTCGACCTGTGGCTCGAGAGCGCGAAGGTGGGGCCGGCGTCGCTGGTGGGCGGAGGCGCGGGCGCGGTGAGGGTCATGACCGTGCACGCCTCCAAGGGCCTGGAGTTCCCCCTCGTGGCCGTCGCCGAGTGCTGGGGCTCGGAGGGCTCGTCGGGCGTGGCGGGCGTCACCTGCGAGAACCGTGCTGGGCGGGTGCTGGCGACGATGGTGCCGCCCGGCGTCACCGCCTCCGATCTCGCCGTCGTCCCCGCGGACGCCTCCGAGTGCGCCAGCGTCTCGGACTGGGCGAGGCTCATCTGCTTCGAGTCGCGCGAGGGCGACCAGGACGAGCTCGCCCGCCTCCTCTACGTGGCCATCACCCGGGCGCGCGAGGCCTGCGTCCTGGGCCTGCCGGTCAGGGTGGGGTCGAAGGGCCAGCTCAAGACCAGGCTCGCGGCCGGCGTCGTGGACGCCCTCTTCGACGGGGCGCTGCCCCCCTCGGGACTCAGCCGCTGCGACTACGGTGGCTCCGAGCCGGCGCGCGTGCGCCACGTGGCGCTGAGCGCGCCGGAGGGCGCGGGCGGCCTCGAGGTCGACTGCGCGGGCGCCTGGGACCCCGACCGCTACGTGGAGGAGGGCGAGAAGGGCGCGGAGTTTGACCTCATCGACGAGGCGACCGGAGACGGCCTCGCCCTCGCGCGCAGGCGGGCGCGGCGCCTCGGCGCGCGCAGGGGCACCTTCAGCTACTCGTCGCTCAGGGCCCTCGGCGCCCCCGTGCCCCCGGTGCTTGCGGTCGAGCTGGTGGACCCCGGCGCGGGCGCACGGCCGCAGGCGGTCGCGGGGGAGCCCGCCGCCGAGCGGTGCCGCCGGCCGGCCGCGGACCGCGCGCAGGTGCGCGACGGGCTCGCGCCCGAGGGCGCAGACGACGCGACCGGGAGGCCCGAGACCCTCGACGCCGACCGCGCGACCAGCCTGGGCACGGCCTTCCACGCGCTCGCCCAGGCCATGGTCGAGTGCGCAGGCGAGGTCGGCCCAGAGCGCGTCCGCGCCCAGGAGCGCCTCCAGGGGCTCACGCGCGCGCAGTGTGCTCGGCTCGAGGCGGCGCTCGCGCGCTGGGCGGGCTCCGACGTCCGCGCCGAGGCGCTCTCGTGGGACGTCGTGCGCGCCGAGGTCCCCTTCTTCGTGCGGGTGCCCGGCGCCGAGCAGGGCGAGTTCGTCGAGGGGGCCATCGACCTCCTGTGCTCGGACGGCGCGGGGCGCAGGGCGCTCGTCGTCGACTACAAGACCGGCGACGCCGACCTCACGGACCAGGAGGCGTGGGAGCGCCACGAGATGCAGGCGAGCCTCTACGCAGGCGTCCTCGCCGAGCTCGGCTTCGAGGACGTGACCTGCGCCTTCGTGTGCGTGGAGCGGGAGTGCGCGGACGGCGGGCCGCTCGTGTGCCGCTACGCCCCCAGGCGTCCGGGGCCGCGTCGACCGCTTGTGCAGGGGGCGTGATGTAGTACAGGTGTTCTTGTAAGGGCGCGTCCGCTCGGCTATCCTAGGGACCCCGGCCCCTAGGGGCCGACGGTCTAGGGAGGGGTGCCCGACGGGGCGTCCGGGAGGCAGGCCACATGGCATTCGTTCATCTTCACAACCACTCGGACTTCTCCATCCTCGATGGCGCCACGCGCATACCGGACATGGTGAAGCGCGCGGTCGACCTCAAGATGCCCGCCGTCGCCCTGACGGACCACGGGTACATGTTCGGCATCCCTAACCTCGACCTGGAGTGCCGCAAGTACAACGACGACGCCGCCAACATGAAGCAGTGGCGCCACGACGTAGAGTGCTTCCAGAAGGGTTGGGAGCTGGAGGAGCCCGAGCCGGACGCGGAGGGGGCGGACTACTTCGACTGCGTGCACGCCCAGTGGGAGCGCGACGTCAGCGCCTGGGAGGGGTCGGGCCACGACCTCGAGGCGGTCCGCGCCTCCCGGCCGCACCTCAAGATCAAGCCGATCTTCGGGTGCGAGGCCTACTTCATCACGGACGACTGCATCGAGCGCGGCACCAAGCAGCGCCGCTACCACCTGATCCTCCTCGCCAAGAACGAGGTCGGCTACCACAACCTCGTCAAGTGCATGTCGGTGGCGGCCGGCCACGAGATGATGTACTACAAGCCGCGCACCACCCTCGCCATGCTGGAGGAGTACCACGAGGGGCTCATCTGCCAGAGCGCCTGCGTGCAGGGGATCATCCAGCAGAACGTCCTGGACGGCAACTTCGACGAGGCCCGCTCGTGGGCGCGCACCTTCAAGCGCCTCTTCGGGGACGACTTCTACATGGAGGTCCAGGACCATGGCCTGACCTTCCGCAACGGCTGGGACGACCGCAAGCTCGACGAGTACCTCGTGAAGATCGCGCGCGAGCTGGACGTCAAGCTCGTCGCGACCAACGACTTCCACTACCTCACCCGCGAGGACGCGCCCACGCAGGACATCCTCTCCTGCATCGGCAAGGCGACCACCCTCGACGACACGACCCGCATGCGGATGGAGGGCACCGAGTTCTACATGAAGAGCGAGGAGGAGATGCGCGAGCTCTTCTCCTGGCTCCCGGAGGCGTGCGACAACACCCTCGAGGTCGCCGCCAAGTGCGACTACGAGCTCGACTGGACGCACATGTACCTGCCTCAGTACCCGGGGCTCAAGCCGGGGGAGACGGCGGAGGCGCGCTTCCACGACGAGTGCGAGCGCGGCCTGGCCCGCCGCTACGGAGAGGACTGGCGCAACGTCGTCATCAACGGCATCAACGTCCAGGACCGCTTCGAGTACGAGTACAAGATCATCTGCGACAAGGGCTTCGCCAACTACTTCCTCATCGTCCAGGACTACGTCCAGTGGGCCAAGGACAACGGCATCGGCGTCGGGCCGGGCCGCGGGTCGGCCGCGGGCGCCATCGTCGCCTACGCGATGAACATCACCAACTTCGACCCGCTCGAGAACGGTCTGATGTTCGAGAGGTTCCTCTCGCCGCAGCGCTCCGAGATGCCCGATATCGACATGGACTTCGACGACGAGCACCTCCAGGACGTCCTCGCGCACGTGCGCGACGTCTACGGCGAGGACCACGTCTGCAAGGTCATCACCTACTCCACGATCAAGGCCAAGCAGGCCATCAACGACGCGGCGCGCGTGCTGGGCTTCCCCGTCTACATGGGCCAGCGCCTCTCCAAGATGCTCTCCAACGACCCCAAGCTCTCGCTGCCCTGCGCCCTGCACAAGGGCGAGAAGCACCCCGACCAGTACTCCCCGGACTTCGAGGAGGCCTACGAGAAGGACGCGGACTGCCACCGCATCATCGACGCGGCCCTCGCGATCGAGGGGCTGACCCGCGGCGAGGGCGTGCACGCCTGCGCCACGCTCATCGCGCCCACGCCCGTCACGGACCACGTGCCGACCAAGCTCGACACCAAGGGCAACGTCACGATCACGCAGTACGAGGGCCACTCGGTCGCGGACATGGGCCTGCTCAAGATGGACTTCCTGGGCCTGCGCACCCTCACGGTCATCAACAAGGCGCTCGCCAACATCCGCGCCTCCTACCCGGACGCCACGGACGTCGACCGTATGCCCGAGGCGGTGCGCGCCTGCGTCAAGCCTGGCGCCACCTGCGTGGACATCGACGTCGACAAGATCGACTTCTCCGACCCCAAGATATACGAGCTTCTGGGCTCCGGCAGGACCGCGGGCGTGTTCCAGGTGGAGTCCGGCGGCATGACCGCCACGATCAAGGCGATGCAGCCCAAGGAGTACAAGCAGATCGTGGCCCTCATCGCCCTGTACCGCCCGGGCCCCCTCGGTGCCGGCATGGTGACGAGCTACATCAACCGCATGAACGGCCGCGAGCCCGTCGTCTTCTACGACGACCGCCTGTCGGACATCCTGGACGAGACCTACGGTACGATCGTGTACCAGGAGCAGGTCATGCAGATCTCGGTCAAGATGAGTGGCTTCTCTGCCGGCGAGTCGGACTCGCGCATCAGGAAGCCCGTGGCCAAGAAGAAGATCAAGCTCCTGACCTCGACCGTCTTCCATTGGGACGACGGCAAGGACGAGACCACCTACGACCACTGGATGAACGGCGCCGTCGCCAACGGCTACAAGCGCGAGGTCGCCCAGCGCATCTGGGACGACGTCCTGGAGTTCGCCTCCTATGCCTTCAACAAGTCCCACTCCGCGGGCTACGCCATCCTGGTCATGCAGACCGCCTGGCTCAAGGCCTACTTCCCCAAGGAGTACATGGCCTCGGTCCTGACCTCCTACATGGGCAAGACGGACAAGATCGTCCACTACGTCACGGCCTGCCACCACGAGGACATCAAGATCCTCCCGCCCGACATCAACGAGTCCGGCCGCGACTTCACGGCGACCTCCGAGGGCGTCCGCTTCGGCTTCGCCGGCATCCGCGGCGTGGGCGAGGCGGTCGGCGAGGCGATCATGGCCGAGCGCGAGGAGGGCGGCCCCTTCAAGAACATCCACGACTTCGTCGAGCGGATGGACTCCAAGGACGCCAACCGCCGCGTGGTCGAGGCGCTGATCAAGAGCGGCGCCTTCGACTCGACGGGCTACACGCGCCGTCAGTGCATGCACTTCGTCGACAAGGCCAACCCTTCCAACATCATCGACGCCGCCGCCAAGCGGCAGCGCGACCGCGCTGCGGGCCAGAGCTCGCTGTTCGACCTGTTCGGCGGCGTCGAGGGCTCGGGCTTCGAGGACGAGGCCCCCGAGCCCGACGGCGTCGAGTGGGACCGCAGCGTCAAGCTCTCCCAGGAGCACGAGGTCCTTGGCCTCTACGTCTCCGACCACCCGCTGCGCCCCTACGAGTACGCCCTGACGAAGGCGCGCGACTACCAGATCTCCGAGCTCACCGCCTCGGAGGAGTACACCAATCCGGTGACGGGCGCCACGCAGACGCGCTATAAGGTCCCGGAGGGGGAGAGCATCCGCCTCGCGGGCATGGTCTCGTCCGTGCAGAAGAAGACCACCAAGAACGGCGACTCGATGGCCATCGTCACCCTGGAGGACATGGAGGGCGAGATCACCCTGGTCGTCTTCCCCAAGCTCTACAAGGAGTGCGCCGCCACGCTCGCAGGCGAGGTGGACGAGGAGACGGGCGAGACCCAGGGCGACGTCTTCGTGAAGGTGTCGGGCAAGCTCGAGCGCAGCGACCGGGGCGACCAGATTATCTGCTCGACGGTGGAGCCGCTCGAGCTCAACGACCGCACCAACCGGCCGAAGGTCTTCGAGGTCATGATGCCGAGCAGGATGCTGAGCCGCGGCCGCATGGAGCAGCTCGGGTCCATCTTCTCGCGCTACGTCGGCCTGGACCGGGTCGAGATCCTCGTGGAGGGCGCCTCCGGCGAGACCCTGCGGATGGCCCTGCCCACGCGCGTTGACGCGCACAACATGGTCCTGCGCGCGGAGGTGTGCGACCTTCTCGGCAAGGAGGGGTCCGTCGTGCTGGCGTAAGGGGCTGGCACCTAGCTGGCCTCCGCGCCTCGGCCCCTCGGCCCGCGCGGTGCCCGCCCCCGACCCGGCGCCTCCCGGGCCGCGTCGCCCCGGGAGGCGCCGGCTGCCGCACGCGGCGCGACGTCCGCCCTTTCGCGGAATAAACGCTACCTAACAGGTAACAGATGCTTCGACGCGCGTATACTAGGTCCCGTTGGGGGGAACATACCTAACGTCGTGCATGTGCGCGACGAGGAGAGAGAGGAAGAGCATGGCTGAGGTTACGTTCTACCGTTGCAACAAGTGCGGCAACCTTGTGGCCGTCGTCAACAAGGGTGGCTGCACGCCCACCTGCTGCGGCGAGCCGATGGAGGAGCTCAAGGCCGGCTCCACCGACGCCGCCACTGAGAAGCACGTGCCCGTCCTTGAGACCGACGGCCACAAGCTGACCGTCACGGTCGGCTCCGTCGAGCACCCGATGCTCGAGGAGCACTACATCCAGTGGATCGCCCTCGCGGCGGACGACCGTCTCTACATCCGCTACCTCAAGCCGGGTGACAAGCCCACGGCGAAGTTCTGCATCAACGGCGCGAACGACGTCACGGTCTACGAGTACTGCAACCTCCACGGCCTCTGGAAGGCCGACCTGTAGGTCCGAGGTCAAAAGTTCGTGAGAAGCTGCCAGCCGTGAGCCTCGCGGCTGGCAGCTTTTTCTACCATGGGTTTTCGGGACAGCGGCGTCTGGAGGTCTCCATGAAGCTCTCGATCGCACAGATAGACACGCGCGCGGGCGACTTCGCCCGCACCGCGGAGCGCGTCGTCTCCATCTCGGAGGCCGCGGCGGCCCAGGGGGCGGACCTCCTCCTGCTCCCGCTCGCAGCGCTCACCGGCCCGCTTCCGGTCCAGTACGGCGACAGGGAGGGCTACCTCGTCGACCTCTCCGAGGCCCTCTCGGACCTCTCCGCCCGCCTCGCCTGCCCCTGCCTTGCCCCGATCGTGTGCGACCTGGACGGCGACCCGCTTCCCGAGGCCATGCTGCTCCGGGACGGCGACGTCGTGCCGCTCAGGATGTCCTCCTACCTCGCAGGCCTCGCCGGGATGGGTGCGCGGGAGGACGACGAGTCCGACGACGGCCCCCTCACCCTCGAGGTCGGCGGCGTCGAGCTCGCCGTGGCCTTCACCTACGATGACCTCGACGACCTCCTGGACGAGCGGCCTGAGGTCGACGCCGTCGTCTACTTCGCCGGCTTTGGCTACGCGCTCGATGACGCCTCCTCCGTGCTCGCCGCCGACCTCACCGAGGGGCGCTACGTGGCGGACGCGCGCGAGCTGGACGCGTGGTTCGTGGGCGTCGGCTCGGTGGGCGGCTACGGCACCCAGGTGTACACGGGCTCGAGCTTCGTCCTCGCGCCGTGGGGCCAGCTCGCCGCCTGCGCTCCGAGCTTCGAGGAGGCCGTGGTCACAGCGGAGGTCGACCCGGCTGCGGAGGGCCCGCTCGCCCGGCCGCTGCCGCCCGAGGTCTTCAACAAGCCGCTGCACCTCTGGGAGGCGCTCACGCTCGGCCTGCGCGACTACCTGGGCAAGCTCGACCTCGGCGAGGTCGCGCTCGCCCTGGACGGCGGCGCGGGGACGCTCCTGCTCGCGACCCTCGCCTCGGACGCGCTGGGCCCCACGCACGTGCACGCCGTCCTCGCCGAGGGCGTCACGGAGGAGGGGGCGGCCGCCTCGCGCGAGCTCGCCCGCAACCTCCACCTGGACCTGCGCGAGGGGGCGGACGCCCCCGCGGCCGAGGCCATCGCGCACGCGCCCGCCCCGGCGCCCGCGGCGGTCGCCACGAGCAGGGCGCAGGTGCCCTTCGGACGAGACGAGGCGCTCCTCCACGACCTCACCGCGGTCCGCGTCTCGGCGCTTGCGCGCGAGGTCGCGGGCATCGCGCTCACGGCCGAGGACAAGACGGCGCTCGCCCTCGAGGCCGCGCCCGGCACCTGCACGCCGTCACAGCTCATGCCCCTGGGGGACGTGTACCGCTCCGACGTGCTCGAGCTCGCCCGGCTGCGCAACACCATCTCTCCCGTCATACCGGCCGCGGCCATGCGTGACTTCCGCGTGCCCGACGTGGAGGGCCTCGCCTCCGCCGCGCCGACCGACGCGGAGCGCCTCGCCCTGTGCGACACCGTGCTCGCGAGCCTCGTCGAGTGGGAGCAGCCGCTGACGGACGTCGTCGCGCAGCGCGGGGAGCCCGTGGTCGTCCGGGCCATAGCCCGTCGCCTGCGCGATCGCGAGCCCTTCCGGCTCGGTCGCACCCTCTGCCTCATGGTCTCCTCGCGCACGCTCTACGACGCGCGCTCGCCGCTCGGGCTCGCCTGGCACGACCGCGTCCGCGGGGAGGGCGAGCGCATGAGCGAGCGGCAGCTGATGGACTACCTGCAGGAGCTGACCGAACGCTCGCTCGACCTCGCCGGCGGCGGGGAGGGAGCCCAGGGGGGAGCCCCGGGGGAGGACGCCCGCGAGGACGAGGACGCAGGCCCCCGGGACGTGCGGGACGTCCTGGGGCTCCTTCGCGACCTCGCCCGCGGCGACCTCGGCGACCGCCTCGGTCGGGACGGGGAGGACGGCCTCGGCGGCGGCCAGCAGGGGATGGGGCCGACCGGCCCCCTGTCCTGGGGCGGGCCCTTCTCGGAGAACTGACGGCCGTACGCTTCGGGGTGTGGTAGGATAGAACAACCGTTCGTCGCTCCTCGGAGCCCGGCCCACGTCGGAGGTGGTCCCTTGGTTATCCTGGGCATAGACCCGGGGCTCGCGCACACGGGCTGGGGTGTCATAGAGACGCGGGGCTCGCTCGCCCGCGCGCGGGCCTACGGCTGCGTCGCGACGGATGCGGACGAGCCCCTGGACCGTCGCCTCGGGAGGATCTTCGACGAGGTGGAGTCCGCCATCGCCACCTATGCCCCCACGGACGCGGCGGTCGAGAAGATCTTCTTCGGGGAGAACCAGCGCTCGGCCATCGCCACGGCGCACGCGCGCGGGGCCGCCATCGTGGCCTGCTCGCGCTACGGCCTCGCCCTGGGGGAGTACACGCCGATGCAGATCAAGCAGGCGGTCGTCGGGACGGGCAGCGCGGACAAGCGCCAGGTCATCTACATGGTGCGCAACGTCCTGGCGCTCGACCACGACCCGCGGCCGGACCACTGCGCAGACGCTCTCGCCGCCGCCATCTGCCACGCCAACCTCGTGCGCACGCGCACCATCACGAGGGACGCGGCGACCGTGGCGGTCGCGGCGCAGGAGCGGGCGGAGCGGGAGCTGCGTGCCGCCGAGCGCCGCGAGGAGACGGCGGCGGCCACGGCGGCGAGGGTCGCCATAGGCGAGGGCGGGCGCGCCAGGGACAGGGGCGTCCTCGGGAGGTCACGTCAGAGCAGGAGGAACTCCAAGTGATAGCACAGCTCACGGGCACGCTCCTGGAGGTGCTGCCGAGCCGCGTCGTGCTCGACGTCGGCGGCGTCGGCTTCGAGATGGGCGTCTCGTCCACCACGGCGAGCTCGCTGCCCCAGGTGGGGGAGGCGGGGGTGACCCTGCTGACGCGCCTGGTGGTGCGCGAGGACGCGATGGAGCTCTACGGCTTCTCCTCGCGCGAGGAGCGCGCGCTCTTCGACAAGCTCCGCGCCATCAGCGGTGTGGGCCCCAAGCTCGCCCTCTCCGTCCTCTCGACGTTCACCCCCGAGGGGCTCTCCTCCGTGGTCGTCTCGCAGGACGCCGGCGAGATGGCGCGGGTGCCCGGCGTGGGCAAGAAGAAGGCGAGCCGGCTGCTCGTGGAGCTCTCGGACGTCTTCGCGCGCGACCCGGAGCTCCTCGGCCTCGCCGCCACCGCCCCCGCCACGGCCTCTGGCCCCTCGACGCCCGGCGCCGCGGGCACGCTCGCGGACGAGACGACAGAGGCCCTCCTCGCGATGGGCTTCACGCCGCAGGAGGCGGAGCTCGCCATCAAGGGGCTCGACGAGGCGGGCGCCACGACCATCGAGGCCGCCGTCTCCTTCGCGCTCAGGCGCCTGGGGAGGGGAGCCTAGATGTGGGAGGCAGACAAGGACGACCTCTTCGAGGACGCGGGGGGTCGCGCACGGCGCTCGGAGGCGCCGTCGGTCACGGGCGAGCTCACCGAGGACGACCTCGACGTCGAGCACAGCCTGAGGCCGGCGAACCTCGTCGACTACATCGGCCAGGACCGCATCCGCGAGAACCTCCGCGTCCTCATCGCCGCCGCCAAGGACCGCGGGGAGACCCTCGACCACGTGCTGTTCAGCGGGCCTCCCGGCCTGGGCAAGACGACGCTCGCCAACGTCGTCGCCAACGAGATGGGCGCCCGCCTGCACACGACCTCCGGCCCCGCGATTGGCAGGACCGGGGACCTCGCCGCCATCCTCACCAACCTCGAGGAGGGCGACGTCCTCTTCGTCGACGAGATCCACCGCCTGAGCCGCCAGGTGGAGGAGGTGCTCTACCCCGCGATGGAGGACTTCTTCCTCGACATCGTGATCGGCAAGGGTCCGGCCGCCCGCTCGATCAGGCTGGACGTGCCGCACTTCACCCTCGTAGGAGCGACGACCCGCACCGGCCTGCTCACCGGCCCGCTGCGCGACCGCTTCGGCATCTCCTACCGCCTCGACTACTACGACGTGGCCGACCTCTCGCGCATCGTAGAGCGTTCGGCGAGGATCTTGGGGGTCGACATCGACGGGCAGGGTGCGGCGGAGATAGCCTCGCGCAGCAGGGGCACGCCGAGGCTGGCGAACCGCCTCCTCAAGCGCGTGCGCGACTACGCTCAGGTCCGCGCCGACGGCGCCATCACCTGGGAGGTGGCGGCCGAGGCCCTCTCCTTCTTCGAGATCGACGAGATGGGCCTCGACTGGATGGACGCGAAGATCCTGCGGGCGCTCTGCGAGACCTTCAGGGGCAGGCCGGTCGGCCTCACGACGATCGCCTCGGCCGTGGGGGAGGACCCCTCGACCCTCGAGGACGTCTACGAGCCCTACCTCATGCAGCGGGGCCTCGTCATCCGCACGCCCCAGGGCCGCCAGGCGACGCTGGCCGCTTTCGAGCACCTCGGGGTGGAGCCGCCCAGCGCGGGCTAGGCCGGGGTCGTATCATGGTTCCCCGCCGGGGGCGGGGAGGTGGAAGGGAGAGGTCCATGCTCCAGCACGACTACATCCTCGAGCTCATCCAGGAGTTCGCGCGCACGGTGAGCGCCGCGCTCGCCAGGGCGCGGGAGCTCCGCGACCCCGCGGCCGTCAGGGAGGTCGAGGGCGCCATCGGAGGGCTCCTCGAGCTCGACGCGGACACGGCGATGTCGCTCGCGCCCCAGTCGCTCGTCACCATGATGACGCTGGCGGGCACGGGCGACGCGGTCGCCGGCTACGTCTCCTACGCGCTCGAGCAGCTGGCGGGCGTGATGGAGGAGATGGGCGAGGACGAGCTGGCAGAGCTCAGGCACGAGCAGGCCGACGCCGTGGCGGAGGCCTTCGACGTGTCGAAGGAGGAGGTCCCGGAGGAGCTCCGGGTGACGATGGAATAGGATGCTGGCGCTGGCATGGGCCCCGCCGCAGGTTGGAGGTGCCTCGTGAGCGAGGTTGCAAGCGAGTCCGAGGAGCCAGGGCGCACCGCGCCCGGCACGGAGGGCGCGGAGGGCGTGGCAGGTACTGGTGGCGCGTTTCCGAGGGGCTCTGCCGACGACGGCGCGCCGCGCCAGCCGGACCGCGAGCGGAGGATCGTCCGCACGAGCTACGTCGGCGTCGCGGTCAACGTGGGCCTCGTCGTCGCGAAGGCACTGGTGGGCCTCGCGGCGGGCTCGCTCGCGATCGTGCTCGACGCGGTCAACAACCTGACCGACGCGGCCTCCTCCGTCGTCACGATAGTGGGGGTCCGGATGGCGGCGAAGCCCGCCGACCGCGAGCACCCCTTCGGACACGGCAGGATCGAGTACCTGAGCGCCATGGGCGTCGCCGCGATCGTGATGGGCGCGGGCGCCTCGTCGCTCATCGAGTCGGCGCGCAAGCTCCTGAGCCCGAGCCCGGCGACGTACGACGGCGCCACCATCCTCGTCCTCGTGATGGCGACGGTGGTCAAGGTCGCGCTCGGCCTCGGCTTCAGGCGGGTCGGGCGCGAGTCGAGGAGCGACTCGCTCGAGGCCTCCGGCGCAGACGCCCTGTTCGACGCCCTCATCTCGCTCACGACGCTCTTCTCCGCCGTGGTGCAGATGACGCTCGGTGTCGACCTCGACGGAATCCTCGGCGCGGCGATCGCCCTGGTCATCGTGAGGAGCGGCTACCAGATGTTCCTGGGCCCCCTCAACCGCCTGCTCGGGACCCGCCAGGACGTGAGCTTCGGGAGCGACATCCAGCGGGACGTGGCGGACATGGCGGGGGTCCTCGGCGTCTACGACCTCACGCTGCACAACTACGGTCCCGAGAGCCTGATCGGCACCCTCAACATCGGCGTGCCGGACACCATGACCGCCCACGAGATCGGCGACCTCACCCACAGGATCTCGCGGCTCGTGCGGGAGCGCTACGGGGTCAACCTCACGGTCGGCATCCACGCGGTGAACACCAGCTCGCCGGAGCTCGCCTCGATGGAGCGCAGGATCCAGGGCCTGGCCGAGAGCTACCTCGGCGTGAGGCAGGTGCACGGCATCTACATCGATCCCAAGGACAAGGACGTCTCCCTCGACGTGATCCTCGACTTCGACGTCGCGGACGCCTCCGAGGTCGGCTCCCAGATCAGGGAGCGCCTCGAGCGCGAGTACCCGGGATACCGGGTGGTCGTGGACGTGGACCGCGACTACGGCGAGTAGCGCCGGCGGGCGCACCTTGGACCCATTTCCCTTATCGCACGGCGTCTTCCCAAATATAAAGTGGCCATCGATTGGTGAAACACTAGGGCGTTGGTAGGGGTATTATGTTCTCCGTGGCCTACGGGTCATAGGCATCGCGCCTTCGGGCGCAGAGTTTTTGCCCCGAAGGGGCAAAAGAAAGAAAGGCACGACATGGCACAGGGTACTGTTAAGTGGTTCAACCCCGACAAGGGCTATGGCTTCATCTCCCGCGAGGGTGGCGACGACCTGTTCGTCCACTACAGCGAGATCCAGATGGACGGCTTCAAGACGCTGGACGAGGGCCAGGCTGTCGAGTTCGACATCACGACCGGCCAGAACGGCAAGCTCCAGGCTTCCAACGTCCGCAAGCTCTAGGTAGCCTCCGAGCGAGCTGACAAGCATCGCGAAGACGCCCGCGCCGCCCTCCGGGACGGCGCGGGTTTTTCATGCCGGGACCCGACAGCCCTAGAGCGCGTCCGCGCCGCCGAGGTAGATGTCGCGCCAGTCGCTGAGGAAGAGGTCGGAGACGCGCCGAAGCTCGGCGACCTGCTGGGTGGGGTCGCCGCTCAGGACGCCGCAGGTCATCATCTGCGCCCTGCGCGCGGAGAGGACGCCGACCACGATGTCCTCGAAGACGAGGCAGCGGCCGGGGTCGACGCCCAGGCGCCGCGCGGCCTCGAGGTAGATCGTGGGGACGTCCTTCGCCGCACCGACGTCGGCGCTGTGCACGCGCTCGTCGAAGAGGGAGGAGACGTCGACGCGCTGCATCGAGTCGAGCACGTCGGGGTCGTTGGTCGTCGCGAGCGCGCAGGGGACGTGCGCCGCCCTCAGCGCCCTGATGTAGGCCTCGGCGCCCGGCCTCAGCGCGACCCGGGTGCGGTAGAGCGCCCTTCCCATGCGGTTCCACTCGGCGCAGATGTCCTCGGGCCGCTCCTTGAGCCCGAAGCGCTCGATCGTGTACCGGGCGCCCGCCTCGAAGCCGAGGGCCGACAGGGCGCGCGAGTAGTCGTCGGTGAACTCGAGCCCGCGCTGGCCGAGGAAGGCGAGGTCGACCTCTCGCCAGACCGCCGCCGTGTCCGCGATCGTGCCGTCGAAGTCGAAGATCGCCGCCTCGAAGCGCGGGGGCCACAGCGCCTCCGGCGCCCTTCGCCGCCCCTGGCCCGCATCCGTCATGCCACTGCCCCCCAGCCTGCCGTTTTGCTAGTCCGACGCCAAACGATACACTAAGGGGTCGTG
Organism: Olsenella absiana; assembly: GCF_036408855.1. NCBI lineage: Bacteria > Bacillati > Actinomycetota > Coriobacteriia > Coriobacteriales > Atopobiaceae > Olsenella > Olsenella absiana. Next base: position 178,166 of record NZ_JAZGJQ010000001.1, read on the forward strand.
CAGACACAACGCGGCGCGCACGCGCGCAGTTAGGAGCGAGACATGGCAGACGAGGAGCTCAAGGCCGAGGTCGACGCCTACGTCGACGAGGTCTGGGAGGACGCGGTAAGAGACATCGACTACCTCGTGCAGGTCGAGTCCGTCGAGGACCTCGAGGGCGCGGCGCCCGGCAGTCCCTGGGGCAAGGCGCCCCGCGAGGCGCTGGGTCGCGGCCTCGAGGTGGCCTCGAGGCTCGGCCTCGAGGCGCACGACTGCGAGGGCTACATCGGCTTCGCGGACCTGCCCGGCGCCTCTGAGCGCTACCTCGCCACCATCGCGCACGCCGACATCGTGCCGCTCGGGATCGGCTGGACCTTCGACCCCCTGCACGTCACGCGCAAGGACGGCTACCTCGTCGGCCGCGGCGTCCTCGACGACAAGGGCCCCCTCGTGATGTCGCTCTACGCCGCCCACTTCTTCCAGCGCCATGTCGAGCGCACCGGGGAGCGCCTGCCTTTGACCCTGCGTGCGATCGTGGGCTGCAACGAGGAGACCAACATGGGCGACGTGGACTACTACCTCGCCCACTACCCGGAGCCCGAGTTCCTCTTCACCCCCGATGCCAACTTCCCGCTGATCTGCGGCGAGAAGGGCCTCTACTCCGGTACCTTCAGGAGCGGGGTCGTCGCTGACAGGATCGTCGAGCTCGACGGCGGCACCGTCGGCAACGCGATCCCGGGCCTCGCCACCGCGCTCGTGCGCGCGGATGCCGCCGAGCTCCCCGCAGCCGAGGGCATCGACGTGGAGCCTGCGGCGGACGGCCTCTGCAAGCTCACGGCCCACGGCAGGGGAGGGCACGCCAGCATGCCCGCGGGCACGCTGAACGCGATCGGCATGCTCGTCGGCTACCTGCTCGACAACGGCCTCGTGGCCGGGGCCGAGCGCGACTTCCTCGAGCTCGAGCGCGCCGTCTTCGCCACGACCGACGGGTCGAGCCTGGGCATCGCGTCCGCAGACGGCCTCTTCGGGCCGCTCACCTGCATCGGCGGCACCGTGCGTACCGAGGGCGGCCGCTTCGTGCAGACCGTCGACTCCCGCTACCCCAAGTCGACCACCGGCGAGGCCATCACCGCCGCGCTCGCCAAGCTCGCCCGCGCCCACGGCGCCGAGTACGAGCAGGGCAGGGACGTGCCGCCCTTCTACACCGACCCGAGCTCTCCCGAGGTCCGCACGCTCCTCGACACCTACAACGAGTACACGGGCGCGCACGGCGAGGCCTACACCATCGGCGGGGGCACCTACGCGCGCCACTTCGCCAGGGCGGCCGCCTTCGGCCCCTGCGACCCCGAGGCGCCTCAGCCGTCGTGGGTTGGCCCCGAGCACGGCCCCGACGAGGGCATAGCCGAGGACCAGCTCAAGCTGGCGCTCAAGATCTACATCGTGAGCATCGCGCGCCTCATGCGCCTCTACGAGGCCTAGGGCGCTTCGAGAGTTCGCCTAGCGGCCCGGCCTCGCGGCCGGGCGTGCGGCCTACTGGTCCGGCTCGCCCTCAACCGAGCGCATGATGCCCATGATCACGTCGTCGCCCGTCTCGCTCGCGAGCACGTCGATGAAGCTCTTGGCCACGGGGAAGAGCTCGGCGTCGAAGGAGGCGGAGAGCCCCTCGGCGAAGATCCTCTCCATGCGCTCGGTCGGGGCCACCGGGATGCCGTAGGCCTCGAGCAGCGCGCTCACGCGCTCGGGGTCCGCATCGACCTCGTCGCCCTCGCCGAGAAGCGAAGCGAGGTAGGCGAGCTCCGTCGCCACGAGCGGCACGGGCTGCCTGACGATGCCGAGGATGCGCAGGTAGCAGGCCTGGGCGGCGAGCAGGTGGTGCTGGGCCCACTCGATGTGGGCGAGCTGGTAGTAGGCCATCGCGGCGCTGGTGGCGTCGTGGGCCTCCTCGAGGAAGCGGCAGAGGAGCCCCGTGGCCTCCTCGGTCGCGCCCTGCGCCATGAGGCTCGAGCTCAGGACGAAACAGGCGCGCGGGCTCATGGGTGCGACCTCGGCCGCCCTTCTCGCCCAGCGCGTCGCCCGCTCGGGCTCTCCCTGCACGAGCAGGGCGCCGGAGAGCATGATGAGGGCCTCGACGTAGGAGCGAGGCACGAGCCTCAGCTCGCGCCCGTCGTCCCCGTGCAGGCGGTTGTAGAAGGTCCGGTCGACGTAGCTGCCGAAGTAGCGGAAGACCGTGTCCGCCCCGTCCTCGAAGTCCCCTTTCTCCTCGATGGGCGCAAGCGCCCCCTCGAGGGTCTCCACCATGGCAGGGAAGCGCTGGTCGCCCGCGAGGCCGTTGGCCCGCTCGACCGCGCGAGAGAGGTCGTCGCCGTGGACGAACTCCTCGCGAACGGCGAGCCCGTCGTCGTCGGAGAGGCTGCCGTCGATGAGTCGGCGCGCGGTGCGCCGCGCGGCCCGTGAGACGGAGTCGTCCTCGGCGCGCTTGGCCAGGTCGAGCATCATGCGCACGTTGGCGGCCGTGGACGAGCCGAGCCCGCGCACGACGTCGTCGGCGACCTGCGAGCGCAGGCCCTCCTCGTCTATGGCGAGGTCGGAGACGCGCGTGGCGCCCAGGGCCCTGGCGTAGCGCTCGGGCAGCACCCTCTCCGAGGAGTTGGGCAGCTCGTAGCGGCGCGGCGGACAGAACCGCTCGTCGTCGAGGGAGAAGCCCATCTCGACCGGCCTGAGTACGCCGCCCTCGTGGTGGAGGTGGCCCCCGAGGCACTGGTAGCAGGAGATGGGGTCCACGATGCCGTCGAGCTCGAGCCACGAGAAGGCCGAGCGCGAGAAGCGCGCGTGGTAGTAGCAGGTGCGGCTGCTCGGCGTGTCGAGGACGCCCTGGACCCAGACGTGGCGGACGCGCTGCGAGGTGTGGAAGGCGCAGGCTGCGAGCGAGAGGCCGACGCGCAGGGCGTACCTGGACGCCTCCTTGCGGCGCATCTCGCCGGAGGTGGGCACGACGCCCAGCCCCTCGACGTAGGCCGATCGCGGGAAGACGGACGCGGGGGTGAGGTCCACCTGGATCGCGACGTCGCCGAGCGCCAGGTTGCAGCGGTAGTTGGCGGTGAGGCGGTAGGGGAGGCGGATGACCTCTATCGCCCAGGAGAGGGCGCGCCGGACCGCCCACTCGCCGTTGGGGTTCTCGCCCGCGCCCGTCGTGCGCACGGTCGCCCTGCCGTCGACGTTGGGCACCTGCGCGCAAATCGAGCTGCAGAACCCCTGGTAGATCCTGTAGGCGCCCTCGAGGTCGAGCTGGTCCGCCACCTCGGTGCCCGCTCTCTCGGCGAAGGTGTGCACGAGCTGGGCGGCGTTCAGGGCAGCCTCCAGCGAGATGATCCTGAGCTTGGCGGCGTAGGTCATCTCGGTCGCGGCGTAGCGCAGGTAGAAGAGGCCGGTGAGGCGCAGGCGGATGCAGGAGAGCTCGGGGAGCTCGACCGAGTCGTCCATGAGGCCGGCGTCGTCCAGCTGGCGGGCGAGGAAGGACTCCTCGACGGTGGGCGCCTCGGCCTCGGGGTCGACGTCGGCGTCTATCTCGCGGCGGTGGACGTCGTCCACGACGAGTCGCATCTCGGCGACGGGGTCCGGGGAGGCCAGGATGCGCTCGCAGGCGGCCTCGAAGGGCGAGGCCTCGCGCGCGGGCTCTTCCTGGGTCGCGAGCGCGCCCCCCTCCGGTCCGCCCGCGTCGGCGGGCACCACGTCCCCCTCCGGGTCGCCGAAGCCACCCGTCCCTGAGGTCGCGAGGGCGGAGGGGGAGCTCCCGTCTCCGTCGTCCTCGCCTGCGACGGGCTCCGCGGCGGCCTTCGCCTCGCCGTCCGCAGCTGCGGCCCCGTCCTCCGGGGCCGAGGCGTCCTCATCCCTCGCGGCGGGTCCTGCCGCCAGGTGGCCCTCGGCGTCGCGTCCGGCCTCGTCCGTGCCTTCGGCCTCGTCTGGGTTCCCGGCTGCGCCCGTGCTCGCGTCGGCGCCCGTGCCTTCGGCCTCGTCCGAGCCTGCGTCAGCCTCGGGCGAGAAGGACGCGCCCTCGCGACCGTCGCGCGCATGCCCCCCGGCGCCCTCCATGGACGCCACCCGCGCGGTGCCCGCCCGCGCCGCGAGCGACGCGACGCCGACGGCGACGAGGCCCAGGACGCCCGCGGGCAGGAGGAGGGCGGGCAGGCCGAGCGCGGGCGTCGCGACGGCGAGCGCGAGGCACGCCGCAGCGGCCCCCGCGCGCGCGTGCGAGGCGCGCCGCGCCCTCTCGACGTCGGCTTCCCTGTCCCTCGTGTCCCTTTGCATCGCGAACGGCTTCCTTCCGTAGACTACTGAGAGCTTATACCCCGAAGCCTTATGGGGGAAATCCCGGGATACGGGGCCTCCACGGGCTTGTGGTAGGCTTCTCTGGCAGAGGAGACGGGGGCGCGCGGCGCCCCGGAGGGAGCGTGAGCGTGGACGACGTGAGGAAGTGCGCGGCGGAGGTGTCCGGTCCCGAGGGGATCGACCTCGAGGAGTACATGCGCGACGAGGACACCGTCTACGCCGCGACCCAGATCTTCGACGCCCTCTCCGACTACACCCGGTTCCAGATCCTGGGCGCGCTCTGCATGGGCGAGCACAGCGTCGGCGAGCTGCAAGACGTCTGCCACGTCTCGCAGTCGGCCATCTCGCACCAGCTCAGGCTCCTGCGCGACCGCGGCCTCGTGCAGGGGCGCCGCGACGGCCAGCGCATGCTCTACTCCCTGGACGACGACCACGTGAGGACGCTCATCTGCGTCGGCCTGCGCCACGCCGGCGAGGCCGCGGGGAGGGGCTAGGCGGGAGGGCCGGACCATCCCGAGGGGGTGCGTGGGCCGCGCGCGGACGCCCCTGCCGGTGGCATGCGCCGGCCGCCTACGCGGGCCTCACGGGGCCTGCCGTGCCGCCGAGCGCCTCCACGCGCGTCGCGCCGAGCAGCCTCGCGTCCTCGGGGTCGTGCGAGGCCACGAGCAGCGTGCGGCCGGCGAGCAGGCGGTCGGCGAGGGCGGCCACCTGCCGCCTGCTCGCGCGGTCGAGCGCGGCGAAGGGCTCGTCGAGCAGCACCGCCTGGGAGGGGTGGGCGAGCGCGCGCACGATCTCTACCCTGCGCCGCTGCCCGCCGGAGAGGCCCCTCACCGGCCTGCCCAGCGCCTCGGCGGGCAGCACCTGGGCGAGAAGGTCGTGCGCCCCGCGCTCCCCCAGGGTCCCCGCCGCGAGCTCCACGTTCTGCTCCGCCGTCATGCCCTCGACGAGGGCGGGCGCCTGCGTCACCACGGACACGTGCGCCGGCGAGTCGACCTCGCCCGAGAGGGGCTCGACCATGCGCGCCACGGTCTCGATGAGGGTGGTCTTGCCTGCGCCCGACGGGTCCGAGAGGATCGTCCGGGAGCCGGCGGAAAGCTCGAGCGAGAGCGCCTTGGCGACCACCGAGGCGGGGCCGTGCCCGAGGGTCGCGCCTTCGAGCCGGATGGGCGCGGGTCCCGGCGCCGCCACGGCCGCGCCGCTCGCGCCGGCGCCGGGGCAGCGGGCGGCGAGCCTCAGGGCGAGCGGGCCGGTCGCGGCGAGGCAGCGCACGAAGACGCGCTCGCACGCCCACGAGAGGGCGACCACGGCGAGGGTCCAGGCGAAGAGGTCGCCCGTCTCCAGCAGGAGCTTGGCCTGGTAGATGCCCTCGCCCATGGAGCCGCGCGGGCTGCCGATGAGCTCGGCCGCCACCCCCGCCTTCCACGCCATGCCGCAGGCGTTGCGCGAGGTCGCGACCAGGTAGGGGAGGAGCTGCTGCCAGTCGTCGGCGAGAAGGCGCCTCCAGGCGGGCACCTCCATCGCGCGCAGGACGCGCCCGAGGCCGTCGTCGCGCGCGCGGATGGCCTCCACCACGCTCAGATAGACCGGCGGGAAGACGGCGAGGAACACCGCCACGACCGACACCTGCCGGGAGCCGACCCAGAGCAGGAGCAGCACGATCACGCAGACGATGGGAACGCTCTTGAGGAGGAGCACGGCGGGCTCCAGAAGCTCGAGGAGCCAGCGCCGCCCGCCCGCCACGAGCCCGAGCGCGAGCCCGAGGCAGAAGGCGAGCAGGAACCCCCCGGTGACGCGCGCGAGCGAGAAGCCCACGCGGGCCCAGGAGGCGGGCTGTGCCGCGAGCTCGAGGAGGCGGAGCACGACGTCTGCGGGCCCCGGCAGCAGGAGGTCGTGGCCGATCCCCATGCTCAGGAGCTGCCAGGCGACGAGCCAGGCGACCACGGCCGCCGCGCGCCGCGGGGCGGCCGTGGCGTCGCGGTCGGGTCGTGCGCGGCTAGGCACCGTAGTAGAAGTCGTCGCCCGGCAGGCTGCCGCCGACGGAGCCGGGGTTCGCCCCGAAGAGGACCTCGAGGTAGCCCTCGAGGGCGTCCTTCATCTCCGCGCCCGTCTCGCACACGACGTGGCAGCCGGGGATGGCCTTGGCGGCGACCTGCTCGGAAGGCACGATGCCGGCCTTCACGACGAGCGGCGCGGCGGAGGCGGGGTCGGCGTTGACCTTGTCTACGGACTCCTTGTGGCGCTGGAGGAAGTCCTTCACGGCGTCGGGGTGCTCGTCTGCGAAGTCCTTGCGGACGACCGTCGTGCCCAGGACGTACTGGCTGCCGTCCTTCACGTACTCCGCCCACACGTCGGCGAGCGCGACGGGGGCCGAGAGGGCGTCGTTCTTGGCGAGGGTGGCCGTCGTGAACGGCTCGGGCAGGATGCCCACGGCGTTGGGGTCGGTCGCAAGGAGGGACGCCACCTCGGTGTGCTCGCTCTTGAACTCCACGGTCACCTGATCGGCGATCCCTGCCGCGTCGAGGAGGTAGTCGAGGGTGTACTCGGGGCTCGAGCCCTGGCCGGAGAGGTAGACGGTGCGGCCGGCGAGGTCCGAGAAGCCCTTCACGCCCGCGTCGCCGGTCACGACCGAGAGCACGCCCAGGGTGTTGACGTCGATGGTCAAGACGCCGCCGCCCGTCTTGTTGTACAGGACCGCCGCCGCGTTCGAGGGCACGCAGGCGATGTCGACGTCGCCCTGGATGACCTTGGGGAGAAGGTCGTCGGGCGAGGAGACGACCTGGTAGCTGTACCTGATACCGCTGGTCTCCGCGGGCGTGGTGGGCTCGTCGCCCTCCGGCACGCCCGAGGTCGCGTCCATCATCTCCACCAGGCCGATGGTGGTCGGCCCCTTGAGCGAGGCGACGCGGACGCAGACGTCCTCGCCGGCCGCCGCGGCGCCCTGCCCCTGCGCGCCCTGCTGTGCGGAGCCGCCGTCCGCGCCCGCGCTGCCGCAGGCGGCAAGCCCCAGGGCCGCGGCGCCGGTGCCGAGGGCCCGGAGCAGGGCCCTCCTCGTCAGGTTAGCGTTCAGCATGTGGGTCTCCAATCGACGAGCGCCGGGACCCAGGGCCCCGGCGCACCTTTGTTCGAACTTCAAATGTAACAGAGTCGCCAGCGCTAGGGGATGGCGTTGCTCGCGCTGTCGCTCGCGACCTCGGTCGGCCAGACGGCGTCCTCGGGCATGGACGCCGAGCCGGACGCGATGTCTGCGGGCACCGTGGGGTCGGAGGCCATGAGCTCGGAGATCGTGACGAAGCGGTAGCCCGCGTTCTGCCACGCCTCGATGATCTGCGGCAGGGCCTCGACGTCCTGCTCGCGGTTGCCCCCGCCGTCGTGCATCAGGATGATGGCGCCGGAGTACATGTCCTTCGTGGCGTTGGAGACGATCTGGGACGCGCCGGGGCGGCGCCAGTCCTCGGAGTCGTGCGACCAGAACACCGCGGTCGACATCTGCCCGCCGGAGTAGAGCCACACGTTGGTGTTGATCGAGCCGTAGGGCTGGCGGATCGTCGTGGTGGTGACGCCGGCCTGCGAGAGGGCGGAGAAGGACTTGGAGAGTTCCTCCTTGAGGTCCGACTCGCCGAGCTTGGTCAGCTGCTTGTGGCTCCAGGTGTGGGAGCCGACCTGGTTGCCGTCGGAGACGACGCGCTTGACCGCGTCGGGGTACTCGCCCACCTGGGGCCCGAGCATGAAGAACGTCGCGTGGGCGCCGTACTTCTCGAGGATGTCGAGGTACTGGTTGGTGTAGGGGTCGGCCGGGCCGTCGTCGAAGGTGAGCGCCACGAGCTTCTCGTCGTTGGCGGGCGTGATGTTGGCGCGCGTCACGACGCAGTCCTGGACCTCCTGGACCGTGACGTCGGCCGTCTCGCCGGACTCGGCGCCCTTGCGGGTCTCGACCTTGCTCGGCTTGCCCCACTGCGAGACGTAGAAGATGACGCCGCCCTTGCCCTCCATCTTGAGCTTGGGCTGCTCGGAGGTGGTGTTCACGACCTCGTAGTCCTCCGAGACGTCCGCGCCGTCGGAGAAGTCTATGGACTCGCCGCCCTTGACCCGGTAGCTCGTGGCGTCCGCGTAGGAGAGCTGGTTGCCGTCGACCGTGGCCTCGAACTTGTCGCCGCCGCCGGCCTTGAGGACCTTGCCGGAGACCGACACGTAGTCGCCGGCGGAGACGCCCGCGCCCTTCTCGCTCGCGACCCTCTCGAGGCTGGAGCCGACGGTGATGCTCGTGGGGGTGCCGTCCACGGTGACGTTGACCGGGCGGTGCGTCCAGAAGAGGACGCCGGCCACGACCACTGCCGCGACGACCGCGAGGCCGATGAGCGCGGGGCCGTGGGAGGTGCGCACGCTGGGCGCCTGCCCTCCGCGCGCACCGCCCTCCCCGGCCGCGGGCACGAAGCCGGTCCGCGGGGCCGCCTGGGTGCGGCGGGCCGGCTGGCGGCCGGTCGTGGGCCGCGCCGCCTGCTGCGGCCGGCCGGCGGCCCCGTCAGGGCGCGCCTGGCGCGCCGGGCGCCTCGCGGGCTCCATGACGCGGCGCTCGCCCGTGGCCGTGGCCTGCTGCGGCCGCGCGGACGGACGCTGGTGCCCGTGCTGCTGCGACATGTGCTGCTGGGGTGCGGCCTGCTGCGGCCTGGACTGCTGGGGTGCGGCCTGCTGCGGCCTAGGCTGCTGGCGCTGGGCGCCTGCCGCCTGCGCCGGGCGCTGCTGGCGCGCGTGCGCCGCAGGGCGCGGGGAGGGCGTCTCCGCCCCCTGTGCTGCCTGGTTGCTTCCGTAGGCGCGATGGTGCGCCCTGTGGACGGGGATGGGGTCCGCGTTCTCGTAGGGGTTGGACCCCTGGCGTCTCGGGCCGGCGCCTGCGCCGGGCCTTCCCGTCCCACCGATGCTGCTGCTCATAGGTGCCCTGCCGCCCTTCCATCCCCGAGGTACGGGGAAGCTCGCGTAAGGATTCTCGGTGCAGGCTCTGATACTAGACTGTTTCAGCGTACTTTGTCGGGGGTTGGGCGCCTCTTGACGATTTGACCAATATCGGCACCGCCCCCCCCGCGCCGGGCGGGGGGCGTCGAGCGACGGGCGGGGAGCGGTGCGGCGCGGGCGACTACTGGTCGATCCTGCGGACGACGAGGCCGCTCGGGAGCTTTGGCTCGAACCAGGTCGACTTGGGCGGCATGGTGCCGCCGGCGTCCGAGACCCGCATGAGGTCGTCCATCGTGGTGGGGAAGAGCGTGAAGGCGACGCCCTCATCGCCGGCTGCCGCCTCGAGCGCGGCCGGGCCCTCCGACTCGCTCAGGAAGCGCATGCGCGCGTCACGGCGCGGGTCCTGGACGCCCAGGATGGGGCCGAGGACCTCGTCCTGCAGGACGGAGACGTCGAGCGAGGCGGCCGCGTCGGCGTCGCGCGCGCCCGGCTCGCGCCCCCAGGCGAGCTCGTGCCAGCGCCCCGCGAGGTAGCAGCCGAAGTGGCCGCGCTCCTGCGGCCTGACGGGCTCGTCGCGCGCCTCCGATACGGAGAAGCCCGCGCGCTCCAGGCGCCCGAGGAGCTCGGCGGGTGCGAGGCCCGCGCGATCGGTCACGGCGCGGTCGTAGGCGAGGATCCTGAGCTGGCTCGCGGGGAAGAGCGCTGCGAGGAAGCTTCCCGCCGCGCCCGCCTCGCCCCGCTCGGCGCGCCTCCTCTCGCACACCCGCGCGGCCGCCGCCGCGCGGTGGTGGCCGTCGGCGATGTAGGCCTTGGGCACGCAGGTGAAGGCGGCCTCGATCGCCTCGGTCGCGGCGGGGCGAGCGACGCGCCAGACGAGGTGGCGGACGCCGTCGGCCGTGAAGTCGTAGAGGGGCTGGGCCTGCTTTGCGCTGCCCAGGATGACGTCGAGCGCGAGCTGGTCGGGGTAGGCGAGGAGCACGAGGCCGGTCTGGGCTCCCGTCGCCTCGATGTGCCGCACGCGGTCGAGCTCCTTGTCGGCGCGGGTCAGCTCGTGGCGCGCGACCGTGCCGTCGAGGTAGTCGTCCACCGCGACGGCGCCGATGACGCCCGTCTGGCGCCTGCCCGCGCTCTGGAGCTCGTAGACGTAGAAGCACGGCGTCTCGTCGGAGAGGAGCGTGAAGTCGCGCCTCCGCTCGAGGAGCAGCTCGCGGGCGCGCTCGTAGACCTCGGGCGCGTCGGGCGCCACGTCGGCGCAGAGGGTGGCGTCCGGGCGGTCGACGGCGAGGAAGGAGGAGGGGTGCGCCTCGAGGTAGGCGGCGGCCGACGCGCGGTCGAAGACGTCATAGGGGGGAGACGCGACCTCCCCGACTCGCTCGGGGTTCGCCCTGAGGCACTTCAGGGGCTCGACGCGCATGGGACACCTCCTAGACGAGGGCGCGCCGGCGTCTGCCGGCGCGCGTGGCCATCTGTACCTTGCATCTAGAGTCTAGCGGTGCGGGACCCGCCAGGCGATGGCGCTACCTTCCGCCGACCAGGTTGCGGACGCGGTGCATGCCGTCGATCGCCATGAGCTTCTCGCGCGTGGCGTTGTCGATCACGCCCGTGTAGTCCATGACCGTGTAGGCGTTCTCGCCGGCCTGCTCGTTGGCGAGGCGCTGGATGTTGGCGTTGGCGTCGCCGACGATGCCGGTGATGCGGCTCAGCATGTTGGGCTTGTTGTCGTGCAGGCAGGCGATGCGCCCGTCGAAGTGGCACGGGCCGAGGTCGCAGTCGGGGTAGTTGACCGAGTTGTGGATGATGCCCAGCTCGAGGTACTCCTTCATCTCGGTGATCGCCATGTGGGCGCAGTTGCGCTCGGCCTCGTTGGTGCAGGCGCCCATGTGGGGCGTGACGAGGGTGTTCCTCATCTTGAGCGTCTTGGGGGTGGCGAAGTCGGTGCAGAAGCGCGAGAGCTGGCCCGTCTCGAGGGCGTGCGCGACGGCGTCCTCGTCGACGATGTCGGCGCGGGAGTAGTTGAGCAGCATCGCCCCGTGGTTCAGCTTGCCGAGCATCTCCTCGTTGACCATGTGAATCGTGTCCTCCTTGGAGGGCACGTGCACGGTCACGTAGTCGCTCTCGCGGAAGAGGTCCTCAAGGCTCGACACCATCCTGACCTTGGTCGACACCTTGAGGGCGTGCTCGACGGAGAGGTAGGGGTCGTAGCCGAAGACCTTGGCGCCGAGCTCGACGAGGCTGCTCGCCACCTTGGAGCCGATGTTGCCGAGGCCGACGACGCCCACCTTGCGGCCGATCAGCTCGCGGCCAACGAAGGCCTTCTTGGCCTTCTCGGCGTCCTTGACCACGTTGGGGTCGCCGGCGTGCTCGCGGCACCAGTCCATGCCGGCCTGCGTGTTGCGGGAGTTGGCGAGCATCATGCCGAGCACGAGCTCCTTGACCGCGTTGGAGTTGGCGCCGGGGGCGTTGAAGACCACGACGCCGCGCTTGGCGAGCTCCTCGCAGGGGATGTTGTTGACGCCGGACCCGGAGCGGGCGACCACGCGCAGGGAGTCGGGGAAGTCGAGGTCGTGGATGTCGGACGCGCGCACGACGATGGCGTCGGCGACGGAGAGGTCGAAGGTCGACTCGTAGCCCTCGCCGAGGTCGCACGGGGCGTCCTTCGTGATGTCCTTGGTGATGTTGTCCAGTACGCGCACGTATCGCATGATGGCTCCTCCTCGCCGCGTGGCGGCGTCCGCTTGGTCTTGTGTCCGGGTCGCTCGTGCCCCTTCGCGCTAGGAGCGGCCCGCGTAGGCCGACTCGAAGTCGCGCATGTAGGCGACGAGCGCCCGCACGGCCTCCTCGCTGACGGCGTTGTAGCAGCTGGCGCGCATGCCGCCGACGAGGCGGTGGCCCTTGATGTTCACGATGCCGCGCTCCGCGGCGCCCTCGACGAAGGCCGCGTCCAGCTTGGGGTCGCCCGTGCGGAAGCACACGTTAGAGATCGAGCGGGAGGCGGGCTCGACCGTCCCCTCGAAGAGGGAGCTCTGGTCGAGGTAGTCGTAGAGCAGGTTGACCTTGGCCCAGTTGCGCTGCTCCATGGCCTCCAGGCCGCCCGTGCGCTCGATCCACCTGAAGACCTTGCCGCACAGGTAGATTCCGAAGGTGTTGGGCGTGTTGTACATCGAGCCCTTGTCGCACTGGAGGCGGTAGCCCAGGTACTGGGGGGTCACGTCGGCGAGCGCGGGGCCGTCCCCCACCAGGTCGTCGCGGACGATCACGACCGTGACGCCGGCCGGGCCGCCGTTCTTCTGGGCGCCGGCGTAGATGAGGCCATAGCGGCTGACGTTGAGGGGCAGGCTGAGGAAGCAGCTCGAGACGTCCGAGACGACGGGGACGGAGCCCGTCTCGGGGACGCCGCGCCGCATGGTGCCGTAGACGGTCTCGTTCTGGCAGACGTAGACGTAGTCGAGGGTCTGGTCGGGAAGGACGTCGAGCTCGGGCGTGCGCGAGAAGCCCGACTCCTCGCCCGAGGCGAGCACGTCGGCGCGGCCGAAGCGCGCGGCCTCCTTCCAGGCGTTGCGGGACCAGTTGCCCGAGACGACATAGCCCGCGTGGCGGGTGCGCATGAGGTTCAGCGGGACCGCGGAGAACTGCAGCGTCGCCCCGCCCTGGAGGAAGAGCACGTGGTAGTCGTCGGGGATCTTGAGCAGGCGCCTCAGGGTGGCTTCCGCATCGTCGATGATCTCCTGGAAGGCGGCGGAGCGGTGGCTCATCTCGAGCACCGAGTAGCCGAGCCCCTTGTAGTCGAGCAGCTCACCCTGCGCCTCCTCGAGAACCTCGAGGGGCATCGCCGCAGGCCCAGCGGCGAAGTTGTACACACGTGACATGGGCTTCCCTTCACGAGCCGCGAATTTTCCCGTTTATAGCACAGCAGCCGAGGGCGTAACGAAAGCGTTACCGTAAGGTGTCAGACTGGTCGCACGCAGGTCCGGGTGATGGGGGAGACATGCTGAGCGTGATGGACGAGGAGGTGGCCGCGACCGTTCCCGGCCGCAGGCTCGTGATCTTCGACTTCGACGGGACGGTGGCTGACACCAAGCCCTGCATCGTCGAGACGGCCCGGCGGGTGCTGCTCGACTTCGGCATGGCGGAGGAGGACCTCGGCGACCTGGGCCGCCTGGTGGGGCCTCCCTTCCCCTACGCCTACACGCTGGTCTACGGCCTCTCCGAGGCGGACGCGGCGGAGGTCACGCGCCGCTACCGCCAGATCTACCGCAACCTCGGCCCCGAGGCCTGGCCCGCCTTCCCGGGCATGAGGGGGCTGCTCTCCTCCCTGCGCTCCGCGGGGCGCCTCGTGGCGGTCGCCTCCTCCAAGAACCAGCCCCTCCTCGAGCGCTGCATAGAGGGGCAGGGCACGGGCGACCTCTTCGACTTCGTGCGCGGCAAGCAGAGCGACGCCATGCGCTCGAAGACCCAGCTCATAGAGGCCGTCCTCGAGCACTTCTCCCTCGGGCCCGACGAAGCGGTCATGGTGGGCGACAGGAGCTTCGACGTCGAGGGCGCCTCCGGTGCCGGCGTGCCTTGCGTGGGCGTCACCTACGCGGACACGGGCGACCTCGCCGAGCTCGCGGGCGCGGGCGCCGTCGAGGTTGCCGGGAGCGTGGCCGAGCTCGGGGAGGCCCTCATGGGGGAGGCCGCCCCGGGCGTGTAGGGGACGCCCGGAGGTCGTGGGCGGCGCCCGGCGCAGCGCGGGGCCGCCGCTGCACGCCCGGGCGTTCGGCGGTGGCCGCCGCTCGTCGCCGGGCGTGCATGTTTTTCTCGCAAATGGAGATACTAGAGTCCAAGTTCCTCTCGCCTGCGGCCCTCGTGGCCGGAAAGGGGTCATCATGGCTGTATTCGATCCGATGGACATCGTCCGCAAGACCTTCCTCGCCGGCGTCGGCGCCGTCGCGACCGGGGCCGAGAAGTCCCAGGAGCTCGTGGGCGACCTCGTGAAGAAGGGCGAGCTCACCGTCGCCCAGGGCAAGGCCCTGAACGAGGAGCTCACGCGCAAGGCCACCGAGGCCTTCAAGGACAGCGAGGGCGCCGTCCTGCGCTCGCACCTCGAGACCATGAGCGCCGAGGAGCGCGCGGCCTACGCCAAGAAGGTCTCCGACATCATCTCCGACCTCGACACCGCGGAGCGGGAGACCAAGGTGGACGCGGACGTCGAGGACGTCACGGACGCCGAGGACGTAACGGACGAGGGCGCGGACAAGTAGCGCGTGGCGACGGAACGAGACCAGAGGGAGGCCCCCGGCGGGGGTCAGGCGCCGGACGAGGTGTCCGAGACCTTCCGCGACTGGTACGCGTCGATGCTCGGCAGGACCGCCGAAGAGGATCCCACGATAGGGCTCTTCGGCGGTCGTGACGACTCGGCTCGCTACGGTCTCGGGAGCCGCAGCCGGGTGCGCCGGATCGCCGAGATCGTCTCCATCGTCCGCAGGTACGACATCCTCCACGGTCTGACGCCGGTGAGCTTCAGGCAGATGCTCGAGGAGCTCGGCCCCACCTTCGTGAAGGCGGGCCAGATCCTCTCGATGCGCTCTGAGATCCTCCCGGAGCCCTTCTGCCGCGAGCTCTCGAGGCTGCGCACGCACGTGGAGCCCATGGACCGGGAGGTCGTCCTCGCCACGCTGCGCGCGGAGTACGACCGTCCCATCGAGGACATCTTCGACGCGATCGACGACGTCCCCCTGGGCTCCGCCTCCGTCGCCCAGGTCCACAAGGCCCGCCTCGTCACCGGCGAGACGGTCGCGGTCAAGCTGCAGCGCCCCGGCGTGCAGGAGGTAATGGCGCAGGACATCGACATCATCCGCTCCCTGGTGAAGCACGCCGACCGGGTGGTGGGCAGCGAGCAGTTCCTCGACCTCGAGTCGGTGGTGGAGGAGCTGTGGCAGTCCTTCCGCGAGGAGACCGACTTCCTCGTGGAGGCCCGCTCCCTGGACGAGTTCCGCCGCAACAACGCCGACTGCGCCTTCGTGGGCTGCCCGAAGCCCTACCTCGGCCTGTGTACCCAGCACGTCGTGGTCATGGAGTTCGTGGAGGGCATCCCCATCTCCGAGACCGGGCGCCTCTCCGCCGCCGGCTACGACCTGGAGGAGATCGGCACCAAGCTCTGCGACAACTACGCCAAGCAGATCCTCGACGACGGCTTCTTCCACGCGGACCCCCACCCGGGAAACCTCATAGTCTCCGGCGGCAAGATCGTCTTTATCGACCTCGGCATCATGGGCAGGCTCTCGGCGCACGACCGCTCGGCGCTCAGGGACGTCGTCTACGCGGTGGGCGAGCGCGACACCGCGAGGCTGATGAACGGGCTCCTGCGCTTCTCGGTGCCCTCGACGGGTGGCGGCGTGGACCACGCGCACCTGCTCGAGGACCTCGACCTCATCATGGAGAACTACGGCACGGCCGACCTCGCCGAGCTTGACATCTCCTCGTTCGTGAACGCGATCATCTCGCTCGCGCGGCGCAGCGGCATCGAGCTGCCCGGCTCGGTGACCATGCTCGCGCGCTCGCTCGTGACCCTCGAGGGCCTGCTCGACGAGTTCCTGCCGGGCGTCTCCATGATCGAGATCGTCTCCGGCCACCTCAGGGCCCACCTCGACGTCGTCGACCTCACGGCCGACGAGCTCAAGTCCCTCGCCCGCGAGGGGCGCTCCGCGCTGCACGGCGCGCTCCGGGCCGTCTCGGCGGCCCCCCTCGCCATGAACATGCTCACCCGCGGCCAGCTGCGCATGAACCTCGACATCCCGGGCAGCTCCGACCCCATCGCGGACTTCTCGCACGCCTTCGACCGGCTGACTATGGGCATCGTGATCGCCGGCCTCTTCATCGGCTCCTCGGTCATCTACTACGCCAGGGTGCAGCCGGTCATCTTCGGCATCCCCGTGATCGGCTTCCTGGGCTTTCTCATCGCGCTGATCCTCGGCCTCTGGGTCGTGATCTCGATCATGAGGGACGGGCGCCGGCGTCGCTAGGGACGCGCGGCGGACCTCTCGTGGCGGGCTCTTGCGCCCGGGCGCCGGGTGGCCCATGATGTCCGAAGCGACACCTCGCACCAGAGGTGTCGGAGAAAAGACGCCATGCGTCCCTGCAAGGAGGCCACCATGACCATATTCCTCGTGATCGTCCTTCTCGTCGTCGTTGCGGCGGTCGTGCTCTCCACCGCCTACGTCGTCCGCCAGCAGCACGTCGCCATCATCGAGCGGCTCGGCCGGTTCGCGGGTGTCGCGGGCCCGGGCTTCCACGTGAAGGTCCCCTTCATCGACCGCACCTTCGACGTCGACCTCATGACCGAGGACGAGCACATGACCTTCGACGCTAAGACCTCGGACAACGTGACGATAGAGCTCGACGTCTCGATCCAGTACCACGTGGATTCCTCCGACCTGGGGCAGGGCGAGGGCAGCGGCGTGTGGAAGAGCTTCTACACCCTGAAGGACCCGGTCGCCCAGATGAAGGACTACCTGGCCGACGCCCTGCGCTCGCAGATACCCAACCGCTCCCTCGACGAGGTCTTCTCCGAGAAGGACGCGATCGCCCAGTCCATAGACCAGGTCGTGGCGAAGAAGATGCTCGGCTACGGCTACGTCCTCGTGACCACCCTCATCACCTCCATCCGCCTACCGAAGGAGGTCCAGGAGTCGATGAACCGCATCATCGCCTCCAAGAACAACCTCGAGAGCGCGACCAACGACGCCAACGCCGCCCGCGCCAAGACGGTCATAGCCGCCAAGGCCCGCGCCGAGGCGATGGCCGCCGAGGGCAAGGGCATCGCCGACCAGCGCGTCGCCATCGCCGAGGGCATCAAGGAGTCCATCGACACCATCAAGGGCGCCGAGATGACCTCCGCCGAGGCCAACCGCCTCTTCGAGTACACGCAGTGGGTCGACATGATGAACGCCTACGCGCAGAGGGGCGCGAGCACGGTGGTGCTGCCGAGCGGCTTCGAGTCGGCGGCCAGCGTGTTCGAGCAGGTCCTCGCGGCCAGGCAGGCGCCGCCCGCAGGCGGGGCGAAGCCGGACGCCTAGCGAGCGCGCGCGGCTCCGCGTGACCGCGTGCGCCCCCGTGGTCTAGAGTGGGTGCGTCCCGGCGGGCCGAAGCGCCCGGCCGGGCGTCGCAGGGACGAGGTCCCGGGCCCCGCGCCCGGGCGGATGGGGGGCGCAGCATGGGCGAGGTCGCGAGCGAGGTCGGCGTCTGGCCGCTCGAGCAGTTCCGTAGGCAGTTCGGGGACGCGGCGGACAGGCTGCTGCTCGTGACGGCGCCGGGCAGGACGGAGATCGCGGGCAACCACACCGACCACGAGGGCGGCACCGTCGTCGCCGGCGCGGTCAGGCGCTATGTCCAGGGCGTCGTCGCGCCGCGCACGGACGGCCGGGTGCGCGTGAAGAGCGAGGGGTACGACCTCGTAGAGCTCGACCTCCAAGACCTCGCGCCGCGCGCCGGCGAGCGGGAGACGTCGGCGGCGCTCGTGCGCGGCATCGCCGCCGGGATGGCGCGGGAGGGGCGCCCCTCGGGCTTCGACGCCTACCTCACGAGTGGCGTCGCCGTGGGCTCCGGGCTCTCGAGCTCGGCTGCCTTCGAGCTCGCGCTCGCCCAGGCGATGAACGGCCTCTGGGCCGAGGGGAGGCTGGACGCCGCCTCGCTCGCACTGGTCGCCCAGGCGGCCGAGCGCGACTACTTCGGCAAGCCCTGCGGCCTCATGGACCAGATGGCGGTCGCGCTCGGCGGCATCGCGCGCATGGACTTCTCCCGCGCGGGGCGGCCGGACGTGACCCGGATCGACTACGACTTCGCCGACGACGGCTTCGCGCTCTGCCTCGTCTCCGTGGGGGCCGACCACTCGGCCAACACCGCCGACTACGCGGCCGTGCCGCAGGAGATGCAGGCCGTGGCGCGGGCGTTCGGGAGGGAGGTCCTCTCCGAGGTCTCCGAGTCCGAGCTCCTCCATCACCTGGGGGAGGTCCGCGCCTCCCTGGGCGACCGGGCGGCCCTGCGCGCCCTGCACTACTTCAGGGAGGAGCGGCTCGTGGAGGCCCGCTTCCGCGCCCTCGAGGCGCACGACCTTGCGGCCTTCCTCGAGGCGACCACCCTGTCTGGCGCGTCGAGCGCCATGTACCTGCAGAACGTGTCGATCGGAGGCTCGGCGGAGCAGCCCGCGATGGTCGCGCTCGCGGTCGCCGAGGAGCTCCTCGGCGGGCGCGGCGCCGCGCGCATCCACGGCGGTGGCTTCGGCGGCACGATCCAGGCGTTCGTCCGCGCCGACGAGGCACAGGAGTTCTGCCGTGCCATGGACGAGGCGCTCGGCGGCGAGGTCGCCGAGGTGCTGGCGATCGACCCCGAGGGCGCGCGCTTCGCCTGGGCGTAGGCCACGGGCGCGTGGGGACCCGGGGCTGAGCGAGGCCACGGGTCCTGTGCCCCAAGCCCAGGGGTGCCCTAGCCCTCGTCGAGGAGGGCGGAGACGACCGAGAAGGTCGCCCGGTAGGTGCCGGGCGTCTTGCTCTCGCGGGGTCCCGCGACGTTGAGCGTGATGGCGCCGGGAAGGCCCGCGAGCCACGCGGCGGCGCGGCCGAGCTCCTTGGGGCCGGAGATGACGAGACACGGCCGGCGGAGGCTCGCCGCGAAGCGCACGGTCATCTCCGTCCCGCTCCTGGGCTGCAGGCCGGCGGGAGCGACGACGAGAGTGGCGTGGGAGTCGCGCACGTTCCAGGCGGTCCGCTCCACGTAGCCCTGCGACGCGCCCTCCCTGAGCTCGGGGTAGTCCTCGAGGAGGCCGGGAGCCGTGGGGCGGTCCTCGGCGAGGCCGCCCGGGGGGCACCAGCCGCAGATGGGGACGCCGTGCGAGCGGGCGGCGTCGAGGGCGGCCCGGTCGGCGCCGGTCTGGCCGCCGGAGCGGACGTAGGCGACGCGCGGCTGGTGCTCGATGATGCGAAGGGCCTCTGCCTGCTGGCTGGCGATGTAGGAGGAGCGGTCGGGGTCGGCGGCCTCGGCGACCTCCCACTGCGCGCGCGTGAGCGTCTCGTGACCGAGGCGGCGCGGCGAGATGAGGAGCTCGGTCAGGCCGATCGACTCGAAGGCGAGGCGCTCCACCTCGCGGATCGCCTCGGGCATGAGCCCGGACCCCTCGAGCTCCGGGCTCGTCTCGTAGTCGAGGGTAGCGGGGCCGGGGGTGGGGGTGCCGTCGGGGGAGAGGCCCGAGAGCCATATCCTTCCCATCGTCGCGCCGTGGGTCGCGAGCGTGCCGCGGACGATGTCGAAGCCGACCGCGCCGGAGCCGAGGTCTTCGGGAATCAGGGCGAGCGAGGCTGTCTCGAGGGGTTTGGGCTGCATCTGGGCTGGCCTTTCGTCTCGTTTGTGGGGTGCGCACCGAGTGACCGTCGGCGAGCGTGCCGCCGCACGCGGCGCCCCCGAGCGGGCGGGAGGCTCGCGGCGGGCGCCCCTCAGTCGACCATGCGGACGTACTCGATGCGCGGCTGGTCCTGCCTGGCGACGGTGCCGTTTGAGTCCTGGACGCCGACCTCCGCCAGGGCGTCGACCACCGCGAGCCCGGCGTCGTCGCTCACGTGGCCGAAGGCGGCGTACTTCCCGTTCAGGCTCGGGGCGTCCTGGTGGACGATGAAGAACTGGGAGCTCGCCGAGTCCGCCTTGGAGTTCCTCGCCATCGAGATCGTACCCCGCTTGTGCAGGATGGCGTTGGGCACGCCGTTCTCGGCGAACTCGCCCTTGATCCGCTGCGGCGAGCCGCCGGTGCCGTCGGCGGCGGGGTCGCCTCCCTGGACCATGAAGCCCTTGATGATGCGGTGGAAGGTGAGGCCGTCGTAGAAGCCTGAGTCCGCGAGGTCGGCGAAGTTGCTCACCGTGATGGGCGCGCTGTCGGCGTCGAGCTCGAGGGCGATGGTGCCCAGGCCGGCGACCGAGATCTCGGCGTGGTGGAGACCCGCGTCGTAGCAGTTGTCGAGGGGCGCCGTTAGGACGGCGTCGTCACGGGTGCCGTGCGTGCCGTCCGAGGACGCAGGGGCCGAGGAGGGGGTAGCGTCCGATGGGGGCGTGGAGTCCCCGTCCATGTCCGCGGCGTCGCCTTGCTGGGCCGGGGCGCCCGAGCAGGCGGACACGAACCCCGCCGAGGCCAGGAGCGCGGTGGTGGCGAGCAGCGAGCGCCTCGTGAGTCCGAGTTCCCTCCAGTCGAGCGTGCGTGGCATGAGGCCCCCTCCCGTCCGTGCGGGCCCCGAGGGGCCCTGCGTAGCGTGTGGGCCATGGTATCCCATGGTCATGGACATCTTGTGCACGCGGTGGCGAGCCGCCCGCGCGCGGGCATCGTGGCTAGGCCAAGGCGAGCCCGGAGGGGTCGCCCTGGCCGGTACGCGGGCGGGGCCGGGGCAACCTGCCCCGGCCCCGCCGGAAGTGGTGGTCCTTGTCGTACGTCTGGGGGTGAGACCCGCCTGGACGGGGCAGGGGAGGGCGCGAGCCCTACTCGAGCTCGAAGGCCCCGGTGTAGAGCTGGTAGTAGGTGCCGCGCTGGGCGATGAGCTCGTCGTGCGTGCCCCGCTCGATGATGCGGCCGTGGTCGAGGACGATGATCACGTTGGCGTTGCGGACCGTGGAGAGGCGGTGCGCGATGACGAAGGTCGTGCGGCCCTTCATCAGGGCGTCCATGCCGCGCTGCACGATCTGCTCGGTGCGCGTGTCGATGGAGCTCGTCGCCTCGTCCAGGATCATGACGGGCGGGTCGGCGACGGCCGCGCGCGCGATCGAGAGGAGCTGGCGCTGGCCCTGGGAGAGCTGCTCGGCGTTGTCGGTAAGCCAGGTGTCGTAGCCCTTGGGGAGGCGCTCGATGAAGGAGTCGGCGCCGGCGAGCCTCGCCGCCTGGACGCACTCCTCGTCCGTCGCGTCGAGGCGGCCGTAGCGGATGTTGTCCATCACGGTGCCGGTGAACAGGTTCACGTCCTGCAGGACGATGCCGAGGGAGCTGCGCAGGTCGGCCTTCCTGATTTTCTCGATGTTGATGCCGTCGTAGCGGATCTTGCCCTTCGAGATGTCGTAGAAGCGGTTGATCAGGTTGGTGATCGTCGTCTTGCCGGCCCCCGTGGCGCCGACGAAGGCGACCTTCTGCCCGGGCTTGGCGTAGAGGCTGACGTCGTGCAGGACCTCGTGGTCGGGCGTGTAGCCGAAGCTCACGTGCTCGAGGCGGACGTCGCCCTCGAGCGGCGTGTAGGTCACCTCGGAGCCGTCCGCGTGGGGGTGCTTCCAGGCCCAGAGGTCGGTGTGCACGTGGGTCTCCACGAGGGCGCCGCCCTCGGAGGCCATGTTGGTGAGCGTGACGTAGCCCTCGTCGGCCTCGGGCTCCTCTGCGAGCAGGTCGAAGATGCGCTCCGCCCCGGCCAGGCCCATGACCACGAAGTTGATCTGCTGGGAGGTCTGGCCGATCGAGCCGGCGAAGCGCTTGGTGAGGTTGAGGTAGGGGACGATGATGTCGACGCCCATGACCATGCCGGACAGGGCGAGGTTGGGGAAGGAAGTCGCCATCATGACGCCGCCGGCGAGCGCCGCCAGCACGTAGGCGAGGTTGCCGAGGTTGAAGAGGATGGGGCCGAGCGTGTTGCCGTAGATGTTGGCGTTCTTGGAGGCCTCGAAGAGCTCCTCGTTGACGCGGTCGAACTGCTCCTGCTCGGCAGCCTCGTGCGTGAAGACCTTGATGACCCTCTCGCCGTTCATGGCCTCCTCGGCGAAGCCCTCCTCCTTGGCGAGGGTTACCTGCTGGCGCAGGAAGAAGCGCGCGGAGCGGCCGCCGATGACCTTGACGAGCCAGCCCATGAGGAAGACGACGGCGAGCACGACCACGGTGAGGTCGAGGGAGTACCAGAGCATGACCACGAGGGTGAAGGCCATCTGCAGGAACATCGTGAGCAGGTTGGGCAGCGCCTGGCCGACGAGCTGGCGCAGGGTGTCCACGTCGTTGGTGTAGTGGCTCATGATGTCGCCGTGGGCGTTCTGGTCGAAGTAGCGGATCGGCAGGTCCTCCATGTGGTCGAACATGTCGTCGCGGACGTGCATGAGGGTGCCCTGGGTGATGACGGCGCCGAGCTGCGACTGGATGACGTTGCAGGCGAGCGCCACGGCGTAGACGCCGATGAGCTCGACCACGATGGGGACGATCTCGGCGCGCGCGCCCGCCCAGTCGCCGGCCTGCCAGTAGCGGCCGATCACGTCGATCGCCCGCTGCATGTAGACGGCGGGCAGGGACGTGAGGAGCGCCGCCACCACGATCGTCACGATCATGATGGTGAGCATCACGGGGTAGAACGAGAAGACGAGCCGGATCGTCCTCGCGAGCGTGGCCATCGGGTGCGCAGCCGCCTTCCCGCGGCCGCCCTGGGCGGCGCCCTCCTCCGGGGTGGGGCCGCCCTTCGCGCGCCCGTCCTTCTCGGCCTCCTTGGCGTCGATTGCGTGCCTACTCATGGTCATGCACCTCCTCGGTTGCGACCTGTCCCATCTTGAGGTCGTGGGACTGCTTGTTCTGCGACGTGTAGGTCTCGCGGTAGATGTCGCTCGTGCGCAGCAGCTCCTCGTGGGTGCCGATGGCCGAGATCCGGCCGTCGTCCATCACGACGATGCGGTCCGCGTCCTCGACCGAGCTGGTGCGCTGGGCGATGATCACCTTGGTGGTCTCGGGGATGTAGTCCCTGAAGCCCTTGCGGATGAGCTTGTCGGTCTTGGTGTCGACCGCGCTCGTGGAGTCGTCCAAGATCAGCACCTTCGGCTTCTTGAGCAGGGCCCTGGCGATGCAGAGGCGCTGCTTCTGGCCGCCGGAGACGTTGGTGCCGCCCTGGGTGATGTGGGTGTCGTACTTGTCTGGCATGAGCTGGATGAACTCGTCGGCCTGGGCGAGCTTGCACGCCTCGACGAGCTCCTCGTCGGTGGCGTCGGGGTCGCCCCAGCGCAGGTTCTCCTTGATCGTGCCGGTGAAGAGCACGTTTCGCTGGAGCACCACGGCCACCTTGTCGCGCAGGGTGTCGAGGTCGTACTCGCGCACGTCGTGACCGCCCACCCTGACCGTGCCCTCGGTCGCGTCGTAGAGGCGGCAGATGAGCTGCACGAGGGTGGACTTCGACGAGCCGGTGCCGCCGATCACGCCTATGACCTCACCGCTCCTGACGTGCAGGTCGATGTCGGTCAGGGCCATGCGATCCGCGTCGGCGGAGTACTCGAAGCTCACGTGGTCGAAGTCGATCGAGCCGTCGGGGACCTCGGTGAGCGCGTCCTCGGGGCTCGCAAGGTCGGGCTGCTCGAGGAGCACCTCGCAGATGCGCCGCGCGCTCTCCTCGCTCATGGTGACCATCACGAAGATCATGGAGAACATCATGAGCGAGATGAGCATGGAGAAGCTGTAGGTGATGAGGGCGGAGAGCTGCCCCACCTGCATTGCGGCTCCGGCGGACTCGACGATCGCCTTGGAGCCGAAGTAGATCACGAAGGTGTAGACGACGTCGACGGCCAGGTTCATCAGCGGCATGTTGTTGGCCAGGATGCGCTCGATGTGGACGAAGTCGTGGTAGAGCGCGCCCGAGGCCGCGTTGAACTTCTCCTTCTCGTGCTCCTCGCGCACGAAGCCCTTCACGACGCGGATGCCGGAGACGTTCTCCTCGACCGAGTCGTTCAGGCGATCGTACTTGCGGAAGACCCGCTTGAACATCGGCATCACCTTGGCGGCGATGAGGAAGAGCAGGAACCCGAGGACGATGGAGACGGCGACGTAGACCGTCGCCATGGGGCCGCCGGTGACGTAGGCCATCACGATCGCGAAGACGAGCATCATGGGGCTCCTGATCGCGGTTCTGATGATGTTCATATAGGCGAGCTGCACGTTGTTGGCGTCGGTCGTGAGGCGCGTCACGAGCGAGCTCGTCGAGAAGCGGTCGATGTTGGAGAACGAGAAGCGCTGGATGCTCGCGAACATGTCGTGGCGCAGGTTCTTGGTGAAGCCGGTCGCCGCTATGGAGCAGGTGACGCCTGCCGCGGCGCCGCATGCGAGCGAGAGGATCGCGAGGCCGACAAGGACGACGGAGGTCCTGCCGATCGCGTCGAGGCCCGCCCCGGCCTGCATGGAGTCGATGAGGCTCGCGGTGATGAACGGGATGATGCACTCGATCACGACCTCGCCCACGACCAGCACGGGCGTGACCAGCGACGTCGTACGATACTCTCGGATGGAGGCGCCGAGCGTCGAGAGGATCTTCCCCAGGGTGAGGTCGGCCGCGGCGCCCGTGCGCTGGTGGCTCTCGACCTCCTGCTCCCGCTTGATGGCGGCCTGCTGCTCCGCCGTGAACCTCTGCCTAGCCATTGGCATTCCCCCTCTTCTCTTTCTTCTCGCGCCAGTGCGTGAGGAGGGCGTCGAGCAGGTCCGCGAGCCGCTCGCGCTCGCTCGCGTCCAGCGCGCCCAGGAAGTCCTCCCTGAACTCGTTCTGCTGTGCACGAAGGCGCTGCGCCTCCGCGTGGCCCTCCGGCGTGAGCGCGATGGAGCGCTTCCGCGCGTCGTCCGCGCAGACGCTCTTGGTCACGAAGCCCTTCGACTCGAGCTTCCCCACGACCTCCGAGAGCGCGGCCGAGCTGATGCCCATCTCGTCCTGCAGCCCCCGCAGGTCCTGCCTGCCGTCCTCCTCGAGCAGGCGGATGAGCACGTGGCTCATGCCGCCCCTCCCGCCCCCGTGGGCGTGGAGGAAGCTCCCGAGGCAGGCGATGTCTCGGACGATCCTGTGGTCGACCATCCAGTCGTCCCGGGCCTCGCCGCACGGCTCGTCGCCGCCTGCGTCCCTTTCCGCCATCGCCCCTCCCTTCGTCCGTGTCGTTCCAGGTTGCGTAGGGAATGCTAGGTACCTAGAGAAAAAGAGTCAAGGTACCGAGGGATTAAACCTTCGGTACCTTGACAACTACACATTTCGTGGCGGTGCGGACGGTGCCGGCCGCAGCGCGCGGCCGTCGGTGCGGCCAGGCGCCGCCGGTCAGGGCCGCGTCCGGCGGCCTGCCCTCCCTAGCGGCGCTCCGCGAACGCGATGGTCTCGAGCAGGATGCGCGCGAGGGCGCGCGGGTCCTGCTTGGGGACGGAGTGCCCCAGCCCCTCGAGGACGACCAGCCGCGCATCGGGCACGGCGGAGAAGATCGCGCGCGTCTCCGAGGGCTCGATCACGTCGAACTCGCCGGCGACGACGGTGGTCGGGCAGCGGACGGCGGCGAGGGAGGCGGCGCCGATGTGCGGCTCGACCTCCATGAGCCGCAGCAGCTCGGCCTCGCGGGCTGCCTCGTCGGGGGTGGGGGAGAGCAGCGCGGGGTCGACGGCGCCGGAGCGGACGAGCGCGGCCCCCTCGCCCTCGCGCCACCAGGCCGCCCACGCCTCGAGCGACGCGCGCGCGGACTCGAGCCAGCCGTCCTCGTCGCGCACGCCCTCGGGCGTGAGGTTGGCCCCGACTGCGACGAGGCTCCTCACGAGCTCGGGCCTGTCGCGGGCGAGGAGCAGCCCCTCGATGGCGCCGTCGGAGAAGCCCAGGACGTGCGCGGGGGAGAGGCCGAGCCCCTCGAGGGCGCCCGCGGCGTCTGCGGCGAGGAGCTCGTAGGTGAGCGGCGCGGACCCCCTCGTCGAGCGGCCCTGGGCGCGCGAGTCGAGGGCGACCACGGGGTGGCCCGCCCGCACGCAGGCGTCGACGACGGGACCGAAGATCGCATGCTCCTCACCGTTGCCGTGGAGCATGAGCACGGGGGTGCCAGCGAGGTCCTCCCCGTAGACGAAGGCGGCGATGCGGGCGCCGTCGGGCGTGACGTGGGCGCAGGCCCTGTCGGGCGGCGTGGCCGGGCGCGCGTAGGGGCGCGGGAAGTGGGGCGCCGGGGGAGCGGGCGGGCGCCGGCGCCTCGCCGGTCGCTCGGGCCCCCTGTCCTTCTCCGCCATGCCTACCTCACCTGCGACGGGTGCTTCTCGAAGAAGTCGAAGCGCGGGGGGAGCTCGACGAGGGCGTGGTCGCAAGGCCCCTCGCCGAGCGCCTCGCAGAGCTCCCAGGGCTCCTTGAAGGCGTTCTCCCAGGAGAAGAACAGATCGTGGGGGAAGCCAAGGTAGTCGCAGATCCGCTCGCAGCCGGCGGGCGCGGCGGGGTGCATGAGCAGCGTCAGGGTGCGCAGGCAGGCGAAGGCGTTGGCGAGGGCCTGGCGGTAGGCGGCCTCGTCGTCCTTGGCGGCCTTGGACTCGTCGCCCCAGCGCTTGTTGGCCTCGCGCCCGAACGCCTCGGCCACGGCCAGCGCGCCGTGCGCGTCGAAGAGGTAGGCCGCGCGCTCGAAGGCGAGGGTCGCCTCGGTGCAGGACCGCGCCACCTCCTCCGTCGCGCGCTCCTCCATGAGGTGGCCGCCGCAGGCGCGCTGCGCGCCGTACAGGCAGCTGCGGGCGATGCGGTTGAAGATGTTGGTCAGGAAGGCCGACTCCTTGAGGGCGGGGTCCACCACCCTGGGGTCGTCCCGCACGAGGACCTCCTCGCCGGTCGCCTTGTCCTTGTGGCTGACGGAGGTGTCGTAGGGCTTCGGCGCGAAGGAGACGGCCTTCTGGTCGAGGCCGAGCGAGAGCCAGTGGCAGCGCAGCTGCTCGGCGGTGTAGTGCTCGAGGAGCTCCGCGGCCATCGGCGGCTTGATGGCGCCTGAGGAGGAGGCCTTCTTGTTCATGAAGAGGATGTGGTAGTTGGCGATGGGGGTGTCCTGGAACAGGCCCCAGTCGAGCGCCTCCCACATCGCGGGCTGGGCCACGCAGTAGAAGTAGATGTTGTCCTGGCCGATGAACTGGTAGACCTTGGCGTCGTCGGCGCACCACCAGTCGCGCCAGTCGGTGGAGGAGTAGCGGCCCTCGGGCGCGAGGGCGAGCGCGGTCTGCACGAAGCTGATCGGCGCCCAGAGCGACTCGGGCCAGCACCAGACCGTGAGGCCGTGGGTGTCCTCGAGGTCGGGGGCGGGCACGCCCCACTCGATGTTGCCGGTGATGCGGAAGGGCAGCAGGGTCTTTCCGGTGCGGAAGCGCACCCCCGCCCCCTCGAGGACCTCGCGCGCGGCGTCGCGCTCGCGCCAGTCGGAGAACTCGACGGAGAAGGACGACTGGTTGGACTCCGCCTCGTGGACGGTGTGGGCCGGCAGCCTCCCCTCGCAGGCGTCGAAGCTCTCGCGGAACTTGTTCTGGACGTAGATCACGGGCGCGACGAGGGTCTCGCGCACCGTCTTGGTGACGATGGCGCGCACCTGCGGGTCCTTGTCCCACCGCTCCATGAGCTCGTCGAGCGTGCCCCTGAACTCGGGCAGGTCGAAGTACCAGTTGTCGACCGGGCGCAGCTCGGGGGTGGTGCCGGTCAGCTGCGAGACGGGGTTGATGAGCTCCTCGGGGTCGAACTGGTGGCCGAGGTCGCACTCGTCTGCGTAGGCCTTCTCGGACTTGCACCCGCGCACCGGGCAGCGGCCCTGGACCTGGCGGCCGTTCAGGAACTGGCCGGCCTTCACGTCGAAGAACTGGCGGGTGCTCATCTTGTGGAGGTAGCCGCGCTCATGCAGGCGCTCGATGACCTCGGCGGAGAGGCGCGCGTGGAACTCGCGGGCGGGCTCGAGCCCGGAGCCGGCGAACAGGTCGAGGCTCACGCCGTAGGCGTCGAGGGCGGCCTTCTGCGCCTCGTGGTTGGCGCTCACGTAGTCGGTGATGGTCCCTTCGTAGCCCTCCTCGGCGACCTTCTTGCGGTAGCCCTCCATGATGGGCGAGCCGTAGCAGTCCGTGCCGGAGACGAACAGCACGTTCTCGCGGCCGATGCGGTCGCGCAGGAAGCGCGCGAAGAAGTCGGCCGGCACGAAGACGCCGCCGATGTGGCCGAAGTGCAGGTTCTTGTTGCCATAGGGCATGCCGCCGGTGATGACGGCGCGGTGCGGGAACGCGGGGCGCGTGCCCGCGGAGGCTTCTGGAGACATTCGTGCTTCCTTGTCACTCGTGCAGGGCGCCCGTGCGCCCAGCCGACTCATAAGTGCTATGAATTATCCCACAACGGCGCGGGCGTGGCCGGCTGGGCAAAGCGCCTCGCCGGGGGAGGGGGCGCGCATGGTGCGGGACCAGGGGCGCGGCGCCGATCGGGGCGCGGCGAGCGCGCACGAGGGCGAGAAGGACGCGTCGTCCGGGCGCGTCGTGCGCGAGGTGAACGTCCTCGAGGACGAGGGCCTCCGCCGCCAGATGACCCTGGGCTCGCTCGCCGTCGGGGCCGTCGGCTGCGCGGTCTCCCTGGCCTGGGCACTCGCGCCCGGACCCTCCCACGAGGGCGTCGGCCCCGCCTGGCTCCTCGCCCTCACCCTCGTCTCGCTCGCCGCCCTGCCCGTCCACGAGCTCGTCCACGCGGCGGCCTTCAGGCTCGCGGGAGGGCCGGGGACGCGCGTGCGCTTCGGCCGCGAGCCCGGCATGCTCACCACCTCGGCCTTGGGGACCGTCTTGCCACGCGCGCGCTTCACGGCCGTCCTTCTCGCCCCTATGGTGCTGCTGAGCTGCGCCTTCCTCGTCGTGTGTGCTACCTTGTCCCTGCCGCTGCTCGGCTGGTGGCTCTTCGTGCTCCACCTCGCGGGCTGCACCGGGGACCTCGCGATGGCCTGGGCCATCGCGAGGACGCGCGGGGCGACGAGGGTCGAGGACTGCGAATTCGGGATACGGCTGCTCGCGTAGCGGGCGGGATGGGGGTCACATGCGAGGAAGGCGAAGGCTGCTCCTGCACGCCTGCTGCGCCCCGTGCTCGCTCGAGCCGGTCAAGTACCTGCGCGAGGAGGGCTTCGAGCCGACCATCTGCTGGACGAACCCCAACATCCAGCCCGTGGCCGAGCACGACCTGCGCCTCGAGGTGCTGCGCGCGTGGGCGGCCGACGTCGCGCACGTGGAGCTCGTCGTCGGCGCGGACGACCGGGAGGCGTGGGAGCGCGTCGTGGCCCCCGCTGGCGCCGATCGGGCGCGCCGCTGCCGCGCCTGCTACGCGGTGCGCCTCCAGGAGGCCTGCCGCGTGGCGCGTCGCGAGGGCTTCGAGTACGTGAGCACCACGCTGGCGGTCTCGCCGTACCAGCTTTTCGACGAGTGCCGCGAGGTGCTCGAGGCGACGGCGCGCGCCAACGGGCTGACCCCGGTCTGGCGCGACTTCCGCCCGCACTACCCGGAGTCCGTGACGGAGTCGCGCGGGCTGGGGATGTACCGGCAGAACTACTGCGGCTGCCGCTTCAGCGCGGCCGAGGCCGCCGACGAGCGCCACCGGGCGCGCGACGAGCGCAAGGCGGCCAAGGCGGCCGCCCGCGCCGAGCGCGCCGCGGCCGGGGCGGGGGCGGCAGAGGGGGCGCGCTCGCGCTGAGGCCCGCCGTCGCGCCGCGCTCGCGGGTGCGCGCGTGCCGTTCCCGTGCACGTCCTTCTCGCACGCCGACGGGTGGGC
Organism: Olsenella absiana; assembly: GCF_036408855.1. NCBI lineage: Bacteria > Bacillati > Actinomycetota > Coriobacteriia > Coriobacteriales > Atopobiaceae > Olsenella > Olsenella absiana. Next base: position 207,889 of record NZ_JAZGJQ010000001.1, read on the forward strand.
GATAATTGTCATAACAAAGTGGCGACGGCGCCACGACGAAGAGAAGGGCAGAGCATGGGCTTCCTCAGCAAGATCATGGGTGCGGGCGCCCCCACCCCCAGCGTCCCCAAGGCGGCGCGCTTCAGGACCGAGCCGGACGCCATCTACGTGCCGGTCTCGGGCCTGCTTGTACCCCTCGACAAGGTCAACGACAAGACCATCTCCCAGGGGATCTTCGGCGCGGGCGCGGCGATCCTGCCGATGGGCGACGTGGTCTTCGCCCCTGCGGACGGCCGCGTCGAGGTCACCATGGTCACCAACCACGCCATCGGCATCAGGACGGCGGACGGCGCGGACGTGCTCGTCCACGTCGGCATCGACACGGTGAAGATGGACGGCAAGGGCTTCGAGCGCTTCGTCGAGGCGGGGGAGAACGTCTTCGCCGGTCAGCCCCTCCTCGCCTTCGACGCCGACAGGATCGTGGAGGCGGGCTTCGACCCCACGGTCATCGTCTCCGTGACCAACGCGGACGAGCGCGCGGTGGCCCTGGTCGCCGAGAGCGGCACCAAGATCGACGGCATGCCCCTGCTCAAGGTCGGCGAGCCCCTTCTCAGGGTCGGGTAGCGGCCCTCGGGCCCTGCGGCGGGCCCGGCGGGCGAGCCGTGGGCGCGCTCGCCCGCCGCAACCCCCCTCGCGCCCGACGCGCTAGAATGGGCGGTCGGCGCGGGGAGACCGGCGCCAGGACCCGAGGAGAGGACCCGCATGCGTACCGACGACTTTGACTACCCACTGCCCGACGAGCTCATCGCCCAAGCCCCGGCGGAGCCGAGGGACTCCTGCAGGCTCCTCGTCCTGAACCGCGAGGACGGCTCGCTCGAGCACAGGCGCTTCCGCGACGTGGGCGACTACCTCGAGCCCGGCGACCTGCTCGTCGCCAACCGCACGCGCGTCATGCCCGCGCGCCTGATGGGGCACAAGGCCGGCAGCGGCGGCGTCGCGGAGACGCTGCTGCTCAAGCGCCGCGAGGACCTCGACCCCCTGGGCGGCGTCTGGGAGTGCCTGGTCAAGCCGGGCAAGCGCCTCAAGCAGGGCGCGCGCATCGAGTACCGCGAGGGCGGCGCCCACGCGCCCCTGGGCTGGCCGGTCGTGCTCACGGCCGAGGTCGTCGACTACCTCGAGGACAACCGCGGCGGCCGCCTCGTGCGCTTCGAGCCCGCGGAGGGGCTCACGCTCGACGAGGCCATCCACAAGGCGGGCCACGTGCCCCTGCCGCCCTACATCACCCAGTACGAGGGGGACCCCGAGAAGTACCAGACGGTCTACGCGATGCGCGAGGAGCACTCGGCCGCGGCCCCGACCGCGGGCCTGCACTTCACGCCCGAGCTGATCGGGTCTTTGCGCGAGAGGGGCGTGGGCTGGCAGACCGTCGAGCTCGAGGTGGGCATCGACACCTTCCGGCTCGTCGAGGAGGACGACCCGACCCAGCATGTCATGCACACCGAGCGCTACCACGTCCCGCAGGAGGTCGTCGACGCGGTGCACGCCACCAAGGCGGCCGGCCACCGCGTGATCGCCGTTGGCACCACGTCGGTGCGCTCGCTCGAGAGCGCCTTCGACCCCGAGGCGCCCGTCTCGGAGCCGCCCATGGTCGCGTGCCGCTTCGAGGACGCGCCGGATTCCGCGAGGACCCTCGGCAGGGGAGACCTCGTCGAGCGCAGGGACGCCAAGACGCAGCTCTACCTCATGCCCGGCTCCACCTACCACGTGGTGGACGGCCTCATCACCAACTTCCACGTGCCGCGCTCGACCCTCATGATGCTCGTGTCCGCCTTCGCCACGCGCGAGCAGATCATGGCCGCCTACCAGGCCGCGATCGACGAGCGCTACCGCTTCCTGAGCTTCGGCGACGCGATGCTGATCCGCTAGGGGGCGCTGCCGCCGCCCTTGTCCCCGCTCGTCGCCGCGCGGGCGGGGCGGGGGCGCTAGCGCCTCTGGGTGAAGTACCAGAGCGCGACTATAGCCACGGCGAGAAGGACGACGCACGCGAGGACGAAGACGGCGCGCGAGGCACGCGTCCTGCGCTTGAGCTCGGCCGCCGTGCGCTTGAGGGCGTCGACCTCGGCCTGCTTGGCGTCCGCGTCGCGCTTCTCGTTCGCGATGCGCTCCCTCAGGCCCTGGGTGGTGGCGGGGTTGCCGTGGATCTCGTTCGCCTCGCCGAGGATCTGCCGGGCGGCCTCGACGCGCCTGTCGGCCGCCTCCTTGGCCTTCGTCGCCTCCTTGGCGGCGTCCTCCCTCGCCTTGGCCTGGTCCTCGAGCTGCTTCTCCTCGGCGCTCGCCTGCTTGAAGAGGCGCTCGTACTCCTCCTTGCGCGCGGTCGCCTCCTGCTTGGTGGAGCTGACCTCGCGCTCGGCCTCCTCGGTGAGCACCTGGCGGGAGACGAGCTCGCGCTGGGCGGCGTCGACGGCCTCGGCGCACTCGGCGCTGATGCGCGCCACGTCGCCCTTGGCGGTCTCGATGTGGGAGAGCTCCAGCTCGCGCTCCGCCTTGACCTTCTCGATGGCGCCGGGTACGGCCTGTGCGTCGCCCTCGAGGGCGGAGATCTCCGCCTCGAGCTTGCGGAGGCGCTCCTGGGCGCTGTCCACGTCGCGGTTGGCGGTCTTGAGGCGCTGGTCGCGCCTCTTGGTCTCGTCTGCGACCCTGGACTCGGCGCCCTTGAGCACACGCTTGGCGTCGGCGAGCTTGCGGGCCGAGTCGTCCGCGCGGCTGCGCGAGGAGTCCATGAGGTTCCTGAAGGGGCGTAGTTCGCGCTCGTGGTCCGCCTTCATCCGCTCGAGGTCGGCGAGCAGCCTGCCGCGCTCCTCCGTGAGGGAGGCGGCCCTCTCGGCGGAGCGGGCGGAGGCGGCGGAGGCCGTCTTGATCTCGGCGTTCTGGGCCGAGAGGATCTGCGGGTAGTCGCGCTCGACCTGCTCGCGATGTGCGAGGAGGTCGCGGTCGTCTTGGAGCATCTGGCGGAGCTGGCGCAGCTCGGTCTGGGCGGCGCCGAGGTCCTTGTTGGCCTTGCGCACCTTCCTCAGGGCGGAGAAGCCCCCGGTCAGGGCGGAGCGGCCCTTCGTGCCCTTGTCGCGCCTGGGCCTCGCGGCGTCCTTCTCGGCCCCGCCCCTCTCGGTCCCGGCCGTCCCGGCGTCCGCCTGGGCGGCCTGTCGACTCGGCGTGGTGTCGGGTGCTGCCTTCCGTGCGTGCCTTGCCATTGCCGTCCTTTCGAGGGTGCCGATAGCCGGGGTTCGCGCGGGGCCGCACGTGCGGCCCCGCCCAGTCTTAGAAGATACACCACGCCGCCGCAGGCCCTGCCACGCGGGGTGCGGCGCCGCGAATCAACATGTTTGGGGCGCGTCGCGCGCCTTGGACCGCGGGCCCCCGCCCTCGCTCACCGAATTGGGGAGGCCGTTCGTGGGGAATATCCTGCCGTCTCCCGACCGATTTGCGCGCAAGTCTTGGTGTTCTTATAAGGAAATCGGCGGTGGGTGCAAGAAGTCGCAGTTGGACGTCCGGATTGTGTGTAAAATGCATTTCGTTTCGTTTAAGATAGTCGGTAGTGCATGGGGCGTACCCATGTGAGCGCAAGGAGAAGAAGGAGCACCATCATGGTTTCTAAGCAGACGACGATTGTCAACGCCACTGGTCTTCACGCTCGTCCCGCCTCCGTCTTCGTGACCGAGGCCAAGAAGTACCAGTCCTCCGTCACCATCAAGGACGTGGACAAGGGCACCGCCCCCGTGAACGCCAAGTCCATCATGATGATCCTCGCCGCCGGCATGGGCTCTGGCACCAAGGTCGAGGTCGCGTGCGACGGCCCCGACGAGCAGCAGGCCCTCGACGCCCTGATCGCCCTCATCGACGGCGGCTTCGGCGAGTAGACGCGCCTTCGCACGACCATACGCGCACCATCCGCCCGGCGCCTCGCGCCGGGCTTTTTGTTCTAGGGGCGCAGCCCGCCGCCCGCGGGCCGCGCGAGAGAGGAGGGCCCATGGCAGACGGACAGCCCGGCCGCGAGGACGGGGGGCAGGGCCGCTGGTTCGGCTACGACATCGTCGCGGAGGACCCGGAGACGCACGCGCGGGCGGGCGTCCTGCACACGCCCCACGGCGACGTCCCCACGCCCATCTTCATGCCGGTGGGGACCAAGGCGACCGTGAAGGGCGTCCTGCCGAGTCAGCTCGAGGAGCTGGGGGCGAAGATCATCCTCGCCAACACCTACCACCTGAGCCAGCGGCCCGGCGAGGCCCTGGTCCGCGAGATGGGCGGCTTGCACGAGTTCATGCGCTGGGACGGGCCGATCCTCACGGACTCGGGCGGCTTCCAGGTATTCAGCCACGCGGACAACGTGCGCCTCTCGCGCGACGGCGTGACCTTCCGCACCGTCGACTACGACGGCACCTACGTCACCTGGACGCCCGAGCGCAACATGCAGATCGCGGAGAGCCTGGGCGCCGACATCGTGATGCAGCTCGACCAGTGCCCGGGCTACCCCTCGCCGCGCTCCTTCGTCGAGCGCGCCGTCGAGCTCTCGAGCCTGTGGGCCGAGCGCTGCTGGCAGAGCCACACGAGGGCCGACCAGGCGCTCTTCGGCATCGTCCAGGGGGGCATGCACCTGGACCTGCGCCTGAGGAGCCTGCGGCACCTCGAGGAGTGCGGGGACTTCCCCGGCTACGGCATCGGGGGCTACTCGGTCGGCGAGGACCACGAGACGATGTTCGAGACCCTGGCGCCGCTCGTCTCAGACCACATGCCCAAGGGCAAGCCGCGTTACCTCATGGGGGTGGGCAACCCCACGACGCTCGTGCGCGGCGTCGCGTGCGGCATAGACATGTTCGACTGCGTCCTGCCGACGAGGACGGCGCGCATGGGCACGGCCTTCTCCACCGAGGGGAAGCTCAACCTCAAGAACGCGCGCTTCACGCACGACCACGAGGTGCTCGAACCCGGCTGCGGCTGCCCGGCCTGCGCGGGAGGCTTCACCCGCGCCTACCTGCACCACCTCGTCCGGCAGCACGAGATCCTGGGCGCCACGCTCGTCTCGCTCCACAACCTCTACTTCCTCCTCGAGCTCATGAGGCGGGCGCGCCAGAGCATTCTCGACGGCACCTACGGCTCCTTCGTGCGCGACTGGATGGACCTCCCGGTGTCCCGGGAGTTCTAGGGGCTCGAGGCGGCGCGGAGCCTCCACGCGGGACGCGTGGGGCGCGCCCACATATAATGGTTGGGCTGAACCCGTAGGGCGGCTGCGTCCGCCCCGATCGTGAGGACGTTTCTATGGCGAGAAAGAACGACCCCTCCGGCCAGCCGAGCGGCGTGGACCGCTGGAAGGCCTCCGAGGGGACACAGGGGAGGGCGCCCCGCGGCTCGCGCGGCGGTAGGCGCAGGGTGTCGCGCGACAGGAGGCGCTACCTCACCACGCTCGTGGTCCTGCTCGTGGCGCTCGGCGTCTGCGTCTTCGGCTTCACGCCCCTGGGCGAGAAGATCACGCAGGGCCTCGACATCCGGGGCGGCGTCTCCGTCATCATGACGGCGACCACCTCCGATGGGGGCACTCCGAGCTCGGAGGACATGGCGACGGCCACCCAGATCGTGCAGCAGCGCGTCAACTCCCTCGGCGCGAACGAGGCGAGCGTCCAGCAGCAGGGGTCCAGCTCGATCCTGGTGCAGATCCCCGGAGCGACCGACGCGGAGTCGACCGTCGCCGCCATCGGCCAGACGGGCCACCTCGAGTTCGTCCGCCTCGACGAGATTGGCGACGCGGACGCGCTCGCCAAGCTCAACACGGGCACCGAGGGCGTCAAGCTCAAGGAGGGCACCTACACCGCCTTCCTCGACGGTTCCTCCATCACCCAGACCTCGGTGGGCCAGGCCTCCAACGCCTCGACCGGATACTATGCGGTCAACATCACCTTCGACGACGAGGGAACGAAGGAGTTCGCCGAGGTGACCAAGGAGCTCGCCCCCACCAACGGTAGGATCGCGATCGTGCTCGACGGCGTCGTGGAGTCCGCCCCGGCGGTGCAGAGCGAGATCACGGACGGCAAGGTGTCCATCACCGGGCAGTTCACCCTCGACAAGGCGACGAGCCTCAAGACGGTCCTCGACTCCGGCTCGCTGCCCGTCACGCTCACGATGAGCGAGAGCCGCGTCGTGGGGCCGACCCTCGGCCAGGACTCGCTCAACCAGGGCATCGTCGCCATCGGCGTCGGCGTGGCGCTCGTGGTCGTCTACCTGTTCTTCTTCTATCGGGGCCTGGGGCTGCTCACCATGGGCTCGCTCGCCGTCTTCGGGATCATCTACCTGGGGATGCTCGCCCTGCTCTCGTCCTTCGGGGCGTTCTCACTCACCCTGCCGGGCCTTGCCGGCATCGTGCTGACGACCGGCTCTGCGGCCGACTCCTCGATCCTCGTGCTGGAGCGCTTCCGCGAGGAGATACGCATGGGGCGCAGCATCAAGAACGCCTCTGTCAGCGGCTCCAAGCACGGGGTCGCCACCTCGCTCGACGCTGACGTCGTCACCCTCGTGACCGCGCTCGCCCTCTTCTTCGTCGCGGTCGGCTCGGTCAAGGGCTTCGGGCTCACGCTCGCCCTCGGCGTCGTGTGCGACGTGATCACGATGTTCTGCTTCAAGGTCCCCATGCTGAGGCTGCTCGCCGCGGGTCCCATCGAGCGCCATCCCGGGTTCTGGGGCGTGACCGCAGACGTCGCGGAGGGAAGGAAGAAGACCGAGGCCGCGCGCTCGGCGGCCGTGAAGGGGGGTGCGCGCGATGCGTAGCCACTTCTCCCACGAGATAGCGTTCATCGCCCACCGCAGGCAGTTCCTGGCCGTCTCCGTCGCGCTCGTCGCGCTCGCGCTGGTGGGCCTCGTGGTGCGCGGGCTCGTGCTCGGCATCGAGTTCCGCGGCGGCACCCAGATAGACTTCAACGGCACGGGCGACGTCACGATCGAGCAGCTCCGCTCGGCGCTCGCCGACGCGGGCGAGCAGGACCCGACGGTCCAGACGACCCTCGCGAACGGCGTCGAGGGCTTCCTCGTCCGCTCCGACACGACCGACGCCACCGTGGCGACCCAGCACGCGGCGCAGACGGCAGAGGAGCTCGGCCTCCCCTCGGACTCCTACACGGTCACCACGATCGGCCCCGACTGGGGCGCCGACATCACGCGCTCCTCGCTCGCGGCCTTCTTCGTGGCCATCCTCGCGATCATCGCGTACGTCTCGATCCGCTACGAGTTCAAGATGTCGATCGCGGCGGTCGTGGCCCTCGTGCACGACCTCGTGATCACGGTCGGCGTCTACGCCTGGACCCAGATCCCCGTCACGCCCAACGTCGTCGCCGCCCTCCTCACGATCATGGGCTACTCGCTCTACGACACGGTGGTGGAGTTCAACCGCACCAACGAGAACGCCAAGCAGCTCAAGGACGGCGTCCACCGCACCTACTACCAGATCTGCAACTTCTCGATCAACGAGGTCTTCATCCGCTCGATAAACACGACGCTAACGACCATCGTCCCGGTCATCTGCATGCTCGTCATCGGCGGCGAGACCCTCAAGGGCTTTGCCTTCGCGCTACTCGTCGGCGAGCTGCTCGGCACCTACTCGAGCTTCGCCGTCGCCTCGCCGCTGCTGGCCGTCTGGAAGACCCACGAGCCCAAGTGGGCGAAGCTCGAGGCGAAGTACGGCGCCTCTGCCTCTGCGGCCGCGCCGGCCAAGGGCGCGGAGTAGCCCCATGGCAGGCCTCGCCACAAGCCCGCGCTGGAAGATCCTCGGCGCCGACGCCGGGGCCGAGGAGGCCCTTGTCTCCGAGCTCGGCGTCTCGCCGCTGGTCGCCCGCGTCATGGTGGCGCGGGGGCTTGCGGACGTGGAGGAGGCGCGCCGCTTCCTCGCGCCCTCGCTCGAGCGCGACTGGGTGGACCCCCTGGCGATCCCCGGCATGGCGGAGGCCACGGACCGCGTCATGGGCGCGATCGCGAGGGGCGAGACGATCGCGGTCTTCGGCGACTTCGACGTGGACGGCATGTCGGCCACCTGCATCCTGACGCTGGGCCTCAGGCACTTCGGCGCCAAGGTGTCGCCCTTCATCCCGCATCGCTTCGGCGAGGGCTACGGCCTCTCGCGCGAGGCGCTCGACCGCGTCATCGAGGCCTGCCACCCGGACCTCCTGGTGACGGTCGACAACGGCATCGCGGCCGCAAAGGAGGTCGCGTGGCTGCTCGACCAGGGCGTCGACGTGGTGGTGACCGACCACCACGAGCCGGGCGACCTCGTGCCCGCAGGCGTCCCCGTCGCGGACCCCAAGATCGGCGGGGGCTGCCCCTCCCGGGAGCTTGCGGGCGCCGGCGTCGCGCTCAAGATGGTTTCGGAGGTCGGGCGCAGGGACGGCGAGCCCGACTTCTGGCGCGGCCTCACCGACCTCGCGACCCTGGGCACCATCTCCGACATGATGCTGCTCAGGGGCGAGAACCGCGCGCTCGTCGCGGACGGCATCGAGCGGCTCCGCCGCACGGGTCGGCCCGGCCTCGTCGCGCTCGCGGCGACGGCAGGGGTGGACCTGGCCTCGGTCACCGCGGACGCGCTGCCCTTCTCGCTGATACCCCGCCTCAACGCCGCGGGGCGCATGGGCACCACCGACGTGGCCTTCGACCTGCTCATCTCAGACGACGCCGCCGAGGCGGCGGTGCTTGCCGGCAAGCTCGAGCGCATCAACGGCGAGCGCCGCGAGATCGAATCGGACCTCGCCGAGCAGGCCATGGCCGTGCTCGACGCGACCTATGACGGCGGGCGCGTGGCGGTCGTGGGCGGCGAGGGCTGGCACGAGGGCGTGAAGGGCATCGTGGCGAGCCGGATCGTGAACCGCTACCACGTGCCCGCGATCCTGTTCACCATCTCGGACGGCGTGGCGCGCGGCTCCGGGCGGAGCGTGGGGTCGGTCGACCTCTTCCACGCGGTCGAGCAGTGCTCCGACCTCCTCGTGCGCTTCGGGGGGCACGCGGGCGCCGTCGGCGTCACGCTCGAGGCCGCCAACCTCGACGCCTTCCGCGACCGGCTCGAGGAGGTCCTGGACCGGCTGCCGGCCGAGCAGTTCCAGGACACGGGCGAGGTCACCACCCTCGTGAGCCTCCAGGAGATGACGATCGACAACATCGCCTCGCTCGAGGTGCTCCAGCCGTTCGGCCAGGGCAACAAGAAGCCCCTCCTCGGGGCCTGCGGCGTGCTGATGAAGAACCGTTCCCGCGTGGGCTACTCCAACAACCACCTGTGCTTCTCGGCCACCGACGGCTTCACGACGGTGCCGGCCATCATGTTCCGCGCACCGGACATCGAGCACGCGAGCGCGTACGACGGCGCCGTCGACCTCGTCTTCGACGCGGTGAACGAGGTCTGGCAGGGGCGCTGCAAGCCCAAGCTCATGGTCAAGGACATCATCTACCGCGACGCCGCGCCCGCCGCGTCCGCGGGCGCGCCCGCCGCCGGCGCGGCACGGGCCGCCTCGGGCTCCCCGTGCCCGCCTGCGCAGCCGGAAAGCCTCGCCGACGAGCTCTTCTCCCGCGCGGACGAGGTGCTCTCGCGCGACGAGTTCGCCGGGATCGCTGAGGCGTCGAGCTTCCTCACCAAAGCGGTCGGCGTGAGCTTCGGCGACCGCCAGCAGGTTATATCCGAGCTCGCGCCGGGCGAGGTGCTCGCGGTCGTGCACGAGGCGGACAACCCCGCCGACAAGTGCGCGGTCGCCCTCAGGGACCCCGCGGGCCGCAAGGTCGGCTTCCTGCGCCGCCAGATCGCGGCTGCGATCGCCCCGCTGATCGACGACGGGGTGCGCTACGAGGCTTCGGTCCGCGAGGTCACCGGAGGGGGCGACGGGCGTGCCTTCGGCGTGAACGTGCAGGTCGCGCGCATCGGGGGCGCCGGCGGCGCCGGTCGTGGGGACGACCCCGCGAAGCTCGCGCGCGCCGAGCTCTCCTCCCTCGGCGGCGCCGAGCTGACCGACAGGCTGCGTCGCCACCTGATCGGCGACCACGAGCTGCTGCCCGCCCAGAAGGCGGCCCTCGACCTGCTCGCCCAGGGGAGGCCCACCCTCTGCGTGATGGCGACGGGCCGGGGCAAGTCCCTCGTCTTCCACGTCCACGCGGCGCGCGAGGCTCTTCTCGCCCATCGCGCGAGCGTCTTCGTGTACCCGCTGCGCGCCCTCGTCTCCGACCAGGCCTTCCACCTCAGGGAGAGCCTGGGGCCGCTGGGCGTGCGCGTGCGCGTGCTCACGGGCGAGACCTCGCCCGACGAGCGCGACGAGGTCTTCGGCGCGCTTTCGGCCGGCGAGGTCGACGTCGTCCTCACGACCCCCGAGTTCCTCGAGATTCATGCGCGCCGCCTCTCCGCCGGCGAGGTCGGCTTCGTCGTGATCGACGAGGCCCACCACGCGGGCACGGGCGAGAGGGACGCCTACGCGGGGCTTCCCGAGGCGCTGCGCCGCCTCGGCTCGCCGACCGTGTGCGCGGTGACGGCGACCGCCTCCACGCCGGTCGCCACCAGGGTCTGCCAGCTGTTCGGCATCCGCCACGACGCGGTCGTGGTCGACCAGAGCGTCCGGGCGAACCTCGAGCTCGAGGACCACCGCGAGCTGCGCGACCGCGAGGCCGCCCTCGTGTCGGTCGTGGCGGCGGGCGAGAAGACCATCATCTACGTGAACTCGCGCGAGCAGTCGGTGAGCCTCGCGCGGATGCTGCGGCACGCCCTGCCGGACCTCGCGCCCCGCGTCGCCTTCTACAACGCGGGCCTGACGCGCCCGGACCGCACGCGCGTCGAGGAGGCCTTTCGATCCGGAGCGCTGAGCTGCATCGTCTCGACCAGCGCCTTCGGCGAGGGCGTCAACCTGCCCGACATCAGGAACGTCGTCCTCTACCACCTGCCCATGGGGTCGGCGGAGTTCAACCAGATGAGCGGCCGCGCCGGGCGCGACGGAGAGCGGGCCCGCATCTGGCTCATGTACGGCAGCCGCGACGCGCGCATAAACGAGAGGATCCTCTCGTCCTCGGCGCCCTCGCGCGAGGACCTCGTGACGCTGTACCGCACGCTCACGAGGATGGCGCGCCAGTGCCTCTCCAAGGGGTCGCCCGAGGCCTGCGAGGTAGACGGCTCCTTCGCCCTCAACAACGCCGACATCGCGCAGTCCGCCCTCGAGGTGGACCCCTGCTCCAGGCTCGACGAGCGCTCCGTCTCCTGCGGCGTCTCGATCTTCCGCGAGCTTGGGCTGCTCACGACCCGTGGCTACGGCTCCTCGCGCCACATCCAGATGAGCCCGAGCCCGGAACGGGTCGACCTCGAGAGCTCCATCCGCTACCTCGAGGGCCAGCGCGCCCGGGATGATTTCTCGGAGTTTGCGGCTTGGGCGCTCTCGTCGCGCCCGCAGGAGATTCTGTGTAGAATCAACAGACCAATAACGCCGTCGTTCGGCGACGTCGTCGACCGATAGGGGGGTCATGTCAGACAAGGAAGCCGAGCTGCCGTCGCCCGCCGCGGGCGAGGAAGCCGCCGCGGACGCCGTCGCGGGCGGTCCCTCCGTGGAGGAGGCCGTTCCCGCAGCGGACAACTACCGGCTCCTCCAGACCTCCTGCAGGGCCTACCTTGACGAGGCGGCCTGCAAGAAGATCGACGGGGCCTACCGGTTCGCCGCGGAGTACCACAGGGACCAGAGGCGCCGCTCCGGGGAGCCCTACATCAACCACCCCGTCGAGGTCGCGCTCATCCTCGCCAAGGGCCTCCACATGGACGAGGACACCATCTGCGCGGCGCTGCTGCACGACACGGTGGAGGACACCTCCGCTTCGCTCGCGGACCTCACTGAGCGCTTCGGCCAGACGGTGGCCGAGCTCGTCGACGGCGTGACCAAGCTCACGACCATCTCGGTCTCCTCGATGGATGAGAAGCAGGCCTTGAACCTGCGCAAGATGTTCCTTGCCATGAGCAAGGACATCAGGGTCGTGATCATCAAGCTGGCAGACCGCTTGCACAACATGCGCACCCTCGCCGCCCTCCCGCCCGACCGCCGCGTCTTCAAGGCGCGCGAGACCATGGACGTCTACGCGCCGCTCGCGGACAGGCTCGGCATGAGCTCGGTCAAGTGGGAGCTCGAGGACCTGGCCTTCTTCTACCTGGAGCCCGAGGAGTACCAGAGGATCGCCCGCATGGTGCAGGAGTCGAGGGCCCAGCGCGAGCAGAACACGCAAGACGCCATCAAGACCCTCTCCGACGAGCTCGCTCGCGTGGGCCTCAAGGACTTCCAGATCACCGGGCGCCCCAAGCACCTGTGGTCCATCTACGAGAAGATGCGCCGGAAGAAGGCGGAGTTCTCCGACATCTACGACCTCATCGCTCTGCGCGTCATCACCCAGACGGTGGGGCAGTGCTACTCGGTCCTCGGCGCGGTGCACGCGCTGTGGCACCCCCTGCCCGGCCGCTTCAAGGACTACATCGCGACGCCCAAGGCCAACAACTACCGCTCGCTGCACACCACGGTGATCGGGCCCGAGGGCCGTCCCCTCGAGATCCAGATCCGCACGCAGGAGATGCACGAGCAGGCCGAGTACGGCATCGCCGCCCACTGGCTCTACAAGAAGGCGGGCAACTCCGAGGGCCAGATGTCCGAGGACGACAAGGACATCGACACCCAGATCAACTACATCCGCCGCAGCCTTGACTGGGTCAACGAGGCGGACCTCGACGACCCGCACGAGTTCCTGAAGAGCCTGCGCATCGACCTGTTCGAGGGGACGATCTTCGTCTTCACCCCCAAGGGCGACGTCATGAGCCTGCATAAGGACTCCACGCCGCTCGACTTCGCCTACGCCGTCCACACCGAGGTGGGCAACCACTGCGTCGGCGCCAAGGTCAACGGGAGCGTCGTGCCGCTCACCTACACGCTGCAGACGGGCGACCGCGTGGAGATCTTGACCAACAAGAACGCACGCCCGTCGCACGACTGGATGGGCATCGTGCACACGCCCTCGGCGCGCTCCAAGATCCGCAAGTACTTCACCACGGCGAACAAGGCCGAGGACGCCGAGGCCGGCCGCGCCCAGCTCGCGGCCGAGCTGCGCAAGCGCGCCTACGGCATCTCCACGCCGCGCACGACCAAGGCGATCCACAAGGTGCTCGACCAGATGGACCTGCACACGGTGGAGGACCTCTACCAGGGAATCTGGACCGGCAAGCTCTCGGTCAAGCAGGTCGCCAACAAGGTCGAGGCCGTCCTCGAGGAGGGCTCGCCCGCCCAGCAGGCGGCGGCGGAGAACGCCGCGCAGAGGGAGGCCGCCCGCGAGTGGGCGATCGCCTCGGACGCCCCGCTCAAGGCTCCCAAGGTGCAACCCTCCCGCAAGGGCGCCCAGGGCAGGAGGAGCAACTGCGGCGTCGTCGTGAAGGGCGACCCGGACCTGCTCGTCCACCTGGCACATTGCTGCAACCCCGTCGCCGGCGACGACATCGTCGGCTTCATCACCCGCGGCAGGGGCGTCTCCGTGCACCGCGCGGACTGCCCCAACGTCAAGTCGCTCATGGAGCACCCCGAGCGCATGATCGAGGTCGACTGGGACACCTCCGGGGCGACCGAGTTCCAGGTGGAGATCGTCATCGAGGCGAGCGACCGCATGGGCCTGCTGAAGGACGTGACCATCGCGATCAACGACGCGGGCGCCAACATCCTCTCCGCGGCGACCCAGACGAGCGCCCAGGGGGTGGCGCGCCTGCGGTTCCTCGTCGCGATCTCGGACGCGAGCCTGCTCGACACCCTGCTCGCGAACGCGAGCCGCGTGCCGTCGGTCTACGACGCGCGCAGGATCCTGCCCGGCGAGGGCGGCAACGAGATGAAGAGGAGGATATAGATGGCGGAGGAGAGCGGACGGGCGGCCGGCGAGCTTAGGCAGTTCGTGGTGGGTCCGATCAGCACCAACTGCTACGCGTACGTCTCGGACGGGGAGTGCATGGTGGTGGACCCCGGGGACGCTGGCGCGGATATAGCCGAGCGCCTCGACGACGTGCACGTGAGCGTCATCGTGGCCACGCACGGCCACGGGGACCACGTGAGCGGCGTGGCGGCGCTGAAGGAGAGGACTGGCGCGCCCTTCGCCATGAGCGAGGCCGACGCGGAGCTGGCAGAGCACGCGAGCGTGGAGTCGCAGTTCGCAGACACCGACGCCCCCGCCCCCGACCGGCTGCTCGCCGAGGGCGACGTCGTCGAGGTCGGACGGGCGCGCTTCCGCGTGATCGAGGCGCCGGGGCATACGCCCGGCGGCATCGTCCTCCTGGGGGAGGGCATCGCCTTCGTGGGCGACACGATCTTCGCGGGCAGCGCCGGCCGCACCGACCTCAAGGGCGGCGACGCGGCGGCCCTCACGAGGACGCTCGCGCACCTCAAGGAGGTCATCCCGCCCGAGACCATGCTGTGCTGCGGCCACGGCGACCTCACCTCCATGGAGCGGGAGCTCTCCGCCAACCCCTTCCTGAGGGAGCGTAGGGGCTAGCGTCGGCCAGGCCGCCGAGTGGCTGCGCGCGCACATCCGACGCTGAGCGGGCTCCCATCTGTTATAGTGGTGCGACAAGCGCCGGCGTGGCGGAATGGCAGACGCGGCAGACTCAAAATCTGCTGTCCGTAAGGACGTGTGGGTTCGACCCCCACCGCCGGTACCAGAGTGCCCAGCGCCCCGCCTCGAGCAGGCGGGGCGCTTTTCGTCTCGGCCGCTCGGCCCACGGGATCGGCTGGTCGGGCCTACTGTGTCCGAGCTGTGGATTCGGGTTTGGCCGTCGAGGCTCACGTCATTCTCGCTTGCACGACGTGCAAGCAGAGTCTATGATTTATAAACGTGTGATTGCGAAGCGGGACCGCGGTTGGGTCCCCACCTACGTGGCGCTTCGGCTGCCGCCTGGTCGGACAACGTATGCGCGCCCCTCAGGGGCTGCTTCTGTCTACCCGGGCCCAGCTGTGGCTCGGGTTTTTTCTATGCGGCGAAGCAGCCGCGACGAAGGGAAGGTGCAAGACAATAGCCAAGAACGACGGCCCCCGCGTCAACGGGGAGATCACAGCTCGTACGTGTCGTCTGATCGGCGTCGACGGCTCCCAGCTCGGCCTGTTCGGCGTCCGTGACGCGATGCGCATCGCCAGCGAGCAGCACATGGACCTGGTCGAGATCGCCCCCAACGCGGAGCCTCCCGTCTGCAAGGTCATGGACTACCGCAAGTACAAGTACGAGCAGGACCGCAAGGCCAAGGCCGCGCGCAAGAAGCAGGTCAAGGTCGAGGTCAAGGAGATGAAGTTCAGGCCCAAGATCGACGTGGGCGACTACGACACCAAGAAGAACCACGTCATGCGGTTCCTCAAGAAGGGTGCCCGCGTCAAGATCACGATCATGTTCCGCGGTCGTGAGATGGCTCACCCCGAGCAGGGCCTCAACGTGCTCGAGCGCCTGGCGGAGGACCTCAAGCCCTACGCCACCGTCGAGCAGCAGCCTAAGATGGAAGGCCGCAATATGCACATGCTCGTCGCCCCCATCAAGGGTGCTTTCGACAAGCTCCCGGATGACGACGCGTCCCACGATGACGAGAAGGAGAACTAGTCATGCCCAAGATGAAGACTCATAAGGGTTCGGCCAAGCGTTTCCGCCGCACCGGCACCGGCAAGATCATGCGTGCCAAGGCCTTCAAGAGCCACATCCTGACGAAGAAGTCCCAGAAGCGCATCCGTAACTTCCGCAAGGAGGCCGCACTGGGCAAGGGCGACGTCAAGGTCGTCAGCCAGCGCATGGGCAAGTAGGCGCACACGCGTCAGTTCAGAAGCATTCTCAAGGAGTTGATCAGATATGGCACGTGTTAAGCGCGCAGTCGCCGGTCGCAAGAAGCGTCAGACCCTCGTCCAGCGTACCAAGGGCTACTACGGGACCAGCTCCCGCACCTTCCGCGGGATGAAGGAGCAGTCCCAGCACTCGATGCAGTACCAGTACCGTGACCGCCGCAACAAGAAGCGCGACATCCGCGCTCTCTGGATCCAGCGCATCAACGCCGCGGCCCGCGTCAACGGCCTGTCCTACAGCCAGTTCATGCACGGCCTGAAGCTCGCCGGCGTCGAGCTGGACCGCAAGGTCCTCGCCCAGGTCGCCTACGAGGACGCCGAGGGCTTCGCCGCCCTCGCCGAGGTCGCCAAGAAGGCCATCGAGGCCGCCCAGTAGGCACGGCGAGCCTCCTTCTGTTCGCAGCTGGCACCTGACTGGCGGCGAGCGCGCAGGGTTCGAGATGAGGGGCATCCGCGAGAGCGGGTGCCCCTCTTTTCGTCGACGCGTGGCAGGCTCTGGCACAGGTGCCGTGTGGAGAAGGACGGCGCAGGTGCAAGGCGCCCTCCGGACCCCGGGAGTCGGAGCTACTCTCCGAGCTGGTGGTGCTGCTCGTCGAACTTCTCGCGCTCCTGCTCGAAGGCCGGGTCCTGAGGGGTCACGAGCTCGTCCTCGCCGGTCTTGGGGTCGCGGTGGTGCAGGAGGACGGGCCGGAAGAGCCTGAGGCGACTCGCGAAGGCGCCGGAGGCGACGACGAGGGCGACGAAGATACAGATGCGGGGGAAGACCTCTACCTGCGTCATGACAACGGAGCCCACGCAGAGGGCGGCGGTCCACGCGTAGATGACGAGGGCGGTCTGGCGCTGCCCGAGGCCGACGCTCATCAGGCGGTGGTGTATGTGGCCCTTGTCCGCGTGGCCGATCGAGACGTGCGCCCGCCCGCGGCGCACGATAGCGGAGAAGGTGTCGATGATCGGGATGCCCGCGACGACGAGCGGGATGATGATCGCGGTGAGGCCGGAGACCCTCGAGACGGAGAGCAGGGAGACGGTGCCGAGCGCGAAGCCGATGAGCAGGGCGCCGGAGTCACCGAGGAAGATCGAGGCGGGGTGGAAGTTGTAGCGCAAAAACGCCAGCGTGGTGCCGGAGATCATGATCGCGAGCACGGCGGCGTCCAGGCGGCCGGAGATGGTGGAGACGATCCACATCGTGAGGCCCGCGATGCACGCGATGCCCGAGGCGAGGCCGTCCAAGCCGTCTATCAGGTTGAAGATGTTGGTGTAGGCGACCAGGAAGACCACCGTTATGGGCATGGCCGCGAGGCCCAGGTGGATGACGGAGTTCTGCAGGGGGTTCACGATCTCGTCGATCACGAGGCCGCTCGCGACCGCGACGACGGAGGCCACGACCTGTCCCAAGAGCTTCTGCCTCGGCGTGAGGGTGAACTTGTCGTCGACGAGGCCCGTCAGGAAGATCACGAGGAAGGAGAGGAAGAGGAGCCAGTAGTTGACCGTCTGCCTGGCGACGGGGACGAAGACGCGGGGCCATCCCAGGAAGGCCACCCCGAGGGCCTGGACGAGCTCCCCGGCGACGAGGCCGCAGACGATCGCGATGCCGCCCATGCGCGGGACGGGGCGCTTGTTGACGCGACGGGCGGCGGGGTAGTCCACCGCGCGGAGCCTCCAGGCTATGCGCCGGGCGAGCGGCGTCGTGGCGAGCGTCACGAGGAACGAGGCAGCGAAGACCGCTAAGAAGGGGAGCCACCACCTCAGCATCTATTCACCCTCCCTGACCGTCAGGACCCCTGGCAAGCTCTCTAGAGAAGAGTATGCGAGACCAACGCGGTGAAGGGACGTGAACGGAGCGGCTCGGGGCGAAAACCGCACTCATTTCATTCTTCCGAACATCCCCGAGAAGTCAAGTCTGTTATCGGGGGCGAGAGCACCTATATTAGAGGTGCCGTCCTCCTGCGGGGCAAACTGGGTGAACCGACAAGCGTTACTTGGGAGCCCATATCTCGTCCTCAGTACAGGTATCCTTCCTTGTTGAGGAAGCTGGAACGGGCGTCGAGGGCACCCACCTGTGGATAGGTGGGTTCATTATCGCATCTGCAGGAGGGCGGCTTTCCCCGCCGGTCGCGCCGGATGTGGGCGTCGGAAAACCATTTTGCGGTTGTGGTTGACAGGCGTGGCGAGAATTGCAACAATACTCCTTGCGCGAAAGCATGGGGATGTAGCTCAGCTGGGAGAGCGCTGCCTTCGCAAGGCAGAGGCCGAGGGTTCGAATCCCTTCATCTCCACCATGAATTCGAGGGGCTCGGGTGATGGCATCCGGGCCCTTTTTCGTAAGGGGCCCGCGGCGAGCCGCGGGCCGGCAGGAAGCCACGGTGGGGCCATGGACGCACAGGATCTGAGCAAGGCCGCCTACGAGCGCTGCGAGCTGTGCCCGAGGCGCTGCGGCGCCGGGCGCGCCGCGGGGGAGGCGGGGGCGTGCGGCGCCACGGCACGTCTGCGCGTCGCCCGCTCGGCCCTCCACTTCTGGGAGGAGCCGCCCATCTCCGGGGAGGCGGGGTCGGGCGCCATCTTCTTCTCGGGCTGCCCCCTGAGGTGCGTCTTCTGCCAGAACCACGAGATATCCCAGGAGGGCTTCGGTCTCGAGGTGAGCCCGTCGCGGCTCGCCCGCATGATGCTCGAGCTCGAGGGGCAGGGCGCGCTGAACGTCAACCTGGTGACGCCCCTGCACTTCGCCCCGCACGTCGTGGAGGCGCTCGGGCTCGCCCGGAAGGCCGGCCTCACGCTGCCCATCGTGTGCAACACGTCGGGCTACGAGCGCCCCGAGGTCGTTCGCGCGATGGCGCCCTACGTCGACGTCTGGCTCACGGACTTCAAGTACGCCTCCGCCGACCTCGCCGCCGAGCTCTCGCGGGCGCGCGACTACCCTGAGGTCGCCACCGCGGCGCTCGCCGAGATGCTCTCCTCCCTCAGGGAGGGAGGGGGCGAGGAGCTCGACGGCTCGGGGGCCATGCGGCGCGGGATCATCGTGCGCCACCTCGTGCTGCCCGGCCATGCGGACGACTCCTGCGCCGTGCTCGACCGGGTGTGGGAGCTGTGCGGGAACGAGGTGGACCTCTCCGTCATGAACCAGTACACCCCCAACGACCGCTGCAGGCGCGCCGGCGGCGACCTCTCGCGGGCGGTGACCGACGAGGAGTACGAGCTGGTGCTCGACCACGCCGACGATCTCGGCTTCGAGCGCCTGTGGTGGCAGCAGGGCGGCACGGTCTCGGAGAGCTTCGTGCCGGCCTTCGACGCCACGGGCGTGCGCGGCCCCGAGCTCTCAGACGGCGGGCCGGACGCGCCCGCGCGCGGATAGGATTCGACGCCGGGCTTTCGCCCGGGAAGGAGGGGGCATGTCCGAGGAGTCAAGGCCGCTGAGCGACGAGGAGAGGGCCGAGCTCGAGGAGCTCCGCGCCGAGAAGAGGCGCCGCGAGCAGGAGGAGCGCGACCGCAGGGACCGCGAGGAGCTGGAGCGGCTCCGTGCGGAGAGGGACGGCGCCCGCACGGAGCCGCACGCGGAGCCGAGGGCGGCCGAGCCGGCGGCCCGGCGCCCGGCGCCGCGCCCGGTATCGCGCGAGGAGGCGGCCGCCATGGCCCGCGACGCCGAGCGCCGCGAGCGGGGTCGCAGGCTCATGGAGCCCGACGACGACCTCAGGATGCCCCTGGGGCAGAAGGTCGTCCTGGCGGGCATCGCCCTGGTCGCCCTCGTCTTCGTGCTCCTGACCGTCTTCGGCCCCAAGTAGCAAGGAGGCGCGGCCAGGGTACGGGCCCGGCTGCGGCTGAGTGGTAGTCTTATGGGAGTTTGTCGCACACCGCGCCGAGGCGCGAAGTCGGAAGGAAGCCCTGATGTCTCTCACTGACCGGACGAAGGCAAGCGACGTCTCACTCAACACCGACCTCTACGAGCTGACGATGGCCCAGGGCTTCTGGGAGTCGGGCCTCGCGGAGGACCGTGCGTGCTTCAACGTGTTCTTCCGCGAGAACCCCTTCGGCGGAGGCTACGCGGTGGCCTGCGGCATGGGCCAGATCGCCGACCTCGTCGAGAACTTCGTGTTCGAGAGGGAGGACATCGACTACCTCGCCGGCATCGACGCGCCCGGCGGCGGTCGCATGTTCAAGCCCGAGTTCCTCGACTTCCTCTCCACCTTCAGGATGGACGTCACCATCCACGCGGTCCCCGAGGGCGACCTCGTCTTCCCGCGCGAGCCGATGGTGCGCGTGGAGGGCCCGATCATCGCCTGCCAGCTGCTCGAGACGGCCCTTCTCAACCTCGTGAACTTCCAGACCCTCGTGGCGACGAAGACCGCGCGCATCGTGCACGCCGCGCAGGGCCACCCCGTGTCCGACTTCGGCCTGAGGCGCGCCCAGGGCCCCGATGGCGGCCTCGCCGTGGCCCGCGCCTCCTACATCGCCGGCGCCTCCAGCACCTCCAACGTGCTCGCGGGCAAGATCTACGGCATCCCCGTGTTCGGCACCCACGCCCACAGCTGGGTCATGGCCTTCCCCTCCGAGCTCGAGGCCTTCCGCGCCTTCGCCAAGTCGAGCCCCAAGAACTGCGTGCTGCTGCTCGACACCTACGACGTGCACCAGGGCATCAGGAACGCCATCACGGTGGCCAAGGAGATGGAGGCCGCCGGCGAGCGCCTCGCCGCCATCCGCATCGACTCCGGCGACCTCGCCAGGCTCTCCAAGGAGACCCGCAAGGCGTTCGACGAGGCGGGGCTGCCCTACGTCAAGATCTCTGTCTCCAACGACCTCGAGGAGTACACGATCCAGTCGCTGTTCGCGCAGGGCGCCCCGATCGACTCGTTCGGCGTGGGCACCAAGCTCGCGACCTGCGACCCCCAGCCCTCCCTCGGCGGGGTCTACAAGCTCTCGGCCATGAGGCCGGCGGGCTCGGGGGAGTGGGTCCCCACCATCAAGCTCTCCGAGCAGATGTACAAGCGCACCATCCCCGGCATCCAGCACGTCCTGCGCTTCTGCGACCCCGCGGGCTCGCCCGCGGGAGACATGATCTTGGACGACGCCTACGACACGGGCGACCACAGCCTGAGCGTGGACATCCTGGACCCGGTCACCACCTACGACATGAGCGGCCTCGAGGCGCACGAGCTGCTCGAGTGCGTCGTCGTCGACGGCGCGCGCGCCAAGGAGCCAGACTCGATCGAGGTCGCCAAGGAGCGCTGCCGCGAGTCGCTGATGCGCCTCGACCCCAGCTACAAGCGCTTCCTGAACCCGCAGGCCTACCCGGTCGGGATGGAGCGCGGCCTCGCCGACCTGAGGCAGAGGCTGGCGCGCGCCGAGCACGCCGGGTCCGGCAGGGCGAGGCTCTAGGAGCACTGGGCCCAGGCCCGACCGGGGCCCCTCCGAGGGCCCGACGAAGCACCCAGAAGAAGAGAAGAAGGAGCACCGAGACATGCCCGAGAAACTCGAGAAGCTAGTACGAGAGGCCCTCAAGGCCGCGCAGGAGGCGGGCGACCTGCCGCCCTTCGAGGTGGCCGACCTCGGCTTCGAGCGTCCCGCGGACACCTCGAACGGCGACTGGAGCTCGACGGTCGCCATGCGCTCCGCCCGCCTCGCACACAGGAGCCCCCGCGACATCGCGACCGCGATCGTGGCTCACCTCGCCGCAGACGACGCGGTGAGCAGGGTCGAGGTGGCAGGTCCCGGCTTCGTCAACTTCTACCTCAACGCCGCGAGCAACAACGAGGTGCTGCGCCTCGCGCGCGAGCAGGGCATGGACTTCGGCCGCTCGAACGAGGGCGCGGGCCTCAAGTGCCAGGTCGAGTTCATCTCCGCCAACCCCGTCGGCCCCATGCACATCGGCCACGGCCGCTGGGCCGCCCTCGGCGACTCCCTGTGCCGGGTGATGGAGCACGCCGGCTACCGGATCGAGCGCGAGTACTACATCAACGACCACGGCAGCCAGATGGACGTCTTCGGCAGCTCCGTCGCCGAGCGCTACCTGCAGCTCTGGCAGGTGGTGGCCGAGAGGGGGGCTAGCCTCGACGAGGCCTACGCCACCCTCGTCGCAGACCGTGGGGCCTACGTGGACGACGAGGCGGACGAGCGCCCCGACTCCCATCCCTACCAGGACGCCTTCATGGCAAGCCTCGGGGAGAACTCCTACGGCGGCGACTACATCATCGACCTCGCCCTCGCCTTCGCCAAGTCGGACGGCGACCGCTGGGTCGCGGCGGACGGGCGCGAGCGCGAGCTGGAGTTCCGCGAGCGCGGCTACCAGATGATGCTCGCCTCCATCAAGGAGACCTGCCACGAGGCCCGCTGCGACTTCGACGTGTGGTTCTCCGAGCGCTCGCTCTACGAGCGCGACGCCGACGGCAAGGATGCGGTCGGCCGCGCCTTCGAGAAGCTCGACCGCATGGGCTACCTCTACCGCACCGACGACGGGGCCCTGTGGTTCCGCTCGACCGACTTCGGCGACGACAAGGACCGCGTGCTCGTGAAGACCAACGGCGAGTACACCTACTTCGCCTCCGACATCGCCTACCACTACGACAAGTTCCAGCGCGTCGACCACGTGATCGACATCTGGGGCGCCGACCACCACGGCTATGTGAAGCGCGTCGACTCGGCGTGCCGCGCCCTCGGCTACGAGGGCGGGTTCGAGGTCCTTCTCGGCCAGCTGGTGAACCTCCTGCGCAACGGCAAGCCGGTGCGCATGAGCAAGCGCAAGGGCACCATGGTCTCCTTCGACGAGCTCCTGGACGAGGTCGGCGTGGACGCGACCCGCTACACGCTCATCTCGAAGAGCTCCAACCAGATGATCGACTTCGACATCGAGGCCGTGAAGCGCCAGAGCGCCGACAACCCGGTCTACTACGTGCAGTACGCGCACGCGAGGGTCTGCTCGATCCTGAGGAGGGCCGCCGGCCTCGATAGGGCGAGGGCGGACGAGCTGGGCATGGCTGAGGTCGGCCGCAGAGCGACGGGGGCGGACGTGGACCTCTCGCTGCTCGTCGACCCCGCCGAGCTCGCGCTCTCGCGCAAGGTCGCCGAGTTCCCCGAGCTCGTGGCCGCCTGCGCCCGCGACCGCGCACCCTTCAGGCTCACGCACTACGCCGAGGAGCTCGCGGCGGAGTTCCACAGCTTCTACCAGCGCTGCCAGGTGCTTCCGAGCGAGGGGAGGCCCCTCTCGCCGGAGCTCTCCCGCGCCCGGCTCGCCGCCTGCGACGCGGTGCGCTCCGTGCTGGCGCTCACGCTGTCGCTCATCGGCGTGTCCGCGCCGACGGCGATGTAGCGGGCCGCGCCGACAGGGCGGCGCCCCGATATGCAGCCAAATAGGTAACCATTGATTATATATATATTCAGTAAGCTTAAGATTTCCTGAGCAGCGTAAATAGAAGTTTGAATTGCGTGCTTTTTATGAAGGTATGCGCAGGGCCCCGAATTCATCCCGGGGCCCTGCGCATATTGTGAACAAGTAATGTACCCAATACGCTGGGAATACATTGGATGGGAAGAGCCCAGGACCCGCGAACGTTGCGGAAGAGCGCTCAGAAGGACGCCGTTAATCGAAATTGTACACTTTGTAAATCACTGATAGCTTATAGTATATATCCACTGACACCGGAGTATGTTGGACGACAACATACGTTGAAGCGCACCAATGAGTCGTGGATAGCATTCCATCTACGGGAGGGCTCGTGGAACTTCGAGAGTTCATGTCAATTCGACGAGCATATAACCTGGTACGGCAGAGCGTGGAGCCGTCGAGGCGCCTGACGTTCGAGGGGTTCTCGATACTATGTCACCTCGAGGTGTCGGAGGTCCCGGTAAAGACCTCGGACATCGCTGACTACCAGGGCGCCCTGCGCCCGACGATGACGCACAGGACCAACCACCTTGCCGAGCTCGGGTTCATCGAGCGCGGCGAGGGCCCGACCGACCGCCGCAACATCGTGTGCTCGATCTCTGCCGCGGGCAGCGAGTACGTGCACGACCTCGCGGCGCGCACCTGCGCCTGCATCGCGTCGGGGCAGTCGCTCGCGCGCACCAACCCCGAGCGCATCATCAAGTACGCCGACGCGATGGGCTCGCTGTACTGCGCCGCGGGAGACCTCGTCCTGCTCGGCCTGCTCGGCAGCAAGGACCGTACGAGCACGGTCACGGGGCTCGTGGACAAGCTCGGGCTGCTCCAGCCGACGGTCTCCATGTCCGTCTCGGCGCTGGCGAAGGAGGGCCTGGTGACGCGCGAGAAGTCCAACCCCTATTCGGCGCGCTCGCTGTGCGTCCGCCTGACGGACGAGGGCTACGAGCACGCGAACGCGGTCGCGGACAGGATCTCTCAGCTGGTCGTTCACAGGCGGTCGCGTCACCCGAAGCCCGACGTGGCGGAGTAGGCGTAGGGTTCCAGCGGACCGGCCCCTCGGGGCCGGTCATATTCTGTGATGTATGTTTGCCACGCCAAGGGGCAGACGGTGGTGCTACCATACCGTAAGAGTTCATTGCCACGGGGCTCGGGCGTGTCGTTTCCGCTTGGCCCCATTCGCGATTCCCATACAGCTCCTAACGCGTGATACAGACCTTTCCTCGTCCCGAGGGGCAGGAGGTCTGATGGATGTTACGCGCCCGCTGCGTCGCCGGGAGGGTGGCGTGCGTCGGCGCACCATGCCGAGAAAGGCAGACGTACATGGCAGAAGACACCACCCATTCCGAGCCGAACCCCCAGTCGGGCGCGGCGCCGGCCCCCGCGGCCGACGCCGGCGCCAAGCCGGACGGAGAGGCAAAGCCGAAGCGACGCAGGCGCAGCGCCAAGGCGAGCGAGGAGCCGACGCTGCCGCTCGGGGCCGCGGGCAGTCCGGCCGAGGCCACGGCACCTGCCGCCAAGGCCGGCGAGGACGGCGGGACGGAGGCGCGCCCCCAGCGCCGCAGGGCCGCGCGCAAGGGCGCTGCCGCCGCGGGGGAGGAGGGCGAGGCCCCCGCGCCGCGCCGTCGGGGCAGGCCGCGCAAGGCCGCGCAGAAGGACGAGGGCGAGCAGGCGGCGCCCGCCGCCAAGGGAGGCGCGGAGGCAACGTCGGCACCCGCGCCCGACCCGGAGCGCGTGTCCTCCTCTGATGGCGGCAGGGCGAAGGGAGGCGAGACCGCCGAGCCGAGGGGTTCGGCGCACGAGGGCGCCAAGGCGTCCGCCGAGCCTGCCGACGCGGCGCGCGGGGACGAGCAGGCCTTCGCTCACGACGACGACCAGGGCCGCAACAACCGGCACCGCCGCCACACGAGGGACCGCAA
Organism: Olsenella absiana; assembly: GCF_036408855.1. Lineage (NCBI taxonomy): Bacteria > Bacillati > Actinomycetota > Coriobacteriia > Coriobacteriales > Atopobiaceae > Olsenella > Olsenella absiana. The sequence continues at coordinate 233,016 of NZ_JAZGJQ010000001.1, forward strand.
CCGCAACCGCAACGTGCACGCCCAGCAGCCGCAGGGCGGCTCCCAGCAGACGCAGGGCGGCAACGGCCGCCGCCGCAACAGCCGCCGTCCCACTCAGCCCGAGCGCGCCCCGGAGCCGACCCTCACCATGGAGGCCCTGGGGGAGATGAAGGTCGCGGAGCTGAGGAGCAAGGCGGCCGAGCTCAAGGTGGAGTACGTCGGCCTGCGCAAGGCCGAGCTCACCCACGCCGTCTACGAGGCCGCCGCGATCGCGGAGGGCTTCCGCCCCGTCGAAGGCATCCTCGACATCCAGAGCGAGGGCTACGGGTTCCTGCGCACCGGCAACTACATGCAGGGCGACGAGGACGCCTTCGTCCACCAGCAGCTCATCCGCCAGTACGGGCTCAGGACGGGCGACAAGGTCAAGGGCACCATGAGCCCCGGCAGGTCCAACAAGCAGTTCCCGCCGCTCGGGCGCATCGAGGCGGTCAACGACCAGGACCCCGAGCTCGCCAGGTCGCGCCCGCGCTTCCGTGACCTCACCCCGATCTTCCCGAACGAGCGACTCGTCATGGAGCACGGCAAGGACTCGATCACCGGGCGCGCCATCGACCTCGTCGCCCCGATCGGCAAGGGGCAGCGCGGGCTGATCGTCTCGCCGCCCAAGGCCGGCAAGACGACGGTGCTCAAGAACATCTGTCAGTCCATCGCCGCGAACAACCCCGAGGTGCACCTCTTCTGCCTGCTCGTGGACGAGCGTCCCGAGGAGGTGACCGATATGGAGCGCTCGATCAGGGGCGAGGTCGTCGCCTCCACCTTCGACATGCCGGCCTCCAACCACACGGCCGTCTCCGAGCTGGTCATCGAGCACGCCAAGAGGCTCGTCGAGATGGGGGAGGACGTGGTGGTCGTGCTGGACTCGATCACGAGGCTGGCGCGCGCCTACAACCTCGCCGCCCCCGCCAGCGGCCGCATCCTGTCCGGCGGCGTCGACTCCGCGGCGCTCTACCCGCCGAAGAAGTTCCTGGGCGCCGCCCGCAACATCGAGAACGGCGGCTCCCTCACCATCCTGGCCTCCGCCCTCGTGGACACCGGCTCCAAGATGGACGAGGTCATCTTCGAGGAGTTCAAGGGCACCGGCAACATGGAGCTCAAGCTCGACCGCGACCTCGCCGACAGGCGCGTGTTCCCCGCGATCGACCCGGTCGCGTCGGGCACCCGCAACGAGGAGCTGCTCCTCGACGCGCAGCTGACGCCGTTCATCTGGGGCCTTCGCAGGGTGCTGGCGAACATGAACAACACCGAGCGCGCCGCGACCGCCCTGGTCAAGGGCCTGCGCGCGACGAAGGACAACGAGGAGTTCCTCATCCGCTCCGCCAAGAAGGCGCAGCAGGTGGACTACCTCTAGGGCCGGCGCGCCCGGGTGCCGGCACGGTCAGGCGCCCGGGCGGGCAGGCTCGGCGGCCCGGGGGCGCGCCCTGCCCCTTGGCTCTGTGGTGTGTTTCTCGAATCTGGCGCCTCGCGGCCAAATGGGAACAAAGTCCGGCGACGCCCCGCGGGCGGGTGGTATTGTCATACAAGCTTCGGAAGTTCCAGGACCGTCGGTCTCGAGCGGGGGGTGCGTGTCTCAATGAGCAAGGCTAGGAGAAGCCCTGCCATCTTCGCAGGACTCGTGGGGGGCGCCCTTCTCGTCCTCCCCGAGACCGCGCAGGCGCAGACCCTGACCCTCACCATCGACGACCTGCTCGCGTCCCCGTGGGCCTACCTGGCGGCGGGCACCCTCGCAGGCGCCGCCGTCACGGGCGCGATCGCGGCCCACGTCGTGCACAAGGAGCGCGCGTCCGCCGAGGCCGAGCTCGAGGAGGTGCGCGCCGCCGCGCTGGAGGCCCGCATCTCGGCGGACGAGGCGAGGAGCATCCTCGCGTCGCTCGGCTACGGCACCGTGGCCTCCTCGCCCGCGCCGGCCCGCCCGGCGCCGTCGCCCCAGGTGGAGGAGGCGCCGGTCCCCGCCGGGACCCCCGCGCCCGTGGCCTCCGAGCCCCCAGCCGCCCTTGAGCCGCTCGCGGACCTGGCGGGCGAGAAGCCCGTGGGGGCCGCGGGTCTGGCGCCGCGCCGGGCGGGCGTCTCCGCGCGCCTTGACGCCATGCTGCCGCGGCTCGACGACCCCACCTTCGAGCGGGACGCGCGCCCCGCCGCCCGGACGGCCGGCGCGTCCGCAGGCGTGGGGGCTGCGTCCGCAGAGGACGCCCGAGACGCCGTAGCAGCCGCGCCGGAGCAGGTGCGCGTCGACGGTGCGCCGGCGGCCCAGGCCGCGCGGCCTCAGGGCGCGCCCAACCCCAACTCGTACGCGGAGCGCTCGCAGAGGCGTGCGCGCGGCGTGCGCTCGCTCCTCTCGGAGCGCATCGGCAACAACTTCTTCATGGAGGGCCTGCCCGTCATCCAGCGTGCCGACGGCACGGTGGGCGACGTGGGGACGGCCTGGTGGGAGAACACCTTGAGCGGCACCATCACGCACCTCGGGACCACGTCGGCGGAGGACTCCGCTCGCATCGGCATGCGCCCGGTGGACGAGACCTCGGAGCTCGAGGTCGACCGCGCGCTTGCGGACCGGCTTGCCACCCAGGACGTCTCCCGCCGCCACGAGCGCGCGCAGGCCCTGGCGCAGAGCCTGCCCGGCTTCGGCGCCCCCGAGGCGCGCGAGGCGCAGCCACGCGGGAAGGCGAGCCCGACGGGGCAGGCGGCCTGCGTGCCGGCGCCGGCGCGCCCCGAGAAGCGCCGGCGCGCAGACGTCCGCGTGCCGGAGGTGGGGGCACCCGCCCCGCGCCAGGCGAAGGCCGACGCCGAGGGGGACCTGTTCGAGCAGGCGCTGAGCGCGATGGACGAGAGCCTCCCCAACATGAGCGTGCGCACCTCCGACGACGCCGACGCGCTCGTCGTCCCAGAGGCCGCCGCGGAGATGCTCACGGGCAACGTGCTCTCCGGCTCTGCCGCGCCCCTCCCGGGGGCGTCCGACGGCTTCGACGCCGTGCGCCACGCCGACCTCATCGTACAGGAGGAGATCGAGCGCAACGCCCGGGAGCGCCGCGCCGGGACCCGCCGCGCGGGCCTGCGCGTCATCGACGGCGGCACGAGCGACCTCGGCGAGGCGCGCCGCCAGGCCAAGAGGCCCAAGCACCTCAAGACCGACCCCAAGAAGCGGATGGCCTAGGCCTTGGGCCGGCTGCCGAGTGGCCCGCGTCACCTACGGGGCGACGGGGGAGCGAGGCCGCGCGACGCTCGGGCGCGCTCCCGTGCCGTCTGGGCCGCCCTCCTCGTCGCCTGGGCCTGCTTCATCTGGGGGCACTCGCTCGTGCCCGGTCCCGCCTCCACCGCCGAGAGCGACCGCGTGGCGCTCCTCCTGCAGGGCCTCTTCGCCCACCTCGGCGTGAGCGACCGTACGGTCGTGACCTTCGCCGTACGCAAGTCGGCGCACTTCCTCGAGTACGCCGTCCTGGGCCTCCTGCTGCGAAAGGCGCAGGGGCCGGGCAGACGCGTGGCCTGGCTCGCGGCCGCGCTCGCCATACCGTCCGCCGACGAGGCGATCCAGCTCTTCGTGCCCGGGCGCAGCGCGTCGCCGCGCGACGTCGCCATCGACTTCGCGGGGGCGCTGACGGGCCTTGGGGTATGCATTCTCGCAGAGAGGCTCTCTGCGCGCCGCCGAGGGCGCTCCTCCTAGTTCAATTACATTTCTCATGTGTTACGGGGACCTCAATATGCAGAGTTTTCCGACGATGGCCACCGGGAAGCCTGCTTTTGTGAGTCGAGCCGTAGCGAGGCCCTTTGTTACGTCCCAGATAACTTGAAGGGAAGCTTGCCAGCCGCGCGAATGCGAGAGCCTAGAGTAAGCCTTGCATTTCACAGGAGTGCATACGAATACGGACTTCAACGAAGGGGGAAGTGCATATGGCTCGCAACGTCTCAAGGCGCAGTTTCGTCAAGTTCTCAGGCCTCGCTGCTGCAGGAATGGGTGGTGCCTCCATTCTTGCCGGCTGCGGCGGGTCCTCTTCCTCGAACGGCGACAAGACCATCAAGATCGGCGTCCTCGGCCCCTACTCCGGCGACGTCGCCCAGTACGGCCTCGCCTGCCGCTACGGCGCCGACCTGTACTTCGAGCAGAACCCGAAGATCGGCGACTACACCGTCGAGCTCAACGAGCAGGACGAGAAGGGCGACGCCACCGAGGCCGTCAACGCCTACAACAAGATGTCCCAGGAGGGCGTCGTGGGCATCGTCGGCGACGTCACGTCCACGCCGACCATCGCGGTCGCCCAGGCCTCTGCCAACGACGGCATTCCCTGCGTGACCCCGTCCGCCACGGCGGCCGACGTCGTCACCTTCGGCGACAACACCTTCCGCGCCTGCGTCACGGACCCGTTCCAGGGCAAGCTGATCGCGGACTTCGCCGCGAAGCAGGGCTGGAAGACCGTCGGCTCCATCTACAACTCCGGCGACGACTACTCCACGGGCGTCCAGAAGGCCTTCGTCGAGGAGTGCGCCGCCAAGGGCGTCTCCACCCCCGATAACCTGCAGCTCGGCTACTCCGCCGGCGACGTCGACTTCAAGACGCAGCTGACCACCATCATCTCCGCCGGGGTCGACGCGATCTTCTCGCCCAACTACTACTCCGACGACGGCAAGATTATCTCCCAGGCTCGCCAGCAGGGTTACACCGGCCCGGTCTTCGGCGTCGACGGCTGGTCCAACATCGCCTCGGGCGGCTACGCCACCGCCAGCGAGCTGCAGAACTGCTACTACTGCTGCTCCTTCATCGCCAACAACGACGACGAGAAGGTCAAGAAGTTCGTCTCCGACTACGAGGCCAAGTACAACGAGACCCCGACCAACTTCTGCGCGCTCGGCTACGACGCGGCGATGGTCCTGGCCGAGGGCATCAAGGTCGCCCTCGACGGCGGCGCCAAGCCCGACGACAAGGACTTCGTCGACAAGGCCGTCGCGGGCATCGCGGGCAACAAGGTCTCCGGCGTCACCGGCGACATCTCCTTCAACGGCACGGGCGACCCGGAGAAGTCGTCCCTGATCATCTCCTTCGACGCGGACGGCAACGAGGTGGTCTTCGGCTCCATCGAGGCCTAGCGCCGGGACGGCGAGTCCCTGGCCACTCTCCACGAAGAAGGTACGGGGGCGTCCGGGAGGCTCGGACGCCCCTCTCTTAGAATTCCACGTGCCAGGTACCTTCGGAGTCAGTGCGAAGCCTGGCACGTTTCTCGTAACGGTCGGTCCCTGTACCAAATCGGAGGGAGTGTTCACAGTGACTGTGCTGGCGCAATTGCTGAACGGCTTGCAGCTCGGTAGCGTCTACGCGCTCATCGCCCTGGGGTACACGATGGTGTACGGCATCATCCTGCTCCTGAACTTCGCCCACGGCGACATCATCATGGTCGGCGCCTACATCTCCTGGATCGCCCTGGCCCAGCTGGGGCTCCATCCCATAGTGGCGGCGATCCTGGCTGTGGCGGGCTGCACCCTGCTCGGCGTCCTGATCGACAAGGTGGCCTACGCGCCCCTGCGCAACGCCCCGAGGCTCTCGATCCTGATCACCGCAATCGGCGTCTCGTACTTCCTCGAGAACGGCGCCCAGCTCGTCTTCGGCGCCGACGCCAAGGTCGTCCCCGCGTTCACGGACATCACGACCATCCAGGTCGGCGACGTCACGCTCTACTTCACCGCCATCCTCACCATCGCGGTGACGGCGGTCTCGACGATCGTGCTCAACCTGCTCGTCCAGAAGACCAAGCTCGGCAAGGCCATGCGCGCGGTCTCCGAGGACATGGGCGCCGCCCGCCTCATGGGCATCAACGTCAACAACACCATCTCCTTCACCTTCGCCGTGGGCTCCGCGCTCGCCGGCATCGGCGCCGTGCTCTACTCGATGGCCTACACGCAGGCGACGCCGACGATGGGCATCATGCTCGGTACGAAGGCGTTCGTGGCGGCCGTCCTCGGCGGCATCGGGTCGATCCCCGGCGCCGTCATCGGCGGCCTGCTCGTCGGCATGGCCGAGGTCCTCGTCTCCGCCCTGGGCTTCCCCGTGTGGAAGGACGCCGTCGTCTATCTCCTGCTCATCGTCGTCCTCATCTTCAGGCCCACGGGCATCCTCGGCCGCACGATGAACGAGAAGGTCTAGGAGGCTGACCATGGAAGAAGACATGAACGCTGAGAAGAAGCCCTACATCACCACCTCCGCCTCCAGGCGCGACAAGGGTGATCACGAGCGCAAGACGCTCTCCATGCCGGTGCGCTACGCGATCAACGCCGGCCTGGTCCTGCTCTTCCTCGTGGTCGGCGAGCTCATGATCGACGGCGGGGCGATCAACCGCTACCAGTCCACCGTCCTCGAGCAGGTCGGCGTCTACATCATCATGGCGGTCTCGCTCAACATCGCCACCGGCTACCTCGGCCAGCTTCCCCTCGGGCACGCCGGTTTCATGAGCGTCGGCGGCTACTCCTGCGCCCTCTTCATCATGAAGATGGCCCCGGTGTTCGGCCTCACCTCGCGCACCATCTCCGCGGGTGGTCCCGAGGTCGTGCTGCTCGTGGCGCTCGGCCTGCTCTTCGGCGGCGCCTGCTCGGCCTTGGCCGGCCTCATCATCGGTATCCCCGCCCTGCGCCTCAAGGGCGACTACCTCGCCATCATCACCCTCGGCTTCGCCGAGATCATCCGCGTCGTGATGCTCAACATCGACGGCGTGCTCGGCTTCGAGCTCACCGGCGGCGCCAAGGGCCTGACGGGCATCCCCGGCTACACCAACTTCCTCAACACGTTCGTCGTGGTTGCCATCGCGCTCTTCCTCATCCACACCATGATGAAGTCGCGCCACGGCCGCGCCATTCTCGCCATCCGCGACAACGAGATTGCGGCCGAGGCCTCCGGCGTCAACACCACCTACTACAAGACGATGGCCTTCGTGGTCTCCGCCTTCTGGGCCGGCGTCGCCGGCGGCCTGTACGCGGGCTGCATCGGCGTCATGGCGCCCTCCAAGTTCGGCTTCATGAAGTCGATCGAGATCCTGGTCATGGTCGTCCTCGGCGGCATGGGCTCGATGCTCGGCTCAGTCCTCTCCGCGACGGTCCTCACGATCCTGCCCGAGGCGCTGCGCGCCTTCTCCGACTACCGCATGGTCGTCTACGCCATCGTCTTGATCCTCGTGATGATCTTCCGTCCGCAGGGCCTGCTCGGCACCTACGACTTCTCGCTCTCCCGCGTCATCGAGCGCGTCATGAACCACGACTACCCCTGGAAGAAGAGGGCTGCCAAGGAGGTGCAGGAGAATGCCTAACGAGACCAGCAAGCGGGCGGACGTCGCCCCCGAGCCCGAGAAGCGTCGCAGGCCCGTCCTGGTGCAGGTCGAGGAGCCCAACCTCGTCACCGAGCGCGACATGGGCAAGATGCCGGTCCTGCAGGCCCAGCACCTCGGCATCGACTTCGGCGGCCTCACCGCCGTGGACGACTTCAACATCGCCATGGGTCCCACCGAGATCGCCGGCCTGATCGGCCCCAACGGCGCGGGCAAGACCACCATCTTCAACCTGTTGACCAACGTCTACCAGCCCACGCGCGGCACCGTCTTGATCGACGGCTACGACACGGCGGGCAAGAGCGTGGTGCAGGTCAACAAGATGGGCATCGCGCGCACCTTCCAGAACATCCGGCTCTTCTCGCAGATGACGGTGGAGGAGAACGTCCTCGTCGGCTTCACCAACTCGATGAGCTCGCACCTCGTGACCGACATCTTCCGCCTCCCGGGCCACTGGAGGCAGGAGGCCGAGTTCCACGAGAAGGCCCAGGAGCTTCTCGGCATCTTCGACATGCAAGGGCTCTCGGACGAACGGGCGGGCAACCTCCCGTACGGCGCGCAGAGGCGCCTCGAGATCCTGCGCGCGCTGGCCACGCATCCCAAGGTGCTCCTGCTCGACGAGCCCGCCGCGGGCATGAACCCCAACGAGACCGAAGAGCTCATGGACAACATCCGCAAGATCCGCGACGACCTCCACATCGCCATTTTGCTCATAGAGCACGACATGAACCTCGTCATGGGCATCTGCGAGGTGGTCGGCGTGCTCGACTACGGCAAGATCATCGCCAAGGGGTCGCCCGAGGACATCCAGAACGACCCGCGGGTCATCGAGGCCTACTTGGGCAAGCAGGGGGTGAAGTGATGGCTCTTCTCAGCGTCAGCGACCTGCACGTCTCCTACGGGGCGATCAAGGCGGTCAAGGGCATCTCCTTCGAGGTCAACGAGGGGGAGATCGTGACCATGATCGGCGCCAACGGCGCCGGCAAGTCCTCGACCATGAACACGATCGCGGGCCTCATCAAGCCCGAGTCCGGTCAGATCGAGTTCGACGGCCAGTCCATCGTGGGCATCAAGGCCCACCAGATCGTGGACAGGGGCATAGCCCTCTGCCCCGAGGGCAGGCGCGTCTTCGCGCAGATGACGGTCGACGAGAACCTCGACATGGGCGGCTACCTGCACACGGCCCAGGAGAACGAGGAGGAGCTCGAGGTCGTCTACGAGCACTTCCCCCGCCTGAGGGAGCGCGCCGGCCAGGTCGCAGGCACCCTCTCCGGCGGCGAGCAGCAGATGCTCGCGATGGGTCGCGCCCTCATGAGCCGCCCCAAGCTGCTCATGCTCGACGAGCCCTCCATGGGCCTCGCGCCCATCCTGGTCGAGGAGATCTTCGACATCATCAAGCAGCTCAACGAGCACGGCACGACGATCCTCCTGGTCGAGCAGAACGCGTCGATGGCGCTTTCGATCGCCAACCGCGGCTACGTGCTCGAGACCGGCAGGATCGTGAAGACCGGCACTGGCCAGGACCTCCTGCACGACGACGACGTCCGCAAGGCCTACCTCGGCGGATAGCCGGGGCCCACGGCAACGACGATTCTCCTCGCTTCGATGGGGCGGGGCCCGGCGCGCTCGCGCCGGGCCCCGCCCCTCTCGTGCCGAGCATCCCTGTCGGGGCCGCGATGGCGCCTGCGGCGGCCCGAAGGACCTTCGCGCTAGTCCAGGAGCTCCTCGAGGGCCGTGACGGCGGCGTCGACGTCGTTTGCGGTGTTGAAGTAGCCGAGCGACAGGCGGATCGTGCCCTCGGGGAAGGTGCCGAGCGTCTTGTGGGCCGAGGGCGCGCAGTGCAGGCCGACGCGGGTCATGATGCCGTACTCGCGCGAGAGCCCGTCGGCGACCTCCGCCTCGTCGCGCCCGGGCGTCTGCACGGAGACGGCGGAGAGGCGCCCCTCGGTCCCGCGGTGCCCCACGACGCGCAGGACCCCGACCGCCTCGAGCTCGGAGAGCCCGTCGAGTAGGCTCGCGGTGAGCGCGGACTCGCGCGCGTGGATGGCGTCGACGCCCACCTCGTCGATCCAGGCGAGGGCGCTCTCCAGGCCGACGATGCCCGGAAGGTTCAGGGTGCCCGCCTCGAGGTGGTCGGGGAGGAAGTCCGGCATTTGCTCGCTGTCGCTGCGGCTCCCGGTGCCGCCCGCCACAAGCGGCTCCAGGGAGCGGGCGAGCTCGGGGTCCGTGACGAGGCCGCCCGTGCCCTGCGGCCCCATGAGACCCTTGTGGCCCGTAAAACACACGGCGGCCACGTTGTCGCGCGCCATGTCGATGGGGAGGACGCCCGCGCTCTGGGCGCTGTCCAGGAAGAGGGGGAGCCCGTGCGCGCGGCAGAAGGCGCCCACCTCGCGGATGGGCAGGACGGTGCCGCACACGTTGCTCGCGTGCGTCATCACCACGGCCCGGGTGCTGGGCCTGAGGCAGTCCTCGAGCGACTCGAGCACGAGGTCGCCCTCGTCGGTGCAGCGCGCGCGAGTGAAGGTGACGCCCCTCTCCTCGAGCTGGACGAGGGGGCGCATGACGGCGTTGTGCTCCATGGAGCTCACGATCACGTGGTCGCCCGGACGCAGGTAGCCCTTGAGGAGGACGTTCAGGGCCTCGGTTACGTTCTTCGTGAAGGCGACGCCGCTCGCGTCCGGTGCACCGAAGAGGTCGGCGAAGCGCTCGCGGCACCTCATGACCTTCTCCTCCACGCTGTAGGCGTCCTGGTAGCGCCCGCGCCCAACGTTGGAGCCCACCTCGGTCATGTACTCGTAGAGCGCCTCGGCCACGCAGGGGGGCTTCGGGAAGGACGTGCTGCAGTTGTCGAGGTAGCGGGACATCTCGTGCTCCCTTCGTCGGAGGGCCCCTTGGGAGGGCCCGCCCGGGCCCGCCCTGCACCAACTGTCCCTGCCCCGGGCCCGCGGGCGCGCCGCCAATCCCCGAGCGGGGCCGCAGGCGATGCCGATGGCAAAAGTCGCGATTACCATTCCCAATATTTAATAATTCTGAAATCTCAGAGCATAATGCGGAGAGTTAGTGGAGCCTCGAGGATAAGAACCTCAAGCTCGTGACATCTACTCTGGAAGGGAGTGCCATGAACCAAGGCAAGGAGAGAGTGGCGATCATCTGCGGGGGCGCCGTCATAGGCGTCATCGCGTCACTTCTGGTCTTCCTGGGGAACCCCGGCAACATGGGCTTCTGCATAGCCTGCTTCATCCGCGACACGGTGGGCGCCCTCGGCCTCGACTCGGCGGCGGCCGTCCAGTACATCCGCCCGGAGATCATAGGCCTGATCCTCGGCAGCACGATCATGGCCCTCGCCTTCAAGGAGTTCTCGCCCCGCGGCGGCAGCGCCCCCATCACGCGCTTCGTGCTCGGCTTCTTCGCCATGGTCGGCGCCCTCATGTTCCTCGGGTGCCCCTTCCGCATGGTGCTGCGTCTCGCCGGCGGCGACCTCAACGCCGTCTTCGGCCTGGTGGGCTTCGTCCTCGGCATCCTTGCGGGCGTGTTCTTCCTGAACAGGGGCTACAGCCTCTCCCGCACCCACAAGCTCTCCGCGCTCGAGGGCTCCTTCATGCCCGTCGTCGCCATCGTCCTGCTCGTCCTGCTCGTCGTCGCGCCCGACTTCATTCACTTCACCGAGGCCGGCAAGGGCCCCGGCGCCATGCACGCCGCCCTCGTCCTGAGCCTCGGCGCCGGGCTCGTCGTCGGCGCGATCGCGCAGAGGACCCGTATGTGCATGGTCGGCGGCATCCGCGACCTCGTTCTCTTCCGCGAGAACAAGCTCCTGCTCGGCTTCGTCGCCGTCTTCGCCGCGGCCCTGGTCACCAACCTCGTGCTGACCGCGGCCACCGGCCACGCCTTCTTCAAGCTCGGCTTCGCGGAGCAGCCCATCGCGCACACCGACGGCCTGTGGAACACGCTCGGCACCTTCCTGCTCGGCTTCGCCTGCGTCCTGCTCGGCGGCTGCCCGCTGCGCCAGACCGTCCTTTCCGGCGAGGGCAACTCCGACAGCGCCGTGACCATCCTCGGCCTCGCCGCCGGCGCCGCCTTCTGCCACAACTTCGGCCTCGCCTCGAGCGGGACGGGCCCGACGGCCAACGGCATGGTCGCCGTCGTCATCGGCATCGTCGTGGTGCTCGCGATCGCCTGTGCCAACACCTTCGGCGGCAGGGCCGCGGCCAAGTAGTGCCGACGGCACGCAAGGGCCCCTAGGGCCGCACGCTTCTATAGAGGAGGATGCAAGAATGAAGACCGTAGACGCCCGCGGGCTGTCCTGCCCCGAGCCCGTGGTGCTCACCCGTAACGCCCTGCGCGACGGCGCGACGGAGCTCGAGGTTCTCGTCTCCGACTTCGCGCCCAAGGAGAACGTCACCCGCTTCGCGACCAACCAGGGCTACTCCGTCGACGTCGCCGAGACCGACGACGGCTGGCGCCTGACCATCAGGAAGTAGGCATGGACGCCCTGACCGCCACCTTCGTGTCGCACTTCGGCGCCATGCGCTTCTGCCGGCAGTGCGCCTCCGCTGGCTGGGACGCGCGGCTCATGCCCGTCCCGCGTGCCCTGAGCAGCAGCTGCGGCACCTGCGTCCGCTACGAGGCTCCCGCAAGCGAGCTCTTCCCCCCGGGAGGCGTCCACCTGGACGAGCTCGAGCTCGTCGCCAGGGAGGAGGACGGCCGCTACGTGACCGTCTGGGAGCACGAGGGGTAGCGCCTGGGGCTACGCCGGGAGGCCGGCGTACTAAGGGCACGACAGGGACCCGTCGGACGACCGCTCGTCCGGCGGGCCCATCCTTGCGCAGCCTGGGCATCATGAGGAGCCATGGCGTTACGTTGGGGTCTCAATGGGGCGTGTGCCAACAGGGCGTCAGTTTCCCCTCGTGCCAATCCCCGATGGACGTCGGTCGCCCCTGGTGGTCTGCTTTCGAAACCTCTGCACTTGGCTAACTTTCAAGTAGCTTTGCGTGTATCTTGGAGGGCACCAGAAGGAACGCGGGCGCAGGACGGACCGTCCCTCGGCGCTGGGGGGCGCCGAGCGGGCGGGTCCTGCGCCGTGAGGGGAGCGAGATGTCGGACACCTTGGACCTGAGCCAGCTCGAGATAGGGGAGGGCGCGCGGATCGTGCGCGTCGGGGGCGAGGGGGCCCTGCGCCAGCACTTCCTGGACATGGGCGTCATCCCCGGGGCCACGATAGCGCTCGAGAAGTACGCGCCCATGGGCGACCCCATGGAGTTCTCGCTCCATGGCTACCAGCTCTCGCTGCGCGTGGCCGACGCCCGCAAGATCGAGGTCGAGAAGGTCGCGCGCCCCGGGCGCGTCTCCGAGACCCAGGCCGCACCTGTCGCAACCGATGCGGGCGCGCGGGTCGTCACGGGGCGCCACCCCGGTCTGGGCGAGGAGAGCGAGCGCCGTGAGGTGGACGAGCGCACCAGCGATCACTCCCATCCCGTGCCGGAGGGCACCACCCTCACCTTCGCGCTCGCCGGGAACCAGAACTGCGGCAAGACCACCCTCTTCAACCAGCTCACGGGATCCAACCAGCACGTGGGCAACTTCCCGGGCGTGACGGTCGACCGCAAGGAGGGCGTCATCAGGGGACACCCCGACACCGACGTGTGCGACCTGCCCGGCATCTACTCGCTCTCGCCCTACAGCTCCGAGGAGCTCGTCTCGCGTGAGTTCATCCTCGACGAGAACCCGCGTGGAATCATCGACATCGTGGACGCCACCAACATCGAGCGCAACCTCTACCTCACGATGCAGCTGATGGAGCTCGACGTCCCCATGGTCCTCGCGCTCAACATGATGGACGAGATGCAGGGCAACGGGGGCTCGGTCGACGTCAACCGCATGGAGGACCTGCTCGGCATCCCGGTGGTGCCCATCTCGGCGGTCAAGGGGGAGGGCGTCGACGAGCTCGTGCGCCACGCCCTCCACGTCGCGCGCTACCAGGAGCGCCCGGGCATCCAGGACTTCTGTAGCGAGGCCGACCACGGAGGCGCGGTGCACCGCTGCATCCACGCCGTCATGCACCTGATCCAGGACCACGCCGAGCGCGCCCACGTCCCCATCCGCTTCGCGGCGACCAAGCTCATCGAGGGCGACGAGCACGTGATCGAGCGGCTCGCCCTCGACGACAACGAGCTGGAGGCCGTGGGCCACATCGTGCGCCAGATGGAGGCCGAACGCGGGCTCGACCGCGCCGCCGCGATCGCCGACATGCGCTACTCGTTCATCGAGCGGGTGGTCGCGAGCTGCGTCACCAAGCCGCGCGAGAGCCGCGAGCGCGAGCGCAGCCAGAGGGTCGACCGGCTGCTCACCGGCAAGTGGACCGCCATCCCGCTCTTCGTCCTCATCATGGGCACGGTATTCCTCCTCACCTTCAACGTCGTCGGCAAGTTCCTCGAGGACGCGGTGGCCGCGGGCGTGGACGCGCTCACGGCCGCCGCCGACTCCGCGCTGACACAGGCGGGCGCCAACCCCGTCCTCCACTCGCTCGTGATCGACGGCGTCTTCAACGCGGTCGGGACCGTGCTGCCCATCTGCCCGATCATCGTGACGATGTTCTTCTTCCTGTCGCTGCTCGAGGACACGGGCTACATGGCGCGCGTCGCCTTCGTGATGGACAAGCTCCTGCGCAAGATCGGCCTCTCGGGGCGCTCGATCGTGCCCATGCTCGTCGGCTTCGGCTGCACGGTGCCGGCCGTCATGTCGGCGCGCACCCTGCCCTCGGAGCGCGACCGCAAGCTCACCATCATGCTGACGCCCTTCATGAGCTGCTCGACCAAGCTGACCATCTACGCGTACTTCTCGGCCGCGTTCTTCCCGGACCACGCCGGACTCGTGATGGTCTGCCTCTACCTGCTCGGCATCCTCGTGGGCGTCCTCACCGGCTTCGTTACCCACAAGACCGTGGCCAAGGGGGAGGCCGTGCCCTTCGTGATGGAGCTGCCCAACTACCGCATGCCGAGCGCCAGGAGCGTCGTGCACCTGATCTGGGACAAGACGAGGGACTTCCTCAGCAGGGCCTTCACCGTCGTGTTCTTCGCGGCCGTGGTGATCTGGCTGCTTCAGACCTTCAGCCCCGGCCTCGAGATGGTGGACGACGCGAGCCAGTCCATGCTCGCCTCCGTCGCGACCGTCGTGAGCCCCGTCTTCGCGCCGCTCGGCTTCGCGGACTGGCGCATCACCACGGCCCTCATCTGCGGCTTCATGGCGAAGGAGGTCGTGGTCTCGACGGTCTCGGTGCTCTTCGGCTCCACGGCCGAGCTCGTGGCCACCCTGACGCCGCTCTCCGTGGTCTCGCTGCTCGTCTTCTGCCTGCTCTACACGCCCTGCATCGCGGCCATCGCGGCGATCAAGCGCGAGCTCGGGGGCAGGTGGGCCATGGCGACGGTCGTGTTCCAGTGCGTGACCGCGTGGGTCGTGGCCTTCCTGGTGCGCCTCGTCGGCCTTGCCCTCGGATTCGCCTAGGCCGTCCACTCGCGAGGCCTTGCGCCACCGGGGGACGGCCCGGCGCGCGGCGTGGCGCCGCGCCGGCTCAGGCGAGGTAGGCCCTCACGTGCGAGAAGCGCGGCTCGGGGATGCGGCTCTGGCAGGGGACGCCCAGCTGGCACTTGCCGCAGCCGAGCCTGGGGCTGAAGCGCTCCTTGCTCCGGGCGACCACCTCCGAGCACAGCGCGACGTCCTTGCCGCCCGGAAGCGAGATTGCTCCGACGGGGCAGCGGGCGACGCAGGCGCCGCACCTGGTGCAGTAGGCGAAGGGGTCCTCGCCGTAGGGGCGCTCGGTCGGCTCCAGGCGCGCGTCCGTCACGACGCTCGAGAGGCGCATCGCCTTGCCCGCGGGCGTGATGAGGTGGGCGGAGAGGTCGAAGGTGCCCATGCCCGCGACGAAGGCGACGTGTCGCTCGGACCAGCGGCTCACGTAGAGCGGCGCCCCGGGGGCGCGCCGGTCCTGGCGCACGGCCTCGAAGTCGGGGCTCTGCGAGGGCGCGACGGCGGAAAAGCCCCGCTCCTCGAGCCAGCCCACGAGCAGGCGGGTCGTCTCGGCTATGAACTGCTGCCCCTCGATGCGGGCGTGGAGCCAGAGGTCGGAGGGCCTCTCGAGGTCGTCGACGTTGCTCCGGCACACCTCGTCCGACATGGGGAAGCACACGGAGACGACGCTCCTTGCTCCGGGCAACCACTCGGAGGGGAGCCTGAACTTGGGGCCCAGCACGCGCTCGTCGTCGCGGATGCGCCGGAAGAGGGGGTCGTCGGCGGCGGCGCAGCGCACGAGCGGCCGCTTGAAGTACGTGGTGCCCACCAGGGCCTGGTCGAGCGCATAGGACCCCTGCACCCGGTTTCCCTCCGCCGACTCGACGTAGTCGCCCAGTAGCGACTCGATCTCCCTCACGTCCATGGCCCGTCCAATCGTCGCCTCGGGGTACGCACCCTGGCACCAGGGTAGCCGACGGGAGGGCGGGGGGAGGGGAGAAGGACGGCGGTGGCGCGGGCGGGCGTGCGTGCGGTCGGGGAAGGCGGGTGCGGCCCCGGCCGTGGCTTGCGGCAGGCCGCGGTGCCGCTCACGCGCCGATGCCGCGGTTCCTGTTGTAGCCGCTCCCGTAGGCGTCGTAGCGCTCGATGGCGTCGCGCTCGAGGTCGTCGAGGCTTTGGTACCCGCTGCCCTCGAGCCTGAGCGTCCGGATCCGGAACTCGTCCCCGTAGCGCCAGTCCGCGTAGACGTCGCCGTTGCCGCGCCCGGAGAAGTGCTGCAGGAGCCGCGAGAGGACCCGCCTGCCCTGCCCGACGTAGTAGCGGTCCCGCGTCGTGTTGTGTAGGACGTAGATGCCCGGGAAGTCGCCCGCGCGGATGAGGTCGTTGTGCCGGTCCAGGAACTGCTCGGGGGTCATGGACTCCGAGCCCGAGGCGAGCCGGTCGATCCGGGCGGCGAGGCGCCAGTCGCGCCAGCCACGGGCGAGCGAGCGGACGACGAAGGCTGCGAAGAGCGCGGCGAGGGCCCAGACCGCGACCCGGGGCGCGCGCTCGAGCGCGCTCGCGACGAGGGGGCGGACCCGCGCGCCCGACCCGCCGGCGCCCGCCGCCACGAGGGCGAGGAGCGCGACGAAGACGAGGAGCCGGGCGAGCGCCGTCCTCGCGGCGTGGCGGCGCACGCGCCGCCTGTGCGCTAGTGAGCCCATGTCCTTGTCGCCCGCCCCCTACAGAAGCCCTGAGCCGTGGTGTCGCGCGGCAAGGGGCCGCGCCTCCAGGTCAACTCTAGCCGACGGCGTCGCGCCGTAGCCTCACACGTCGCGTCTCCATCGCTTGCAGACGCGCGGGGGAAGTCTAGACTGGCGTGGTGCCGCGTACGTGCGGCACCCGGCGCCGCCGGCAGGGGACTCGCCCTTGCGCGCACGCCGGCCATGGGGGGGAGGAGCGGCGATGCCGACGTTTCTGAACGAGGGGTGCGTGTTCGGGCCTGTGCTGAGCAGGAGGCTGGGGCTCTCGCTGGGGGTCAACCTCAACGCCTCGGACGGGAAGCGCTGCACCTTCGACTGCCTCTACTGCGAGAACGGCCTCAACGAGCAGCGGCGCACGACCACCCCGCTGCCGACCTGCGCCCAGATCGGCGCGGCCCTCGAGGCGCGGCTCTCCGAGATGGCGGGGGAGGGCCGCCTGCCCGACGTCATCACCCTCGCGTGCAACGGCGAGCCGACGCTGAACCCCGAGTTCTGCGAGGTGGTGGACGTCGCGTGCGCCCTGAGGGACCGCTTCGCGCCCTCCTCCAGGATCGCCGTGCTCTCAAACGCCACGATGGCGGACAGGCCGAGGGTCCACGCCGCGCTCGAGCGGGTGGACGACAACATCCTGAAGCTCGACACGGTGGACGCCGCCTACGTCCGCCTGCTGGACCGGCCGCAGGTGCCCTACGACGTGGGGCGCGTCGTCGAGACGCTGGCGTCCTTCCACGGGCACGTGATCGTACAGACGATCTTCGTCACGGGGAGCGTGGGCGGGTTCGACCTCGACAACACGAAGGAGCGCTACGTCGCGCCCTGGCTCGAGGCGCTCCGGCGGATAGGGCCCGAGGCCGTCACGGTCTACACCGTCGCCCGCGACGTGCCTGTGGCAGGCGTCGAGAAGGCGCCGCGCGAGGCAATCGACGCGATCTGCGCTCGGGTGCGCGCCCTCGGGATCGCCTGCACCGCCGCGTACTAGCGCCGGTACGCGGCGTGGGGCGCAGGGCGTCGGCCCCGGAGCTGCGCCCTGCGCCCCACGCCGCCTCTAGCAGCAGTCCGCGCCCGCCGCGGCGCCGTCGTTCTCGGCGAGGGCGACGAGGGCGTCCGCCAGCTGGCGCAGCGCCTCGCGGTCGGCGGTGTAGTGGACCCACTTGCCCTCCTTGCGCGTCCTCACGAGCCCGGCGCGCGCCAGGATCGAGAGGTGGTGCGAGAGGGTGGACTGCGTCACGTCGACCTTGTCCGCGAGGTGGCAGGCGCAGACGTCGTCGTGGGACGCTATGGCGAGGAGCAGGGCGAGGCGCTTCTCGTCTCCGAGCGCCTTGAAGGACTCTGCTAGGTTCATGCTTCCTCCAATCGGGCGGGCCGGGGCGCCACGGGCCGGGCGCGGGCGGTGCCGCCCATCCTACGCCACGAGCGGCTGAAGGGCGTTGAACGCGAAGCCGCTGAGCATCATGCCGACGAGGCAGATGGCGACGAACGTCCAGAGCAGGCGGGGCTTGACGGCGCGGGAGAGCATCGTGAGCGAGGGGATGGAAAGGGTGGTGACGCTCATCATGAACGCCAGCACCGTGCCGAGGCCCGCCCCCTTGCCGAAGAGGGCCTCGGCGATGGGGATCGTGCCGAAGACGTCTGCGTAGACGGGCGCCCCGACGAGCGTGGCGAGGGGGACGGCGAGCGGGTTGTCTCCGCCGAGGGTCGCCAGCACGAGCCCCTCGGGGATCCAGTTGTGGATGATCGCGCCGACGCCCACGCCGAGAAGGACGTAGGGCCCCACCTTGCGGAGGGTGGAGGCGACCTCGCCCGCGGCGTAGCGGGCGCGGTCGGCCCGGGTGAGCACGGGGGCGTCCACGTCGGCGGGCACCTCCCCGCGCACGAAGTCCGCGAGCTGGTCCTCCATGTGGAGGCGCTCGATGATGCCGCCGCCCGCGACGGCGACGAGCAGGCCGACGGCGGTGTAGGCGAGCGCGACCCCGGGCCCGAAGATGCTCATGATGAGCACGAGCGACCCGACGTCCACCATCGGCGAGCTGATCAGGAACGAGAAGGTCACGCCGAGCGGCAGGCCGGCGCGCGTGAAGCCGATGAAGATGGGTATCGACGAGCAGCTGCAGAAGGGGGTCACCGTGCCCAGCAGCGCACCGACGACGTTGCCGCCGAGGCCCTTGAACCTCCCCATGATCTTGCGGCTGCGCTCGGGCGGGAAGTAGCTCTCGACCCAGCTCACGAGGAAGATGAGGGCGCAGAGCAGGATCGTGATCTTCAGCGTGTCGTAGACGAAGAAGTGCGCGGTCGCGCCCCAGCGCGACCCTACGTCGACGCCGAGCGCCCCGAGGAGGGCGCCCGTGAGGTCCGAGAGCCACAGCATCTTGAGGAGCTGGTCCAGCACGAAGGAGCCGGCGGCCTCCAGTGCGGCCATCTACCTGCACCCCTCGAGGAGGCGCCTGGCCTCCTTGGGCTTGAGCACCCTGCCGGCCGAGACGACCCTGCCGTCGACCATCAGCGCGGGGGACTGCATCACCCCGAGCCGCACGATCTCCACGAGGTCCTCGACCTTCTCGACCGTGGCGTCGAGGCCGAGGTCGGCGACCGTGCGCCCGACGGCGTCGTACATGGCGTCGCACTTGTCGCAGCCGGCGCCTATCACCTTGATGTCCATGCTCTCCTCCTTCGAAGGGCCGCGCCGGGCCCGCCGGCACGCGTCTCGCCCGCCGGTCGTGGCCCGGCGCGGACGTCCTTCTCGCTAGTTGTGCAGGGTGACGGGCAGCCCCACGATCCTGTCCCAGTCGTCCTTGATCTGGCGGATCAGGCGTATGCCCACGCGCGATATGAACACGAGGTGGCTCGTGCCCTCGTCCGGGCAAGGCTTGTAGTCGATCCTGCCCGCCGCGACGTCGATCTGCTGCCAGCTGCCGTCCAGCTTGCCGAAGCCCTTGATGCGGTAGCAGCTCGGGGCGAGCGAGGCGAGGTAGGCGCTCATCCTCTCGCGGGGGACGTCGTCGAACTCGATGGAGAAGGTCTTGGGCTTGGTGTCGGCCGAGTTCGTCGTGTCCTCCGAGGGCGCCCACTCGTACGTGGAGAGGTCCTGGTCGAGGAGGGCGGGGTCGAGCCTGCCCTGGGACGTCTCGACGACGAGGCAGTGGGGGTTGAGCTCCCGCACCTGGCGCTTGACCTCCTCGATGCGCTCGGCGTCGACCAGGTCGCACTTGTTGATCAGGGCGATGTTGCAGTGGACCACCTGGCGCACGACGGTCTCGAGCTCGGCGGCGTCGCCGAGGAAGGCGACGGCGTCGACGAGGCAGATGGTGCCGGCCAGCTCGTAGGGCGCGGAGGGGCGCAGGACGTCCACGGCCTCGAGCACCTCGGCGAGGTTGGAGGGGTCGGCGAGCCCCGAGCTCTCGACGAAGAGGCAGTCGAGGTCGTGGTCGCTCATCTCCGCCAGCGCCTGGACGAAGTTGAGCTTGAGGCAGGTGCAGAAGATGGAGCCGTTGTTGAGCTCGCGCATCTCGACGTTGCCGGCGCTCAGGATCTCCCCGTCGACGGAGATCTTGCCGAACTCGTTCTGGATGACGCCGACGCGCCTCCCCTCGAGGTGCTTGAGCGCGTCGAGCAGGAAGGTCGTCTTGCCCGACCCCAGGAACCCCGTGAGCACGTAGAGCTTGATCTTGCCGTCCATCGTCCCTCCTTGGAACCGTCGCGGACGTCCGCGACCAGACTGACCCCGTTCGCCCCCGATTGTAATTCACATATTCACATACGTCAATGTGACGTGGAGCGCGGGGGCGAGCGGCCGCGTGGGGGCCGCGGCCGGCGCGGGGCGGGGGCGCCTAGGCGCCCGAGGCGCCAGGCAGCCTGCCCGCGTCGATCGCGCGCCTGACCGCCGCCTCGGCGCGCTCGATGGGAGATGTCCAGAGCGCCGGGGCGCCGTCGCCGGCGACGTATGCCGGCTCCTCCGAGCGGCGGGCGACGAGCGCCCACTCGTCGTCTCCGAGGACCTCGAGGGCGAGCGGGATGAGGCCGTCGTCCTCGCGCTCGGCCACGAGGTCGATCGCGTCGCAGGCGCCTGCGAGCTGCTCGGCGGCCGACTCGAGGTTCGAGCCGCTCGGGCGCCCCTCCGCGCCGTCGAGGAGGGAGGAGGCCATCCACAGGCAGGTGCGGACGCGGTCGTCGTCCTCCTGCACCCGGCGCGGCAGGCTCGTCTCGCCGTGGTCGGCGAGGACGGGCACGAGCAGCTCCTCCTTGCGGCGATAGTGCAGGGACACCTTGGAGAGGAAGGCCAGGTCGTCCTTGAGCAGGTCGAGGAGCGTGGGGTCGAGCTCGTCGTCGGGCAGCTCCCGCGCCTGGCGGACGTGGTCCTGGGCGCGCACCACCATGCCGCTGAAGACGCGGTTCTCGCGCGCCATCACGCGGGCGGGGTGCCTCTCGTCGAGCTCGTCTGCGTCGCTTCCCATGGGTTCCTAGCCTTCCTCTACGGACGCGGCGCCCGCGTCCTCGGGGCGGGACTTCTCGAGCATGATCCCGAGGATCTCCTCGTCCGCCCTGAGCATGCCGGGGTCGCCGACCCTCGTCATGTTCTCGATGCACTGCTCGGGCGTCTCGGCGCAGATGCCGTCGCTCACGGGCAGCGCCACGCCGTGCGCCGCGAGGATGGCGCAGTTGAGCGCCGCAGCGCAGCCGGTCGACACCTTGAGCGCGCAGCCGACCTTGCCGCCGTCGCAGACCATGCCCGTCGTGGTGCCGGCCATGTTGCGGATGGCGTAGCCGACCTCCACGTCGCTCGCGCCGAGGAGCCACGCCATCGCGGCCGAGGCGGCCGTCGCCGAGGCCATGACGCAGGTGCAGACCGCCGCGAGCTTGCCGATGTGCAGGTTGACGTAGCGGTTGAGCAGGTGCGCGAAGGCGAGCGCCTGCGCCGTGCGCGCGCGGGAGGCGCCCACTTCGCGGGCGAGCTCGCTCACGGGCAGGATCACGACGAGGCCCTTCGTCCCCGCGCCGCTGCTGCTCATGCACGGCAGCATGCCGCCCCCGAGCCTGGCCTCGGTCGCCGACGCCACCCGGAGCATGCAACGCGCGAGGAGGCCGTCGCCGAGGAGGGGCGAGCCGAGCTCCTCGCCCATGGTGCGGGCGATCCCCACCCCCACGTCGTGGCTCGCGCCGAAGTCAGCGGCGGCCTCGTTCATCTCCACTCCGTCGAGCAGGAACTCGAGGTCCTGCTCGTCCGTCTGGCGCACGAGGTCGAGGATCTCTGCCACGCGCATCGAGCGCAGCCGCCCGAGGACGTCGCCGCCCGAGCTCGCGTCGCCTCCGGGCTCGGCCCGGAAGGTGACCTCGCCGTCCACGGTGCGCTCCACGACGTCGGTGTGGCCGCCGCGGATGGTCGTCGTCGCCACCCTGCCGCCGGCCTCCACCTCCGCGCGCACGAAGACGCCGCGCTCGCCCGCGTCGATGCCCACCCGGACGCGACCTTCGGCGCAGAGCCGCCCTGCCTGGCGGGAGACCTCCGGCGTGAGGCCGGCCAGGAGCTCGAGGCCGGGCGCGGGGTCGGCGAGCAGCGCGCCGAGGGCCGCCGCGGCGTCGAGGCCCACCCCGGGGTAGCCGGGGATTGAGACGGACATCCCGTTCTTGTAGACGTTGGGGCTCACCGTGACCCTCACGGACCCCACCGGCGCGGCGGGGCGAGAGGGGCCTGTGCCCCCGGCCCCGTCCTGCGCCGCGGCCGCCGCCGCGGCCGCGTCGGCCGCGGCGAGCGCGACGCAGACCGGCTCCGTGCAGCCGACGGCGGGCACGACGTCTGCGTGCAGCAGGTCGAGCATCTCTTTCCTGGTGATCATGGGCACCTCCTAGGGGCCCCGGTGGCCGGGGCGGGTTCGCGTCCTTATCGAGAGGAGATTCTAGCCGACGCCCCAGGAGGCCTGCGCCGGGCGCGCCTGCGCGGGGTCCTCGGCGGGAAAGTCCGCGCGGAAGTGCGAGCCCCTGCTCTCGGTCCGGGCGCGCATGGCGGAGGCGACGGCGCGCGCGAGCCTCGTCGCGAGGAGCATCTCGCTCGCCCGCGCCGCCTCCCGCAGCCTCCGCGCGTCCATGCCGTCGAGCTCGGCGAGGGCGCGTCCCAGCTCCCGGGGCGACTCGCGGCCCGCCTCCTCGAGCGCACCCTGGAGGAGGGACAGCCTCTCGTCCGCGCGGCGGAGCCCCTCGTCCGTGCGGACGGCGAGGCAGCCGGCGTCCAGGGCGCGGCCGATCGCACGCCAGCCGGACTCGAGGTCGGGGCGACCGGTCGCGCCTTCGCCCCGCTCGTCCGCCGGTGCGCAGGCACGCGCCCTCGCCGGGCCCTCGGGCGCGTCGCGAGGCAGGAGCAGGGGGGAGGCGAGGAGGAGCCGCCGGCCGCCCGGCGGGGTCGGCAGGGGTCCCGCCTCCGCGGCGGCGGTCTCTCCGGCGATGCGCCCGAAGGTCACCGCCGTCACGCTCGCGAGGCCCCCTATGCGGTCGGCGCCGTGGACCCCGCAGGCGGCCTCCCCGCAGGCGAGGAGGCCGGGGACCGCGGTGTGGCAGCCGACGTCGATCGCGACCCCGCCGTTGCAGGAGTGGGCGCACTCGCGCAGGGGCAGGGGCGCCCCCGCCGGTACGCCGCAGGAGTCCCGGAGCCAGGCGAGGTAGGACTCCACGAACTCGGGGCGCGCCCCCTGCCTGAGCAGCCCCTCGTCGAGCGTGGCCACGCAGGCGCGCCCGGGGTGCGCCTCGCGGAAGCGCGCGAGCGTCACCTCGACGAGGGAGCTGGGGAGCCGGGAGGTGAAGGGCCCGTGGCCCGCGTGCGCCTCGAGCGCCGATCGGGCCCGCCCCTCGTCGACCCCCATCTCCGAGAAGACCGACCGGCCGGTCTCGGCGTCCGTGAGCCTCGTCCAGCGGAAGCCCTTCTCGTTGTGCACGACCAGCCTGCCGTTCGCGTCCGCCCCGAGCATGAGCTGCACGAACTCGAGGTTCGAGAGGCGCGCGCCCGCGTCGGCGGCCAGCGCGTGGCAGACGCCCCGGTCCTCGTCCGCGCACAGGTGCGAGCCCCAGAGCCCGGCGTAGCCGCCGCATGCCACGACGGTCTGGCGCGCGAGGACGGCGACGGGGCGTCCGCGCCCGTCGATCGCGAGACAGCCGGAGACGCGGCCGCCGGCGTCCGCGAGCAGGGAGAGCGCGTGCGCGCGGGGCAGGAGGGCGACGGGCGCGAGGGGCGCTGCCTGCCCGTGCGCCTCCCCCTCGAGCGCCTTGCGCAGCAGGGGCGCCCAGGTGCCGGGCAGAAACCCGTGCCAGCTGCGCGCCCTGGAGTCGAAGCAGGGGACGAACTCGCGCTGTCCGGGGTCGCGCGGCGTCTCGAGGCGCGCGCCGAGCGACTCGAGGAAGGCGACGCTGCCCTCGGCGCCCTCGCAGAGCGCCGCGGTGAGCCGCGGGTCGTTCATGCCGCGACCCACGCGGGACACCTCGCGCGCGAGGCTTGCCGGCCCTGGCCCGCCGGGCGTCACGAAGCCGAGGCCCCAGGTCCTTCCTGAGAAGCTCGACCCCGAGCAGGTCGGCCCCTCGGAGAGCAGGCAGACCGTCCGCCCCCTCCTCCGGGCGCAGATGGCGGCGGCCGAGCCCGCAAGCCCCGACCCCAGCACGATTACGTCTACCTCGAGGGTTCCCATGTCTCCTCCTCGCTCGCGAGCCCGCCGCCCGTCCGGCCCGCCAGGTGGTGCGTGCGGCGCCGCCGGGTCACGCGGTGCGAGAAATGATAGCCGCCCTCGGCCGTGTGGGGGCGCTTGGGTTTGTGGCGCTCCCGTCGAGGTGTCGGATCGACGGCTTTCGATGGACTTCTCGCGCGGGGCGCCCACCGGCTCCGTCGCCGCCTGCGGCGAGGTGGCTGCGAGGTTGCCGCATGCGGCCGGAGGCGGTTTCCTTCCGGCCCGGTCGCGGCCCGTCCGGTCCGTCGCATGCTCGTCTGAGCGCCCCGGGGCGCGAGGAGAGGACGGATCGTGAGAGGAGAGCTGATGCTGAAGGGCAGGGCATGGGAGACGCTGGCGGGCCTCCTGCGCGGTGGCGGGGGCCATGAGGCCGCCGGCCGTGCGGGGGCGGCGCGGGCGGACGTCGGCCCGCGGCCGGACGGTCGTGGCGAGGACAGGGCGAGAAGGGCGCGGGCGAGGGGGCTGCGCGCACCTGCGAGGGCGGCGGCCGGAGGCGGCCGGAGGTCCGCGCCGGGGCCCCTCCGCAGGGCGGTGGGCGCCCTGGCGGCGCTCGCGCTCCTGCTGGGGCAGCTGCTGGGCGCCCTCGCGCCCGTGGCCGCCGAGGCGCGGGAGGGCAGCATGACGGTCGTCTCCTCGGACGTGGACCCGTGGGGCTACTTCCGCATGAACACCGACGCGGGCACCGCGGCTTACTGCATATCGCCGGGGCTCAAGGACCCGATCGGGGTCACCTTCGACAGGTGGGACTACGTGGGCGAGACCACCGGCACGCCCTGGGACGCGCACGCGATGGCCTACCTGCTGTGGCGGGCGGCGCCGGGCAACCCCCTGGGCTTCGCGAGCCCGGACGCGGCGACCGTCGCCTCCGCCTGGCTGCTGCTCGGCGCGCAGATGGACTTCGACACGGGCGCGGTCCTGGTTAACGGCATGCAGAGCAACCTCTTCGAGGGGCCTGGCGGCCGCTGCGACAGGGCGGACTCCCAGAGGATCCAGGACCTCGTCGCCGAGGCCCGCGCGCACGCCGGCCAGGCGGGGCCGTGGGACCGCGCGAGCAGGATCTGGTACGCGCCGGGCGGCCTCGTGCAGAGCGTCGTCGAGGTGCTCCCGCGCGGCGAGATACGCCTGGGCAAGACCTCGGCCAACCACGAGGTGGTGGACGGGAACGCCTGCTACTCTCTCGCGGGGGCGGTGTATGCGGTCTACTCCGACGAGGCGTGCACGGACGCGGTGGCTACCATCACGACGGACGAGCGGGGAGAGGGGTCGGTCGGGGGCCTCGCCCTGGGGACGTACTGGCTGAGGGAGACCAAGGCCCCCGCGGGCTTCGCCAGAAGCGACGAGGCCATCCGCGTCGAGGTCGGATCGCAGGTGGCGGCGCGGGCGAGCGTCACCGACGTGCCGCAGCTGAGCCCGGTCGACGTCGTGCTCCAGAAGCTGGACCGCGAGACCGGCGGCGCCTCCCCGCTCGGCGCCGCCGCGCTCGAGGGGGCCCAGTTCGAGGTGCGCTTCTTCGCGGGCTACTACGACGAGGGCGGCCTGCCGGACGAGGCGACGAGGACCTGGCGGGTCACGACCGGCGAGGACGGCCGCGCGAGGCTCGCCGACGCGCAGGGGGACCCGCTCTACCATGACAGCCGCGGGGAGGTCGGCATCCCCATGGGCACCGTCGCGATACGCGAGGTCAAGGCCCCCGCGGGCTACCTCGCCGACGGGGAGGAGCGCGTCGTGCGCGTGACGCCCGAGGGCGACGCGGAGACGGTCTCCACGTACGCGGCGCCGGCCTTCCCGGAGCAGGTGATGCGCGGCGACCTCAGCTTCGTGAAGATTGCGGGGGAGGGGAAGGCGCGCCTCGCGGGAATCCCCTTCCTCCTGACCGCGCGGTCGACGGGAGAGGCCCACGTGGTGGTGAGCGACGCCAACGGCAGGGTCGACACCTCGTCCGCCAACGTGCCGCACACCTCCGCGACGAACGCCAACGACCAGGCGTACGACGGCGCGACCGTGGACGTGCCGAGGCTCGACGCGCACGCGGGGACGTGGTTCTCCGGTGCGGCGGAGGGCGGCCCGTCCGCCGACGACACCCTCGGCGCACTCCCGTTCGACACCTATCGGGTCGAGGAGCTCCCCTGCGCCGCCAACGCGGGCCTGAGCCTCGTGGGCTTCGAGGTGACCGTCGACAGGGACGCGACCGTCGTTGAGGGAGGAACCGTCGAGGACGAGGCGGGCCCGCGCATAGGCACGAGCCTCACCGACGAGGGCGGCGAGCACCTGGTCGCGGCCGGCACCATGGTCGCCCTGGTCGACGAGGTCTCCTACGAGAACCTCGTGCCGGGCAGGACGTACCACCTGGTCGGCACACTCATGGACAGGCAGACCGCCTCGGCGCTGCTCGACGTCGACGGCCGCCCGGTCACCTCCGAGGCGACCTTCACGCCCAGGCTCTCGTCGGGCGAGCAGAACGTGCGCTTCGCGTTCGACTCCTCGGCGCTCGGAGGGCACGCGCTCGTCTGCTTCGAACGGCTGCTGGACGGCGGGTCGCTGGTCGCGAGTCACGAGGACCTGGACGACGAGGGGCAGACCGTGTACGTGCCGAGCATCGCCACGAAGGCCACCGACGCCCAGGGCGAGCGGCGGGACCTGCTCGCCGACGGCGAGGCCACGATCGTCGACACCGTCAGCTACGAGAACCTCGTGCCGGGCAAGGCCTACACGCTCACCGGCACGCTCATGGACAAGGCGACGGGCGAGCCGGTCGCCGGCGCCGACGGAGGGCCGCTCCGGGCCAGCGCCGACCTCGCGCCGGACTTCCCCTCGGGGACCGCGACCGTGACGTTTCGCGTCGACGGGTCCCTCGTGGCCGGCCGGACCGTCGTCGCCTTCGAGACGCTGAGCCGCGAGGGGCGCGAGTACGCCGTGCACGCGGACATCGATGACGAGGACCAGACGGTCTCCTTCCCGGCGATCGGGACCCGCGCGAGCGACGCCGCGGACGGTGACAAGGTCGTGGAGGCGGCGGGCGGCCAGCGCGTCGCGGATGAGGTCGCCTACCGCAACCTCACCACGGGGGAGACGTACCGCCTGGAGAGCAGGCTCGTCGACGCCGAGTCCGGCGAGGAGCTCTCCCGCGCCAGCCGCGAGCTCGTGGCGGAGCGGCCGGACGGCTCCTGCACCGTGGAGCTGGCCCTCGACGCGACGGGGCTCGGCGGCAGGCGACTCGTGTGCACGGAGGAGCTCTACCGCGCGGACAGGCTCGTGGCCAGGCACGCCGACCTCGGGGACGAGGGCCAGAGCGTGACCGTCGAGGGGCCCGAGCCCGTGCGGCCGGAGGGCCAGCCCCCGGCGCCGCGCATGGGGGGCGTCCTGCCCACGACCTCCGACGCGGCCGCGCCCGCCCTCGGCGCGGGCCTCGTGGCCCTGGGCATGCTCCTGCTCGTGGTCGCCTTCCGCCTCACCCGCGACGGGGCGTAGGAGCGGTGGGGGAGCCCTGGGCGACGGGGCTCCCCGCGCCCGCCTTGCGCCCGAGCAGGAACGCCCTCAAGGCGGTCTCCGCGGCGACGGGGACGTTGCGGGCCACCCGTGCCACGCACTCCTCGAGCGTCGCAGGTGCGACGAGCGCGGGCACGACGAGGTCGATCCCCTGGGAGTACACGTCCCCGAGGTCCTCCGCGCGGCTCCCCACGACGGCGATGACGGGCACGCCCGCGCGGGCGCACCTGCGCGCGATGCCCACGGGCGCCTTGCCGCGCGCGCTCTGCGCGTCCATGCGACCCTCGCCCGTGATCGCGAGGTCGGCGTCGGCGAGCGCCTCGTCGAGTCCGGCGCCGTCCAGCACGAAGTCGATCCCGGAGGTGAGGCGCGCCCCGCAGAGCGCGGCGAGCGCGCAGCCGAGGCCGCCGGCGGCCCCGGCGCCCGGCAGGGAGGCGACGTCAGCACCGACGGCGCCTCCGAGGAGCCTCCCCAGCCTCCCCAGCCAGGCGTCGACCGCGGGGAGGTCGGCCGCCGTGAGGCCCTTCTGCGGTCCGAAGGTGGCGGCGGCGCCTGCGGGGCCGGCGAGGGGGTTGGTGACGTCGGTCAGCCCGACGACCTCCGCCCCGGCGAGGCGGGCGTCGAGGCCGGAGAGGTCGACGCGCGCGAGGCGCTCGAGCCCGGCCGCGCCCGGGGCCACCTGCGCCCCCGCGTCGTCGAGGAGCCTCGCGCCGAGGGCGCTCGCGAACCCCGCCCCACCGTCGGTCGTGGCGCTGCCGCCCAGGCCGACGTAGACGCGCCGCGCTCCGTGGTCGATCGCGTCGAGGACGAGCTCGCCCACGCCCCTGGTGCTCGCGGCGAGGGCGCTCTCGCGGGATCGGTCGGAGAGCGTGATGCCGGCGGCCGAGGCCATCTCGACGACGGCGGAGCGCCCGCCGTCGAAGAGGCCCAAGGCCGCGTCGACGCTGCCACCCAGGGGGCCCGGCACGACCACGTGGCGGATCGTGCCGCCGCGTGCGGATACGACGGCCTCGACGGTGCCCTCACCGCCATCGGCGACGAGGACCTTCCGGACGCGGACGTCGGGGCAGGCACGACGTAGCCCCTGCTCGATGAGGTCGTTGACGCGCGCGCTCGAGGCGGAGCCCTTGAAGGAGTCCGAGGCGACGAGGACGCGAGGGGGTTTGGAGGAGTCCATGGCCTACCTTTCGGTTACGCTTGCAACGTGGGTACCTAGACAAAGATAGCGCCGGGGCGGCCGCGAGGCCGTGGCCGGGCGGACGGGGGCGGCTCGGGTGCCGCCGCAGGCAAGGGAGGCCGCATGACGACGACGCGAAAGGTCGACTACACCGAGTACGCCACTCGGATAGTCCGGGCGATACCGGAGGGAGTGCTCCTCACGACGAGGGCGCAAGACAGGCTCGACACCATGACCATCGGCTGGGGCGCGCTCGGCACCAACTGGTCCGTCCCGGTCTTCGAGGCCTTTGTCCGCACGGGGCGCCACACCGCCAGGATGCTCGAGGAGAACCCCGAGTTCACCGTGAACGTCCCTCTCGACGAGGGCAAGGAGGCGAGGAGGAGGACGCGCAAGGCCGTCGGCATCTGCGGCACGCACCATGGGGACGAATGCGACAAGTTCGAGATGGCCGCACTGACGCCGGTGCCGTCCTGCGAGGTGAGCGTCCCCGGGATTCTGGAGCTGCCGCTCACGCTGGAGTGTAGGGTCATATGCAAGCAGGCCCTGGACGTCTCGCTGCTCCCCGAGGAGCTG
The DNA here is from genome assembly GCF_036408855.1 of Olsenella absiana. Classification (NCBI taxonomy): domain Bacteria; kingdom Bacillati; phylum Actinomycetota; class Coriobacteriia; order Coriobacteriales; family Atopobiaceae; genus Olsenella; species Olsenella absiana. Next base: position 262,528 of record NZ_JAZGJQ010000001.1, read on the forward strand.
CGCGCCCGGTTCTACCCCGCAGACGTGGACGGCTCGGCGTGCGGCTCCAACCGCGACCCGCACCTCATGGTCTTCGGGCGCATCGTGGGTGCCTACGTCGCCGAGGCGTAGGTGGGCGCGGTGAAGCGCAGGTTCAAGCCCTACCTCGCCGGAAGGGAGCTTCCCGCCGGCGTGCCCGAGGCCGACTTCGAGGTGGCCGAGCTCGTCGCCGACACCAAGGTGGGGGAGAGGGGCGTCTACCTCCGGGCGGGCTTCGACTTCCTCCCGCATCCCTACCTCCGCCTCGAGGACGTGGCGACGGCGGAGGCGGGGACCTTCGTCGTGCGGGGCTGCGGCTGAGGGGGCCCTACCGTGCGACCGTGCGTCGTGGTGGGGTTCTCGACGGGTGACGGCCCGGCCGACCTGGAGGTCGACTCTGCGCGGGAAGCGGGGCGGCTGGCGGAGGCGATTCTCCGGGCGCTCGGGCGCGCCGGCTGATGGCGAGGAGGGACGAGGTGAGGGTATGCGGGTTGCGCTCATAACGGGCGCCTCGAGCGGTCTGGGGCGCGAGTACGCGAGGCGAGCGGTAGCGAGCGGCGCCTACGACGAGGTCTGGGTGGTGGCCCGGCGGGAGCGGAGGCTGCGCGAGCTCGCGGACGAGCTCGGGCCCTCGGTCGTTCCGGTGCCGCTCGACCTCACGGACAGGGCGTCCGTGGACGGGCTGGCGGGCCTCCTGCGCTCCCGCGAGGCTGAGGGGCCCTTCGAGGTGGGCCTGCTCGTCAACGCCGCGGGGCTGGGCAAGTTCGGGACCTACGCTGACCTCAGCCTCGACGAGGTCGACGCCATGGTCGACCTCAACTGCCGCGCCCTCGTGGAGCTGACGCAGGTCGTCCTGCCCCACATGCGCAGGGGCGGGCGCATCATACAGGTGGCCTCGAGCGCCAGCTTCCAGCCGCTGCCGGGGCTCAACGTCTACGCCGCGAGCAAGGCCTTCGTGAGGAGCTACACCCGTGCCCTGCGCTTCGAGCTGCGTGGCAGGGGCATCTACGTGACGGCGGTCTGCCCCCTCTGGGTCGCGACGGAGTTCATAGACGTCGCGCGCGACACGAGCAACGGGCAGACCGTGCGACACCCGTTCCCCGTGCTGAGCGCACGCCACGTCGTGCGCTGGTCGCTGCTCGTCAACGGGGTCAACTACCCGATAGCGACCTGCTGCGTCACCGGCCTTCTCATGCGCGTTTTCTGCAAGCTGCTGCCCGCTCCGGTCGTCATGTGGGCCTGGGAGGGGCTGAGGAGGTTATAGAGCATGGAGCGCCGCCCCGTGCCCTTGCGGCGCGGGGCGGCGTCAGGAGGCTGAGCCGCCGCGGAGCGGTGGGACTTCTCTGCTAGAAGCAGGAGAGGTAGATGGCCCGCGCGTCCTCCATGGTCAGCGGCCTGAACTCGCCGAAGGGCTCGCCCTTGTTCTCCCTGAGCGTCTCTACCCACCCGTCGACCTCGTCGGGCGAGAGGCCCAGGCCCTCGAAGTCGCGCGGCATGCCGATGCTCGCGAAGAAGTCCTGGAGGCTCCCGATCGCGGAGGTGACGACCCTCTCCGTCTCCTCCAGGGTGGTGTCCCGGGGCTCGATCCCGAAGACGTCCCGAGCGAAGGCGAGGAAGCGGTCGGGGTTGGCCCTCCAGACGTAGCGCATCCAGGCGGGCAGGATGACGGCGAGCCCGGCGCCGTGGGTCACCTCGGGCCGGTGGGCGGAGACCTCGTGCTCGAGGCCGTGGCTCTCCCAGCCCCCGGCGCGCTTCTCGATGGAGGCGCCCCTGCCGCAGCCGCAGAGGTCGTTGTGGGCGAGCGTGCCCGCCCACATGATGGTCGCGCGCGCGTCGTAGTCGTCGGGCGTGTGGCTGACGCGCACCGCCGCCTCAATGACCGAGCGGATGATGCCGCAGCAGATGCTGTCCGTGACCGGGACGGGGCCGGCGGCGCTGAAGTAGCGCTCGCAGACGTGGCAGATCATGTCGGTGACGCCGGCGGCCGTCTGGTAGGCGGGCAGCGTGAAGGTCACCGTCGGGTCCATGATGGCGACCTTGGGCCTGAACGCGTCGCCGTTGGTGCCCTTCTTGAGGCAGAGCTCGTCGTTGCTGATGACGCAGGAACTCGACGCCTCCGAGCCGGCCGCCGGGATCGTGAGGACGCAGGCGACGGGCAGGCACTTGGTGACCTTTGCCTTCCCGGAGAAGAAGTCCCACACGTCGCAGGGCGCGGGCGCCCCGAAGGCGATCGCCTTGGCGCTGTCGATGACCGAGCCGCCGCCCACGCCGAGCACGAGGCCGACGGAGTTGGCGCGCGCGACCTCGATGCCCTGGCGGACGAGATCCACCTCGGGGTTGGGGCGTACCCCGCCGAGCTCGACGTAGGCGACGCCCGCCTTCGCCAGGGAGTCCTCGACCCTGCTGAGCAGCCCGGTGCGCCTGGCGGAGCCGCCGCCGTAGACGAGCAGCACGCGCTTGGAGCCGAGGGCGGCGACCTCCTCGCCGGTGCGCTCGATGGCGCTCTTGCCGAAGACGAAGCGGGTGGGTGACTGGAAGACGAAGTCGTTCATGGGGGTTCCTTTCGGATGACGTGCCCCGGGCGCCGCTCGGCCCGTCCGGCCTTCCCGCGCCCGTGTACTCGCGGCTCTAGGGTAGCAAGCCGCCGCCCGGCGGTGGCGCGCGGCGCGAATAAACAGAAGTCCTATACCCAGCATCGGACCCCAGGGCCGGACGACACGCGGCTCTGCGGCGACCCGGTCCGGGCAGCCCTTTACCTGCGTTTCGTTGGTGAGGGGAAGCTGGGCGTCGCGAGCGGGAGGCCTGTCGTTCGCGCGGGGACGTGGGTCCGCTTGGCGACGAAAACGGCCGTTTGTACCCAGGACACAGTTCGGTTACATGTCGTGGCAAACGACCATGGCATATTGTGCCCCGATAACACAAACACTGATTGCTCAAAATCCGCCCGCAACGAAACACACCGAAGACCGTCACCTTGCGTCGCCGTCGGCCTCCGGGTCGTGGTGCCAGGCTGCACCCGGCCGCCTCGAAGCCAGGGTGCGGCCGGGGACGGAGGCTTGTGGGCGGGGAGGGACGATCCAAACGAGGAGGGTCAATGGGATGCTTGGGGGGCATCACGAGCCCGTTCTGGAGCCTTAGGGAGCGACGCGGCGTCGACCTGCCGCACAACAAGGTGACGGCGGAGATGCCGACGCGGACCATGCCGGTCCCGAGCAAGGTGATCCTGCCGATGCAGCAGCATGTGGGCGCCCGGTGCACCCCGCTGGTCAAGCGCAAGGACCATGTGAACGTGGGCATGCTGGTGGGTCACGCAGAGGCGCGCACGACGGCCGACATCTACTCCTCCGTCTCCGGCACCGTGACGGAGGTGCGCAACATCTACTACGCCAACGGCAAGTCGGACGTTGCCATCGTGATCGAGCCGGACGGCGAGCAGACCGTGGACGAGTCCGTCTGGCCCCCCGAGGTGCCCGACTACCGGATGCTGGTCCACGCCGTGAAGTACAGCGGCATCGTCGGCCTGGGAGGCGCGGGCTTCCCGACCGAGCTCAAGCTCGACGTCGACGTCGACTCGATCGACACCTGGCTGGTCAACGGGGCGGAGTGCGAGCCCTACCTGTCGAGCGACTACCGGGAGATGATCGAGCATCCCGACACGATCAGGAGGGGGCTCGAGACCTGCCTCGACCTCTCGGGCGTGCCGCACGCCATCGTGTGCATCGAGGACAACAAGCCCAAGGCGATCGAGCTCCTCGAGCGGACCTTCGCGGACGATCCGCGCGTGGACGTCCTCGCCATGCCGACCCGCTACCCGCAGGGCGCGGCGCACGTGCTCGTGCGCAACGCGACCGGTCGCGAGGTCCCGCGCGGGGGCCACACGACCGACGTCGGGTGCGTGCTCTTCAACGTCACCACGATGTCGTGCATCGGCCGCTTCCTCGAGGACGGCATGCCCCTGGTCAAGCGGCGCGTCACCGTCGCCGGCGACGCCGTCGCCAACCCCCAGAACCTCGAGGTCTGCATCGGCACCCCGATCAGGGAGGTGCTGGAGTTCTGCGGCCTCAGGGAGGAGCCCCACAAGGTCGTGACCGGCGGCCCCATGATGGGGGTCTCCCAGGTCGACCTGGACTATCCGATCGTGCGCCAGAACAGCGGGCTGCTCGCCTTCGGCGAGGCCTCCGCCCGCGAGCTCGAGACGACGGCGTGCATCCGCTGCGGCACCTGCGTCAACTCCTGCCCGATGTCCTTGTCGCCCATAGAGATCATGAAGGCGTACCGCCGCGGCGACATGGCCGCCCTGGACCGGCTCATGGCAGACCTCTGCATGGAGTGCGGGACCTGCTCGTACGTGTGCCCGGCCAGACAACCGCTCACCCAGAACGTGCGGCTCGCGCGCGCCGACCTCAAGGCCGAGAAGCGCAAGGCGAAGGGAAGGTAGGGATGATGTCGGCAGAAGACAAGAGCGGGGGCGCCGGAAGCCCGCGTGCGGCCGAGGGGCGCCCCTCCGGCGTCGCGCCGGCGGCCGAGGCGCGCCCTGCCGTCCGCGCGCAGGTGCTCGCGGACCCCGACTCCGTCGGCTCCCTCACGCTCTCGTGCTCGCCCCAGCTTGTGGGCCCGAGGACGACGAGGGACATCATGCGCAACGTGCTCGTGGCGATGGCCCCGGCGCTCGTCGCCTCGGTCGTCATCTTCGGCGCCGCCGCGCTCGTCACCTGCGCGGTGGCGGTGGCCTCGTCGGCGCTCTTCGAGTACCTGTGGTGCCGCCTGAGGAGGACGCCCAGCACGGTCGGCGACCTCTCTGCCGCCGTGACCGGCCTCCTCGTCGCCTTCAACGTGCCGGCGGGCATACCGCCCTACATGGTCGTCATCGGCTGCTTCGTCGCGATCGTGATGGTCAAGGAGCTCTTCGGGGGCATCGGCAAGAACTTCGCCAACCCTGCGATCGTGGCGCGCATCATGCTCTCCGTCGCCTTCCCGGCGGCGATGACCGCCTACCCCGTGCCGCGCGTGGCGCTCTCCTCCATGGATGCCGTGAGCTCGGCGACCATGCTCTCGCCCTCCGCGCAGAAGCTCCCGTGGCTCGACATGTTCCTCGGGACCGAGATGGGCGTCCTCGGCGAGACGAGCGCGCTCGCGATCCTGCTCGGCCTCGCCTTCCTGCTCGCCACGAGGACGGTGAGCTGGCACGTGCCCGTGACCTACCTGGGCTGCATCTTCCTCCTCTCGGCCGCCATGGGGCTCGACCCCGTGGCGCAGATCCTGAGCGGCGGCGTCATGCTGGGCGCCGTCTTCATGGCGACCGACTACACGACCTGCCCCGTCACGGCGCGCGGCAAGTTCGTCTACGCCCTGGGCATGGCGCTCATCACCTGCCTGATTCGCTTCTGGGGCAACATGAACGAGGGCTGCGCCTACTCGATCCTCTTCATGAACCTGCTCGTGCCCTACATCGACGCGACGTGCGCGTCCAGGCCGCTCGGCGCCCCGAAGAGGCGCCTCTTCGGCCGCACGTCGGGCAGGGGAGAGACGGAGAGGGGGGCAGGGGCCCATGAGTAGCGATCCTACCAAGGCCGCCCGCGCGGCGGGCGAGGGGCGAGCGCGTCGCGCGGGCGCGGCGCGTCCCGTCGTGGCGCTCGTGTCGATCTGCGCGATCTCGAGCGTGCTGCTCGGCGTCGCCAACTACGTGACCGCCCCCATCGCCGCGGCCCGGGAGGCCGAGCGTGCCCAGCGGACCTACGCCGCGCTCATGCCCGAGGCCGCGAGCTTCGAGGAGGTCCCCTGCGACGTGGAGGGCTGCACCGCCGCGCTCGCCGCGACCGACGCCTCCGGCGCGCCCGTCGGCTACGTGATAGTCGCCCAGTCCAAGGGCTACGGGGGAGAGGTCCCCATCGCCGTGGCCTTCGACGCGGACGGCGTCGCCGAGAACGTGGTCGCCATGGAGAACAGCGAGACGCCCGGGCTCGGTCAGAGGGTCTCGGAGGAGTCCTTCATCGGCCAGTTCCGCGGCAGGGGGGCCGAGCCCCTCCAGGTATCGGACATAGACACCATCAGCGGCGCCACGATCTCCTCGAAGGCCGCGCTCGCCGCGTACAACGTCGCCGTCGAGGCATATGGGGAGGTGCGCTAGTGGAGGAGAAGGACATGAACGCCGCACGGGCGGCGCAAGGCGCCCCCGCCGCGCCCGCGGCAGGGGCCTGCCCCGGGGCCCAGGCGGAGGGCGCCGCGGGGACGGCCGGCCTTGGGGAGGTCTTCGCGGCCGGGCTGCTCCGGGAGAACCCGGTGCTGCGCCAGGCGCTCGGGCTCTGCTCGACCCTCGCCATCACCACGGCGGTGACCAACGGGATCGGCATGGGGCTCGCGACCACCTTCGTGCTCGTGTGCTCCGGCATGGTCGTCTCGGCCGTGCGCAGGCTCATCCCCGACTCGGTGCGCATCCCCGCCTACATCACGATCATCGCGAGCTTCGTGACCCTCGTCATGATGGTGGTCAAGGCCTACCTGCCGGCGCTCGACTCGGCGCTGGGCATCTACCTGTCCCTCATCGTGGTCAACTGCATCGTGCTCGGCCGCGCGGAGGCGTTCGCCTCCAAGCACGGCGTCCTGGAGTCCGCCGCGGACGGCCTCGGCATGGGCATCGGCTTCACCATCACGCTCGTGCTCATGTCGGCCGTGAGGGAGGTCCTCGGCGCAGGTACCTTCCTGGGCGTCAGGGTCCTGCCCGGCTTCGTCGAGCCGATGCTCGTCATGGTGACCCCGGCGGGCGGCTTCGCGACGCTCGGAGTCATCCTGGCGGCCTCGGTGGCGATCGAGCGCCGCCGCCGCCCCGAGGCGGAGGTGGATCTCGCGGACGACGTGTGCGCAACCTGCACCCTGGGCTGCGCCTTCAAGGCCAACGAGGACCGCTTCGCCCGGATGGAGCAGGCGGTGGAGCGCTTCGAGCGTGACCGCGCGCAAGCCGGCGTCGCCGCGGGCGCAGGCTCGGGCTCGGGGCCTGACGCCGGCGCGCTCGCCGGCGGGAAGGGGAGTGAGGCGTGATGGCACAGTACGCGTCCATCCTGTTCGGGATGATCCTTGTCAACAACTTCGTCCTCGTGCGCTTCCTCGGGATCTGCCCCTTCCTGGGCGTCTCGAAGCGCCTCGACTCGGCGGTCGGCATGGGCCTCGCGGTCACCCTGGTCATGGTCCTCGCGACGGCGGTCACCTGGCCGCTCCAGCAGCTCCTCGACTTCTGGGGCCTCGGCTACCTGCAGACGATCACCTTCATCCTCGTCATCGCCACGCTCGTGCAGCTCCTCGAGATGGCCGTCAAGCGTTTCCTTCCGCCGCTCTACCGCTCCCTGGGCGTCTACCTGCCCCTGATCACCACCAACTGCGCCGTCCTCGGCGTCGCCATCCTGTGCATCGACGACGGCTACAACTACCCCCAGTCGCTTGTCGCCGCGCTCGGCGGCGGCCTCGGGTTCCTGCTCGCCATGGTCATCTTCTCCGGCGTGCGCCGCCGGGTGGAGGAGGCCGAGCCCCCCGAGGTCTTCCGCGGGTTGCCGATCACGCTCGTGTCGGCCGCCATCACCTCCATGAGCTTCATGGGCTTCTCGGGCGTCATCGACCACCTCTTCGGCGCATAGGAGGCACCGACATGCAATCGATTGCGTTGACGGTGGCGCTCGTCGTCGCCATAGGGCTCGTCGGTTCCGTCATCCTGGCCTTCTCCTCCAAGGCGCTCGCCGTCGAGGAGGACGAGCGGCTCGATAAGATCGTGGACATCCTGCCGGGCCTCAACTGCGGCTCGTGCGGCCACCCCGGCTGCGAGGGCTACGCGCAGGCGATCCTGGAGGGCGCCCCCTGCACCGACTGCGTGCCCGGGGGCTCCCGCGTCGCCGGCGAGCTCGCGGAGCTCATGGGCGTCACGGTGGGCGGTGTCAAGGTCCGCCGCGCGATGGTCGCCTGCAACGGCGCCCCCGACAGGATCCGAGGCGCCCTCATCTACGACGGCCCGAGGAGCTGCCGCGTGTTCTCCACGATGAGCCACGTGTCGCGCTCGTGCACCTACGGCTGCATCGGCTTCGGCGACTGCGTCGAGGTCTGCGAGTTCGACGCCATCCGCATCAACGAGAACGGCGTCGCGGTCGTGAACCCCCTCCTGTGCACGGGCTGCGGCGCGTGCGCCGCCGTCTGCCCGCGCCACGTCATCTCCGTCCACGAGAAGGGCGCCTCGCAGGTGGCCGCGTTCGTGAAGTGCCAGAACCCCAACACGGGCAAGCGCGCCAAGCAGGCGTGCTCGAACGTCTGCATCGGCTGCGGCAAGTGCGCCAAGGCGTGCCCGGAGGGCTGCATCGAGGTCAAGGACCACTACGCGCGCATCGACACCTCCAAGTGCTCCGGTTGCCTCGTCTGCGTCGACCAGTGTCCCGTCGGCGTGATCCACCCCATGCCGTTCTGCGCTGAGGTAGAGTAGCGATGCCGCGTCTCCGTCACGCGGCGGAGGGAGCAGACATGGAGGTCAACATCCTGGAGCTCGTCGAGGGCGCGAGAAGGGCGCGCGGCCTCACGGTCGTCATCGACGTGTTCCGCGCGTTCACCCTGGAGTGCTACCTGTTCGCGCAGGGGGCCGAGAGGATCTATCCCACGGGATCCCTCGAGGAGGCGCTCGCCCTCAAGCGCGAGCACCCGGACTACCTCGCCTTCGGCGAGCGCGGCGGCGCGCAGGTCGCCGGCTTCGACTACGGCAACTCGCCCTCCCAGGTCGCCGGACTCGACCTCACGGGCGTGACCTGCATCCACACCACCAGCGCCGGCACGCAGGGCGTGGTCGGGGCCACGGGCGCGGACGAGGTCGTCACCGCGTCCCTGGTGAACGCCCGCGCGGTCGCTCGCTACATCGAGGCGCGCGACCCGCGCGAGGTGTCGATCGTGGCGATGGGCAACGCGGGCGTGAGCTCGGCCGCCGAGGACGTCCTGTGCGCCCGCTACATCAAGTCCCTCCTCGAGGGCGACCCTATCGACGTGCGCTCGGAGGCGGCGGCGCTCGCGACGGGCGCCGGGGCGAAGTTCTTCGACCCCGCCCGCCCCGAGTTCCCGGAGGCGGACTTCCCGCTCTGCGTGGACTGCGACCGGTTCGACTTCGTGGTCCGCGTCGGCGCCGACGCCGGGGGACGCCTGGTGAACACCCGCTTCGACTTGCGCGGGTAGCCTGTCGCATTACGTCTGCGTCACGTTGGCGGACGCGGGGGCATGGGCGCTGATTTGATGTGAGAAGATGGCCCGAGTCGCGCCCGCTATGGCTCACGGTAGGGGACGGGCGCCAGGGGAGGGCCATGCACAGAGAATTCCTCATGGGCAACGAGGCAATAGGCCTCGGGGCCCTCGCAGCCGGCGTCGACGTCGTCGCGGGCTATCCGGGCACGCCGTCGACCGAGGTCATCGAGACCATCGCCCGCCGCAGGCAGGCGGGGACCTACGTCGAGTGGTCCGTCAACGAGAAGTCCGCGATGGAGGTGGCCGCAGGCGCCGCGTACTCCGGGGCCCGTGCGCTCGTCACCATGAAGCAGGTCGGCCTCAACGTGGCCGCGGACCCGCTCATGAGCCTGGAGTACGTGGGCGTCAAGGGCGGCATGGTCGTGGTTGTCGCGGACGACCCCGGCCCCATCTCGAGCCAGACCGAGCAGGACACGCGCACCTTCGGGATGTTCGCCAAGGTGCCGGTGCTCGACCCGTCCGGCGTCGCCGATGCCTACGCGATGGTCCAGGACGCCTTCGAGCTCTCCGAGCGCGAGCACACCCCGGTCATCCTGCGGCCGACCACGCGCGTCGACCACGGCTACGAGTCGATCGAGGTCATAGACCCAGGGGAGTGGCACGAGACGCATCCCGAGGGCTTCGTGAAGGACTCGTCGCGCTGGGTGATCTTCCCGAGGCTCTCGACGGCCAACCACGCCCTCATCGAGGAGAGGAACGAGCGGCTCTCGCGCGAGCTGTCCGCCTACGCGGGCAACCTGCTCGAGCCCGGCGTGGGCTCGTGCGCCAGGCTCGGCGTCGCCACCCAGGGCGCGAGCCTCGGCTACGTGCGCGACCGCCTCGCCGAGCGCGCAGACGGCTCCTGCCCCAGGCTGCTGCGCGTCGCCACGCCGTTCCCCTTCCCCGAGGAGCTCGCCGTCCGCTTCCTCGAGGGCCTCGACGCGGTGCTGGTCGTGGAGGAGCTCGACCCCTACATCGAGCGCCAGCTCGTCTACGTCTGCGGGCGCCATGGGCTCCGGGTGCGGGTGCTGGGCAGGATGGGAGGCGCGGCGCTGCCGCGGTCGGGCGAGATGAGCCCGGAGGTCGTGGCCCGCTGCCTCGACGCCTTCCTGCCGCCGGTGGAGTCCGCGCCTGACGACGGCGCGCCGGGCGCCGACGGCCCGGGGCGCGAGGCCCTTCTCGCCCCGGGCGACGCGAAGGGGGACCTGGCGCCGCAGCTTCCCGTGAGGCCGCCGGTGCTCTGCGCGGGCTGCCCGCACCGGGCGAGCTTCTATGCCGTGAAGGTCGCCATGAGGGGGAGGAAGACGGTCTTCTGCGGGGACATCGGCTGCTACACGCTGGGCAACGCGAAGCCGCTCGACATGTGCGACACCTGCCTGTGCATGGGCGCCGGCATCAACATCGCGCAGGGCGTGCGCCACGTGGAGCCGGACACGCGCGCCTTCGCGTTCGTCGGCGACTCGACCTTCTTCGCGTCGGGGATCACCGGGGTCGTGAACGCCTTCTACAACCAGGCCGACCTCACGCTCGTCGTGCTCGACAACTCCACCACCGCGATGACCGGCCACCAGCCGCACCCCGGCATCGGCCGCACCGCGATGGGGGAGGTCGTTGAGCGGGTGAGCATCGAGCGCGTGCTCAGGGGTATAGGCCTCACCTGCGTCGAGACGGTCGACCCGCTCGACCAGGAACTCGCCGTCAGCACCGTGCGCCGGGTCTCGGAGGAGCCGGGCGTCAAGGCCATCATCTTCAGGTCGCCCTGCGTCGTGCTCGCCAGGCCGGCGGCGAGGAGCCGAGTGGACCTCGCGACCTGCATAGGGTGCCGGCGCTGCGTCGGCGAGCTCGGCTGCCCCGCGCTCTTCGTACGCCCCGACGGCAAGGTCCAGATCGACGAGACTCAGTGCACGGGCTGCACCCTCTGCGAGCAGGTCTGCCCCGTCGGCGCCATCTCGGGAGGGGAGCGGCTGTGAGCGAGAACATCGTCCTGTGCGGCGTCGGCGGCCAGGGGACCGTCCTCGCCTCGAAGCTGATCGCCTCGGCCGCGATGGGGCGCGGCCTGCCCGTCAAGACGGCGGAGACGATCGGCATGGCCCAGCGCGGCGGCAGCGTCTTCAGCCACGTGCGGATCGGCGCCGACGCCGCGTCGCCCTTCGTCGCCCGGGGGACGGCGGACCTCGTCGTGGCCTTCGAGCCGGCGGAGGCGCTCCGCCAGCTGCCCTACCTGCGCGCGGACGGCGCCATGGTGGTGAGCTCGCGGCCGGTGGTGCCCGTCACGGCGACCATCGGTGGGCCCGCCTATGACCTCGAGGCGATCATGTCCTACCTGGCCGCACACGTGAGGCGCCTCACGGTGGTCGACGCCGACGCCGCCGTGGCAGACCTCGGGACGGCGAGGGTCATGAACGTGGTCCTCCTCGGCGCCGCCGTCAGCGCGGGCGCGACCGGGCTCACCGAGGGCGACCTGCGCGCGGCGGTGGGGGAGCGCGTCCCCGAGCGCTTCCGCGAGCTCAACGAGCGCGCCCTCGGCTGGGCGGCCGCGCACGGCGCGGGCGAGACCACGGCGGGGCCTGCGCGCGGCGCGGGTCCGGCGCGGGACGATTAGAACAAGACGCGAGGTTAGGAAGGCCCATGCAGATCTCCGACCGACAGCTCGACCTCGTCAACAGGCAGATCGAGCGCCTGCGCAAGTCCGACAACTTCTACGGCAGGCGCCTCAAGGAGGCGGGCGTCACCGGCGTCTCCTCCGCGGAGGAGTTCTGCCGCCTGCCCTTCTCGGAGAAGGCCGACCTGCGCGCGGCCTACCCGCTGGGGCTCATGGCGGTGCCGGAGGACGAGATCGTGCGCATCCACTCGAGCTCGGGCACCACGGGCACGCCCGTGATCATCCCCTACACGCAGAAGGACGTCGACGACTGGGCCACGCAGTTCGCCCGCTGCCTTGAGATGGCGGGCGTCACCCGCCAGGACCGCGTGCAGATCACCGTCGGCTACGGCCTCTGGACGGCGGGGGTCGGCTTCCAGGCCGGCGTCGAGAGGCTCGGGGCCATGGCGGTCCCGATGGGTCCCGGCAACACCGAGAAGCAGCTCAAGTTCATGTGCGACATGGAGACCACGGTCCTGTGCGCCACCTCGAGCTACGCGCTCCTTCTCGCCGAGGAGGTCGAGAAGCGCGGGATGCAGGACCAGATACACCTCAGGCGCGGGGTCATCGGCTCCGAGCGCTGGGGGCAGAAGATGCGCTCGCGCATCGAGGGGCTCCTCGGAATCGAGCTGTACGACATCTACGGCCTGACCGAGGTCTACGGGCCCGGCACGGGCATCAGCTGCAGGTGCGGCTGCGGCATCCACACCTGGGACGACTTCAACTACCTCGAGATCGTGGACCCCAAGACCGGAGAGCCCGTGCCCGACGGCGAGTGGGGCGAGGTCGTCTACACGACGCTCGTGAAGGAGGGCGCGCCGCTGATCCGCTTCCGCACGCACGACATCAGCCGGATCATCCCCGGCCCGTGCCCCTGCGGGGACCCGCACCCGCGCATCGACCAGATCCAGGGCCGCTCGGACGACATGATGAAGATCAAGGGCGTCAACGTCTTCCCGCGGCAGATCGAGGAGGTGCTCCAGAGGTTCCCCCAGCTCTCGAGCGAGTACCAGATCCGCATCAGTCACCTCGACGGGCGCGACACCATGCGCATCTACGTCGAGACGGACGGCACGCAGAACTTCCTGGAGCTCGGCGACGAGGTCGCGCACGAGGTCAAGAGCCGGATCGGGTTCACGCCGATCGTCAAGGTCGTCGAGATGGGCCTCCTGCCGAGGAGCGAGAAGAAGACCAGGCGCGTGTACGACGAGCGCTACGAGTAGGGGCGCGCCGTCGGCCACGGCTCTGGCGGGAAGGCCGGGTCGTGTCCGGCCCGGCGCAGGGGTGCGGTCGCCTAGCCCAGCAGGTTGGCCCACGCGACGGCGACCACGAGCGCCGGCAGCATGTTCGCGACGCGGATCTTGCGGTCGAACAGCAGGTTCACGCCGACGCAGAAGATCAGCATGTTGCCGACGAGCGAGAGGTCCGCGAGCGCAGCGGTGGTCATGACGGGGCGCACGAGGCCGCTGAGCAGCTCGATCGCACCCTGGAACAGGCCGACCGGCACGGCCGCGAAGATGCAGCCCCTGCCCATCGACGCCGCCATCACCATAACGATCACCAGGTCGAGTGCCATCTTGGCGAGAAGGACGCTCGGGTCGTGCAAGAGGGCGTCCTGGATGGAGCCGACGACGGCCATGGCGCCGACGCAGACCGTGAGCGACGCCGACACGAAGGCGTCCACGAACTCGCCGTCGCCCCCGTTGCCCGTCCGGTCGCGCAGCCAGGTGCCGAAGCGCTCCACGAGACCGTCGAGGTCGAGCAGCTCGCCCGCCGTCGAGCCCAGCACGAGGGAGACGATGGCCATCCACGTGCCCGTCGTGGCGAGACCGCCGTCCGGACCGACGACGAGCATGCGCTGCAGCGTGCCGGAGACTCCGACGAAGACCACGAGCACGCCCATCACGACCATGAGGGTCTCGCGAAGGCGCGGTGTGATCCAGCGCGACGCGAGCACGCCGAGGCAGCCGCCCACGGCGACGCCCGCCACGTTCGCTATCGTCCCCACACCCGGCATGGCACCCTCCGTCCCTCGTTGCCTCGGGCCCGACGTCCTTCTCGCCCGCGGCTCTCGCGCGCGGCTTATCGTCTGCGGCAGGTCGAGATGGTACAGCTTCGGGAGACGACGCACCGCCTGCTCGGGCGCGGCGTTTCGATACGGCAACGGACGCCGGGACGCCAGGCACCGCGGACGTCGGGTGGCCGGGCGCAGGGCACCGCGGACGTCGGGCCGCCGGCACCGGACCGTCGCGGGCGCCGGTCCTTCTCGCACGGAGGCCTAAAGACATCTAAGCGGCTATGCATGAGATTTTCTCTTGACGACGCATAGAGGTTATCTGACCGGGTACAAGGAAATCTGTTCACGTCGTACAGAAGGGAAGCGCTGCCTGATGAAGCAGTTCAAGACCGAGAGCAAGAAGCTGCTCGACCTCATGATCAACTCGATCTACACCAACAAGGAGATCTTCCTGAGGGAGCTCATCTCGAACGCGTCGGACGCCATCGACAAGCTGAGCTTCGAGAGCCTCACCAACCCCGACATCAAGGTCGACCAGGCCGCGCTCGCGATCCGCCTGTCCTTCGACAAGGACGCGCGCACGATCACCGTCTCGGACGACGGCATCGGCATGACCGAGGAGGAGCTCGACAAGAACCTCGGCACCATCGCGCACTCCGGCTCGGAGCAGTTCAAGGAGGAGAACGCCGAGCACCAGGGCGATGACATGGACATCATCGGCCAGTTCGGCGTCGGGTTCTACTCCGCGTTCATGGTGGCGGACAAGGTCCGTGTCGTGAGTCGCGCCTTCGGCGCCGACCAGGCCTTCGCCTGGGAGTCCGACGGCGTCAAGGGCTACACCATCGAGCCCGCGGCCGAGGGCGAGCGCTCCGGAGCCGACGACCACGGCACCGACGTGATTCTCTACCTGCGCAAGAGCACGGACGCCGATGACACCGACCGCTTCCTCTCCGAGTGGGGGCTGCGCGACCTCGTCAGGAAGTACTCCAACTACGTGCGTCACCCGATCACGATGATGGTGACCAAGAGCCGCCAGAAGCCCAAGCCGGCCGACGCGGGCGACGACTACAAGCCCGAGTATGAGGACTACCAGGAGCTCGAGACGCTGAACTCCATGACGCCGATCTGGAAGAAGCGCTCCGGCGACGTGGAGCAGAAGGACTACGACGAGTTCTACAAGTCCACCTTCCACGACTTCGCCGACCCCCTGCGCACGATCAGCTTCCACGCCGAGGGCACGCTCTCCTATGACGCGCTGCTCTTCATCCCCAGCCAGGCGCCGTTCGACCTCTACAGCAAGGACTACGAGAAGGGCCTCGCGCTCTACACCAGCAACGTCCTCATCCAGGAGAAATGCGCCGACCTGCTGCCCGACTACTACAACTTCGTGCGCGGCATCGTGGACTCCCCGGACGTGAAGCTCAACATCTCGCGCGAGACGCTCCAGCAGAACGCGCAGCTGCGCGCCATCGCCCGCCGCGTCGAGAAGAAGGTCACCTCCGAGCTCGAGGACATGCGCGATAAGGACCGCGAGTCGTTTGAGAAGTTCTTCGAGAACTTCGGGCGCGGCCTCAAGTTCGGCATCTACAGCTCGTATGGCTCCAAGGCCTCCGAGCTCGCCGACCTGCTGCTGTTCTGGTCCGCGAAGAACCAGAGCATGGTGACGCTCAAGGAGTACGTGGACTCGATGGCCGACGGCCAGGACAAGGTCTACTACGCCTCGGGCGAGTCGCGCGAGCTCGTCGAGCAGACGCCCGCGGTCAAGGGCGCGCTGGCGCACGGCTACGACGTGCTCGTATGCACCGAGGACGTGGACGAGTTCATGTTCCAGTTCATGCGCAGCTACCACGTCGACGCCGTCGCCGGCGACTCCGAGCACAAGGGGAGTGAGGCGCGCGACGTCGAGCTGGCCAACGTCGCGGACGCGAACCTCGACCTCGCGACGGAGGACGAGAAGAAGGAGGCCGAGAGGCTCAACGACGAGAACAAGGACCTCTTCGCGGCGATTAAGGAGTCCTTGGACGACAAGGTGACCGACGTCAAGGTCTCCGCCAGCCTCGACGCGGACACGCCCGCGACGGTCTCGGCCGCCGGTCCCGTCTCGCTCGACATGGAGCGCCGCCTGCAGGGCCAGCCGGGCATGGGCGACGCCCCCAAGGCCGAGCGCGTGCTCATGCTCAACCCCAAGCACCCCGTCTTCGGCAAGCTGCAGGCGGCGAAGGACGACGCCGACAGGCTCAAGCTCTACGGGCACATCCTGTACGACCAGGCGCTTCTCGTCGAGGGGCTGCCGATCGACGACCCCGTCGAGTTCGCGAAGGACGTCACGCAGCTCATGTAGCCACCGGGCGGCGTCCGCCCGTCACGCCCGGCACCGGGAGCCGCCATCCGGCGTGCTCCCAGGTGTCGGGCGGTTCGCGTGGCTAGCGCTCGGGCCAAGTCCGGTCGATGAGGTCGCGTACCGCGAGGAGGTCGGTGCAGACGGCGAAGGCCTTCTCCCTGATCTCTGGCGTAGGGGCGACCTGGTCTGGGACCATGATCGGCACGAAGCCACCTGCATGCGCCGCGGTGATGCCCGCAGGGGCGTCCTCGAGCACGATGGTCTTCTCGGGCTGCACCCCCAACTGGCCTGCGGCAAGCAGGAAGACGTCGGGTGCCGGCTTGGGGTGCTCGAGGTTTTGGCCGCTGACGATTGTTGCGAAGTGCTCGCGCAGGCCGAGCCTCTCGAGCTGGGCGATGATCCTGTCGATTCCGCCGGAGCTGGCGACCGCCGTCGGGATGCCTCTCTTCTCCAGGTAGGCGAGAATCTCGTCGAGCCCCGGCTTCTTGGTGGCCTCCCTGAGGGTGAGCTCGCTGCCGACCTCGTCGAGCCGTCGGAAGATGGCGAGGGCGTCGACGCCATTCCCGAGGTACCGCTCGATTTGCTCGGCAGTGGAGCTTCCGGCCGTACCGCGGCAGGCGTCCGGAAGCCCCTCGGGGACCTCATGGATGCCGAACTCCTCGAGCGTCGGCGCCCAGGCTCTGGTCCAGATTGGTTCGGTGTCGACCATCAGGCCGTCCATGTCGAAGATGACGCCGTCGAGGACGGGTGCAGGTGAGGTCTGGTCAGTGGCTTCGGGCATGGGCTGTTCTCCTTGTGGTCGGTCTCGCGACGAGGCGGGCGGGCGCTGCGGGCTTGGCGGCAGGGGCTTCGGGCACGGCCGCCGGGTGGTGTCGGGGCTTCCTGGCGGGCTATTTCACTTCGCCGGGACGCCCGACGTCCGGTCGCAGCTGGGACGCCCGATCGCGGCTGGGACGCCCGGTCGCAGCTGGGACGTCCGGTCGCAGCTGGGACGTCCCCCGGAAAGCCCCTCCTCCATCGGGGTGATTCTAGCATTGCCCGCAAGGTGCCTACGATTCGCCGGGCGTCATGAAGCGGGGTCTCTCGGACCGAGGCTCGTGGCACGTCTTCGGAGGCCAACCGGGCAGCGATCCGGCGATACGGTGAGATTCCGATTGCTTCGAACCGCTCAGATCAGGCCAAGACGAACGATATCTCTCCATAGACGAGTGTTGCGGTATGTGGGCCGCCCGATGCGACGCAAACTGTAGTTTGCAACCGGCCGCAGTTGGCAACCGGCTGCAGTTGGCAACCGACCCTCTTGAGGCCAGACTATCTTGATGTCTTGTGAGCGGAGTCGTCCTGTTATTCCTGCTCGAAGCCGAAGATGAATGCCCGCAGATGTCGCATGCACTTGTTACGTTGTCGTGATGTCCGCATCGCCGTGATGGCTGCACGCAGTGGCGCTGGCGCCACCGTGATGGCCGCGCCGCAGTGGTGCCAGCCCGTGGAGTCGGGGCGGTGGTCGCCCAGGCAAGCCTAGCTCAGATTCACATCGGCTAGCCGGGCTTCATGGACCGCGCTCGTCTGTCGGCGGCGTGTCATCGCGATGGCGACGGGCGCTCCTGTCGTGACGCTGCAGCAGGGCTGGTACTGCGCCGCCTCGGCTTGCTCGCGCGGGCGTTGGCGTCCCGTAGCGTGCGGCAGCTTGGACTACGGTGATCGCGAAGCGATGCTGGGCGAAGGTCGAGCGAGGTCATCGGGCGGTCATGCGGTATGTCGAAGGCGTCCAGCACCCTCGCCAGTCGGTCCGGGCGAAGGTCTGCGTAGGAGAGGCGCAGCACGCGCCCGCTCGCTGCGAGCCGAGACTCTCGAATGCGTTCGTCTGCCAGCACGTCGACGGAACACCTACCGTGGGTCATCGCAGGATCTGAATACTTTGCCCTGCCGTCGAACTCGCCGTAGACGGTGCCGGTCGGGAGTCTCCATGTGAAGTCGGGCCTGTAGATGTGACCATCGCCCAAGGCACTCATGACGCTTACCTGGAGTTCAGGCAATCGGAATCCTAGCTCGGCCATGACGGCCCTCGCGAGCGACTCGCCCCCGCTCTCGCTCCTGGCGTCGGCCCAAGACATGGTCGAGATGGCATGACGAATCCCACGCAGTCCGCGGCCGGCGCTTCTGACGAGCTCCCGGAACGGCTCCGCAGACATCCTGCTTGCACGCAGCGCGGAGTCTGCTATGACGAGCCCCTCGGCGAAGCTCAGGTGCCTCAAGCAGTCGACGACGGTGCGGGGAAGCGAGGTCACGAGCATGCCGTCGACTCGTACGGTCGGAACTTCTCCGATCGCGTGCCGGACGACCACCCTTGTGCTCCTGCCGTGGCGTGTACGGGGCACGGCTATGTGCACTTGCCCAAGCAAGTGGAAGGACACGGCGAGCCCGTGCACGATTGCGGCGCTGACGCCACAGAACACCCAGTCCGGATGCAGGGCCGCGATGGAGCGAATGAGCATGAGCGCGCGTGCGCGCGGGTTGAGTGCGGTCCACGCCTCGGTCCGGACAAAGAGCCCTCGAGCAGGCGACGTGACGGTGCCGCGCCTCACCATGCGGCGCAGGCGCTGACGCTCGGCGTCACTTTGCGCGCGCAGGCAAGTTCCACACGCAACCGCCTGGTCAAGCCGTATCTCCAGCACATCCCGGCCACCCATGGCTCATCTCCCGTCCGCGCTCCCTCTAGCGATGGAAGGTGGGCAGAAGGGTACTACTGCTGGCGTGGCCGCTGGGTGGCGAAACATCGCAATCGGCGAACGGTTGTTCGTATCACCACTGGGCCGGTGCCCTCGACGCCTCGTCGCTTGCTCCGCACTCCATCTGTTGAGCTTTCGTTCGCCTTCGAGCGACAAGTACGTGCACGAGCGAACGAAACCTCACCTTTCCGCCGCGTGGCACCTCACGCGGCGTCCCGAACGTGATCCGAGCGGCGTACTTGGCCGAGGGCCGCAGTGCTTCCGCCGGCTACTTCGAGGCCTTGCCCTTGCTCTTGGAGTCGTCGAACCCAGGCGTGCGCCGGTCCTCGCCCCAGAAGCAGCATGACAGCATGTCGGGACCGACGTGGCAGCCGATCGTCGGTCCGATGGTGGAGCGGTACACCTTGAGGTCGCCATCTCCCGCCAAGAGGGAGGCCCTCAGGGAGTCGCCGTCACCCGCACAGTCCGCATCGCCGATGGCGACGGCGTTCTCCTCGCAGGTGGGCAAATGGAGCGCCTCGTAGAAGTCGCGCATCTTCCGCATCGCCTTGCGGCGTCCGCGCGCCACCCCCATGACGGCGAGCGAGCCGTCGAGTCTGAAGGTAAGGAGGGGCTTCACGTCCAGCATGCCGCCGACGACCGCGACCGACTTGGGGATGCGGCCTCCACGGTGCAGGGCGTCCAGATTGTCCACCATGAAGATGGTGTGCACGTGGAAGCGCGCGTCCTCGGCCCACGCGACCAGTTCCTCGGCCGTGAGGCCCTCGTCGCGCTTCTGGACGGCACGATGGATGAAGAGGTTCTGGGTGGTCGAGCCGATGAGGCAGTCGACAACGTAGATCGGCGTGGGCAGCGTTCCCCCGTGCTTCTCGCGGACGCGATCGAGCGCGGTGACGGCACCGTTGTACGAACCGGAGATCCCGCTGGACAGGCAGAAGTGAACGGTCGGCACGCCCGTCGCGAGCACTCGCTCGAAGGCCTGCTCGTAAGCAATCTGTGACGGCTGCGACGTCATTGGGCAGGCGCCACCCTTGATGGCCGCGTAGAACTCGTGCGCGCTGCGCGACTGGAAGAGGTCGTCGTAGCCGGAGAGGCCGTCTTCCTTGCCTGCTTCCGTGTAGGTGTAGGGAATCCAGGCGATGCCGGCCTCCTCGACCTCCTCGGCAGAGAAATCGCAGCACGAATCGGTCATGATGTTGCACTTGGTCGCCATTTGGTCTCCTTGGTCGCCGCGCGTCCTGCGGCGCGGCTTGCATGGGCCGAATTCCCTTATGAGAAGTACAGTCTCGCGGACTCATCGAACGTGACCTAAGATACCGCATCTCGCCGAGCGACCCTCCACTCAGGTACGGCGCATGGCGGTAAACGCTGGCACCTCGTGCGGCTGCCGCCCCGTGCGGTGCATACCCAACGAATGGTGAGTCTTCGTTCGCGTGCCCCGGCCTAGTTGGGCCCAACACGAACGATTTCTCAACACGTGACATCGTGACGCCCGTGCCGCAAGCCCTGGGCTTCTCGGGAGCCGGGCCCCGGGCCCCGGGCTCCCGAAGTCGCGTCCTCGCCGGGCCACCCTGGCCGGACACCCGTGTTCTAGAGACGCGTCGAGTAGGCGCAAGTCGCTGACCAGTGACTATGTAATCGAACTCGACATGTCGAACGACGAACTCGACATGTCGAGCAACCAACTCGACATGTCGAGCAAGAAAGTCGACAGTTTTGTGAACGGGTATTGCGCCTCATGTTCAACACGTGCAAAATGCTTGCTTGGTTGCAGATTGCCTGCCGCCGAGATTTGCTTGTAATCATGCAGTCAGTATGTTAGGAGTCCGTATCATGCGCAAGACCAAGACCTTCGAGGGCAAGCGTCACGTCTACGACACTGAGAAGAGCGTCGAGCTCGGTCACAAGACCTTTGGCGAGTTCGGCGATCCGGCTGGTTACGAGGAGGCCCTCTACAAGAACCGCTCCGGCTTCTTCTTCCTCACCGGCAAGGGCGGCGCCGAGTCCAAGTACGCCGACGGCGAGGACATCAAGCCGATCACCGCCAAGGAGGCCGCGGCCTGGCAGAAGTAGCGGCGGCACGCTCCCGCCTGCGAAGTGCGTGGCAGTCGCTCGACCCGGCACGTCCATTGCTGGCCGTGCCCAAACAGGATGAGGGCCCGGGGGAGTCGCTCCCCGGGCCCTCATCTGTAAGCCCAGCCTACGGTCGGACGGCCGCTCGGGGCAACCGGGATAATACCCCGGCTCCACTATGATATCCCTCCAGGCGATCAGAACATGTTCCGCGCCGCGAACTCCGCCTCGACGGTTCGAAACATGAGGTCGACGTCCTCGAGGCCGAGATGACGCTCTTTCTCGTCCTTCTTCAGCGTGCCGCGCCTGCGGGCCCAGTTCTCGAGCGTTGCCGGCCGCGAGTCGTGCGGAAGCGTCCGATACTCGGGGTCGATCCTGCGGCAGATGTCGCGCGTGTCGATGGGGATGATTCGGCCCGCCTTCCTACCCTCGGCGTACCCGTCCAGGTTGAGCATGAGCCACGAGTCCTCGAACGCGGCGTTGTGTGCCATGAACGGGAAGGTCTCCAGCGAGCTGAGAATCGCCTTCTGCAGGTCGCGGTTCTCGCGGAAGGGGAGCTTGCCAGCGAGGTCGCCCCACGAGATGTGGTGGACCTCGGACAGCGGCACGCCCTTCTCCTCGTAGATGTCGGGCAGGCCGCAATAGGCGACGTAGCCGCGCTCCGCCTTGCCCTTCGGCGCGAGTTTCACGAACTCCATGCCCACGTTGACGATGTAGCCGCGGTCGGGGTATCGGTCGGTCGTCTCGAGGTCGATCCCGCAGATCATGCCGGAGACGGGCGCCTCGACGTAGGCGACGTTCAGGTCGCGCGCCTGCGGGCCCGCGCTCCTACGGACCTCCTCGACGGGACGGTGCTGCAGGACGGCGACCGAGCGGATGAGGTCCTCGTCGGAGAGCCGGCGCGCGAGGCTGGTGCCGCTCTCGTTGCGGAGCCGCTCGATGCCGAAGCTGTCGCAGATGGCGCGGTTCCTGTCAGCCAGGTTGCGCACGAGGTCGAAGGAGAAGGGCTCGGAGCCGGCGGGCGCGCTCATCCATGCGTCGGTCAGCAGGGAGATGGCCTCCTCGTTCTTGCGGCGCTCGGCGGTCAGCGCCTCGTCGCCGGAGAGGAAGCCGGGAATCACGAAGGCGCTCGCCTGCTCGATTGCCTGACTCAGATCCATGCTGCGCCTCCAAGAGATAGCGGTAGGGCCGTCCCGCGCGAAGCGGAGCGGCCCTAAAGCGTAGCACGACGGCGCTTGGCGCGCTCGGCGCTGGCGTCGGGCGTCCTCTGCCGTCTCGGGCGGACAAGGACGTGCGCCCCGGGCGCCACCCGCGCCCGGCCCCTAGTCGCCGAAGCTGATGCCGAGCAGCTTTGCCTCCCTCACGAGGTCGCTCTTGGGGTCGACGTACTTGAGCTTGTCCGCGACCTCCTTCAGCGGGACGCGGCACATCTTGTTGTTGACCTTCGCGATCATGTAGCCGAACTTTCCCTCGAGACAGCCACGGGCTGCCTCGACGCCGCACTGCGTCGCGAAGATGCGGTCCTCTGCGTCGGGCCTTCCGCCGCGCTGCGTGTGGCCGGGGATGCCGACGCGCACCTCGCGTCCGGTCTTGGCGATCTGCTCGGCTAGAGCATAGGCGATGGAGGGGTACTTCTCAGCGCGCTTCGCGAGGGCCTTCTTGTACTCCTTCTTGGGCAGCGCGGCCTCCTCCTTGGAGATCGCGCCCTCGGCGACCGCGACGATGGCGAACCTGCCTCCGTCGGCGTTGCGCTTCTCGATCGCCTTGATGACGTTGTCGATGTCGTAGGGGATCTCGGGGATGAGAATGACGTCGGCGCCGCCGGCGATGCCGGCGTAGAGGGGGATCCAGCCGACCTTGTGACCCATGATCTCGACCACGAAGACGCGGCCGTGGGAGCTCGCGGTGGTCTTGATCTCGTCGAGGTAGCGCGTCGCGACGTCGATCGCGCTGGGGAAGCCGAAGGTCACGTCGGTGCCCCAGGTGTCGTTGTCGATGGTCTTGGGCAGCGCGATCACGTTCAGGCCCTCGTCGCTCAGGCGCCTCGCCGTCTTCGTGGAGCCGTTGCCGCCGAGCACGAAGAGGCAGTCGAGCTGCAGCTTGTGGTAGGTCTGCAGCATGGCCGGAACCTTCTCGACGCCGTCTGCGCCGGGCGTGTCCAGCAGCTTGAAGGGCGTGCGGCTCGTCCCCAGGATCGTGCCGCCCTGGGTGAGGACGCCGGAGAAGTCCTGCCAGGTCATGGTGCGGAACCTGCTGTAGATGAGGCCCTGGTACCCGTCCTCGAACCCGTAGATCTCGACCGGCTCCTTCGCGTTGTTGAGGATGGTCTTCACGATGCCGCGCATGGTGGCGTTCAGCGCCTGGCAGTCGCCGCCGCTGGTAAGGAGTCCGATTCTTAGCATGGGAAAGCCCCTCTCGCTGGGTGTGTCTGGCAGGCTTGAGCCGCCATGAGAAAAGTTTCTCACAAAAGGAGTGGCATTCTGCGACCGGCCGAAAATATGCCAGGTCGGGCACATTCGAGCGCCGCCGTGGCGGGTGACGGCTCGGGCGCGGCTCGGACGGCGCCGCCCGAGCCGTCGCCATTCCGATTCCCGGCGCTCGCCGACGGGACGCCCGCTCCCTGCCGACTCTCTCGGTTGCGTATCATGTCTTCTGGCGGCGACCGGCCGTCTTTGGGCCGAGGGGCGTGGCGGGTGGCTCCGGCACTTCGGACGCCTTCCCAACGCAGGTGCGTAGGCTGGGGGATGCTGATGGCAGAGGGTCTTACGGGCGGGCGCGCCCCAGGGGAGAAGCCCGTGCGCGCCGAGGTCACACGCGCTGGGACCGCGCGTGCCGGGACCGTGCGCGCCGAGGTCACACGCGCCGGGACCTTGCGCGCCGAGGTCACACGCGCCGGGACCGCGCGCGACTCGCACTTCTTCGCGGTGTTGTCGCGGATGCGCTACATCGAGCGCTGGTCGCTCATGCGCAGCGCCCGTCCGGAGAACCTCGCGGAGCACTCGCTCGAGGTCGCGGAGATCGCGCACGCGCTCTGCGTCATCGGCAACGTAAGATACGGCCGTGACCTCGACGCCTCGCACGCGGCCCTCCTCGGCATCTACCACGATGCGCCGGAGATCATCACGGGCGACTTGCCGACCCCGGTCAAGTACTTCAGCGGCCGCACCCGCCAGGCGTACGGCGAGGTGGAGGACGCGGCGAAGGAGCAGCTCCTCTCCACGCTTCCCGACGACCTGCGCCCCGTCTACGAGGACGTCCTCGGCACGAGCTGCGAGGACGCCTACCTGCTGCGCCTCGTGAAGGCGGCCGACAAGATCTCTGCGCTCATCAAGTGCGTCGAGGAGGACGCGGGAGGCAACGGCGAGTTCAGGTCGGCCGAGAAGACCATCCGCGAGGTGGTGGACCAGATGGCGGCGGAGCTGCCGGAGGTCCGCGACTTCGTGGCGGAGTTCCTGCCGTCGTACGGCCAGACCCTCGACGAGCTGCTGTAGCGGGCACGGGGCGCCGCGCCGCCCGCAAGGCGCCGGGGCGCCTGCCCATGGCCGGTAGGCGTCGCCGGCCAAGCTGCAATCGACCCAGACGCAATGGGCCACAGGGACCCGGCGTCGGACAACAGAGAAGGAGCGTCATCAAAGACATGGGGACCAGCACGGACAAGAGCGTCGACACGAACGCGGACGACAAGAGCACCTCGCTCGAGCTCATCGACTTCATAAGGCGGAGCCCGAGCATGTTCCACACGGTGCGCACCATCGAGGGCTACCTGGGGGAGGCGGGCTTCACGCGCCTCGCGGAGTCAGACGAGTGGCAGGTCGAGCCCGGCGGCCGCTACTACACGACGAGGAACGGCTCGAGCGTCGTCGCCTGGAAGGTGGGGGAGTCGCTCGACAGCTACCACTTCCAAGTCACGGCCTCGCACTCCGACTCGCCCACCTTCAAGGTGAAGAGCGTGCCCGAGCTCGCAGGCCCGGACGAGTACCTGCGCCTCAACGTAGAGGCGTACGGCGGCATGCTCGACCGGACCTGGTTCGACCGGCCGCTGTCCCTCGCCGGCCGCGTGCTCGTCCGCGACGGCGCCCGCATCGAGAGCCGGCTCTTCTCGCCTGACCGCGACCTCGCGCTCATCCCCAGCGTCGCGATCCACTTCGACCGCGACGCGAACAAGGGCGTGGCGACAAACCGCCAGGTGGACCTCTGCCCGCTCGTCTCCGCGGGCCGGCTCGCGCGGGGCGACTTCCGCCGCCTGGTCTCGGCCGAGCTCGGCATCGACCCCGACCAGCTGCTCGCCTACGACCTCTTCCTTGTCAACCGTCAGCCTGCGAGCGTCTGGGGCTGGCGCGATGAGTTCGTGTCCTCGCCCAAGCTCGACGACCTGCAGTGCGCCTTCAGCTCGCTCAAGGCGTTCCTGGCGGCGGAGAACGACCACGACGTCTCCGTCTTCGCCTGCTTCGACAACGAGGAGGTCGGCTCGCTCACCAAGCAGGGGGCCATGTCGACGCTGCTCAAGGACGTCCTGCGGCGCACGAACGCGGCCCTCGGCCGCACCGAGGAGGACTTCCACCGCGCACTCGCAGGCTCGTTCCTCGCGAGCTGCGACAACGCGCACGCCGTCCACCCCAACCACCCCGAGAAGACCGACGACGCCAACAAGGCGCACCTCAACGCGGGTCCCGTGGTCAAGGAGGCCGCCAACCAGAAGTACACGACGGACGCGCTGAGCCGCGCCGTCCTTGAGGCGGTCTGCGACGCCGCCGGGGTGCCCCACCAGACGTTCGCCAACCGCAGCGACTCCGCCGGCGGCTCGACGCTGGGCAACCTCAGCAACGTCCAGGTCAGCATGAGGGCGGCCGACCTCGGCCTGCCGCAGCTCGCGATGCACTCGTCGTACGAGACGGCCGGCGTGCGCGACACCGGCTACGCCATCCGCGCGCTCGAGAGGCTCTATCGCACGAACCTGCTCTTCGACGGCCGGGGGAACGTGACGCTCGCCTAGGCTCGGCACCATCGGCAGGTCACGGGAAACGGAGGGAACAGAGCATGGACAAGGACTACGGCATGGACAAGGACATGGGCCCGCGCGGCGACGCGGGCGGCACCGCCGGCGGGGTAGCGTCGCAGAACGGTATGGACGAGAGCGACCGCAGGCTCGTCGAGGCCCTGAAGGCGGGGCTCGCTGAGGGGCGCTTCGAGGTGGGGACCGGCGCGAGCCCGACCGGCGCGCCTGCGGCCGGCCAGGCGGCCGGGACCGACGACGGTGCGAGCGCGGCCGGGGCGGCTGCCGACTCCGACCTCGCGGGCGAGGCGGACTTCCTGCGGGCGCTCAACGCCTACCGGAGCGCACGGCAGTCCGGCGACCGCGAGGCCATGCTCGCCGCGGAGCGCCACCTCCAGGAGGTGACCCGCGCCGAGCTGATGGAGTTCGAGGCCTCCCAGGGCAACTCGTTCCCCGGGGGCTCGGCCGCCCCTCACCCCGACTTCTAGCGGGGAAGAGGAAAGCTGTCGGAAACAATGCGGTTGTCGCTCAGTTATATAGTTGAGCACGCCGCGCTCGTTGAGTGCGCCCTGCCCGCGCCGCACGCGCCGCACGCGGGCGGGGTGCGTGCGGCGCGGGCGGCCTGGCGCGACCGACGCGCGCAGCGCCGGCGCCCGGCCGGGTGCCAGAGGGCGGCAAGGCAGGTGATTTCGGCAAGGGGAGCAGATGGGCGATCAGGAAGACATCCTCACTATGCCTCACGACAGGATCGAGGAGATCCAGCTCGAGGGCATCAAGAAGACCGTGGTTCGTTGCTACGAGAACATCCCGTTCTACAAGAGGTCCTTCGACGAGGCGGGCTTTGACCCCTACTCGGTGCGGGACTTCGACGACCTGCGCAAGGCGCCGTTCGTGACCAAGCAGGACCTGCGCGACGCCTATCCCTACGGCATGCTCGCCGTGCCCATGGGCGACGTGAAGGAGATCCACATGTCGTCGGGCACGACCGGCGTCGCGACGGTGGGCGCCTACACCCAGCACGACCTCGAGGCGTGGAGCGACTGCTTCTCGCGCGGCGTCAGGTACGCCGGCGGCGGCCCCGACGACGTGATGCAGATCTGCTACGGGTACGGCCTGTTCACGGGCGGCCTAGGCGCGCACTACGGCGGCCTCGCCTCCGGGGCGACCGTCATCCCCACCTCCGCGGGCAACACCGAGCGCCAGATCCGCATCCTACGCGAGATGGGCACCACCATCCTCGCTTGCACGCCCAGCTACGCGATGCACATCGCGGACACGGCCATCTCCATGGGGATCGACCCGGCCGAGGAGTTCCACCTCAAGGCGGGCATCCACGGCGCCGAGGCCTTCTCGGACAACTTCCGCGCGGAGCTCGAGCGCAAGCTCGACTACAAGGTGCTCGACGTCTACGGCCTGACCGAGACGATGGGGCCCGGCGTCGCCGTCGAGTGCCTCGAGCAGGACGGGCTGCACGTCGCCGAGGACCACTTCTTCTGCGAGATCATCGACCCCGCGACCGGCGAGGTGCTCCCCGACGGCGAGTGGGGGGAGCTCGTGATCACCACCCTCGACCGCGAGGCGTCCCCGGTCGTGCGCTACCGCACGCGCGACATCACCCGCATCCTGCCCGGCGCGTGCGCCTGCGGCCGGACCCACCGTCGCATCGACCGCCTGCACGGCCGCACGGACGACATGCTCATCATCCGCGGCGTCAACGTCTTCCCGAGCCAGATCGAGAACGTCATGGAAACCTTCGACGAGGTCTCGAGCTGGTACCAGATCGAGCTCACCACGAAGAACTACCTCGACGTCGTCACTCTGAAGGCAGAGGTCACCCCGGACTTCGACTTCGACTCCACGGGCGCCATCGACCAGCTCCAGAGGCAGATTCAGGGCGCGCTCAAGACGGCGCTCTCCGTGGGTGTTAAGGTGAGGCTGGTCGAGCCGATGTCGATCCCGAGGAGCACCGGCAAGGCCAAGCGCATCGTCGACCGCAGGGGGGAGAACCTCTAATGATTGACCAGCTCACCGTCCTTCTCGAGAACTCGGAGGGCCGCCTCGCCAAGCTGGCGCGCTCCATCGCGGAGGCCGGCATCAACATGCAGGCACTCACCATCGCCGACACGGCGGACTACGGCGTGGTGCGCATCATCTGCTCGGACGCTCTGGGGGCCAAGCGGGCGCTCGAGGCGGAGGGCTACAGCGCCATGGTCACCAAGGTCTCGGCGATCCAGATCCCCAACCGCCCCGGCGGCCTCGCCGACCTGCTCGAGGTCCTCGACGACCTCGACATCCCGGTCGAGTACGGCTACTGTTTCAGCGCGAAGGACGACCTCGCCGTGGACGTTCTCAAGATCAAGCTCCCGGCGGAGGCGAGCAAGGCGACGTTCGCGCTGGAGGGCGCAGGCTTCAAGGTGCTCCGCCAGGAGGATCTCGCCTAGGGCTTGCCAGCCGCTCGCCACGTGCCGAGAAGAGCCTCGACGCCAGGGGCGCCTGCGAGAGCGGGCGCCCTTTTTCAGCAACATGTACACCATCTACCAGTCATTTCTGCCGTTCGGGGACAGCCTTGCCGTCCGCTTTCGCGGCACCACTAATCTGGACTCGTTGGCCGCGGGCGTCTAAGGGGAGAACAGAACCGCGCACCGTGGTCCAGACGAAGGGATGTGGTACGTATGCAGATCGATGCAAGGGACCTCTTCAACCCCAAGCCGGTCGTCATGGCGCTGACGGCCCTCTCGGAGCTCAAGGACGGGGAGACGCTGGCGCTCCTCGTCAACGACGGCAAGGCCGTCGAGAGCCTGGTCCGTCTCGCTGACGAGCAGAAGTGCAAGTTCATCCGCGAGGACGAGGGCGACTACACGGTCGTCACGCTCGTCCCGTCCCACCGCATCAAGACCAATCACCCGGTCGAGAAGGCCGTCTCCTACATGGACTTCGGCTCCGCTGACGCCCCGATCCTGGTGTTCGGGTCCGAGGCCATCGGCCGTGGGGACAAGAGCCTCGGCCACATCCTCATGCGCGAGATCATCTTCGACCTCGCTCACCAGGAGGTCGTCCCCAAGGCGCTCGTCTTCATCAACAGCGGCGTCAAGCTGACGATCAAGGGCTCCGCGGTCATCGAAGACCTGCAGATTCTCGAGAAGCTCGGCGCGGAGATTCTGTCAGACACCGTGAGCCTCGACCGCTACGGCGCCACCGACGAGCTCCTGGTCGGCGAGCCCATCGACCCGTACAACCTGGCACGCATCCTGACCGGCCAGCCGGGGGTCGTCTCCCTCTAGCGGGAGCCTCCCAGCGGCCCCGCAGGAGGACCCGCACGGGTTCACGAGCGGAGAAGGACCGGCGGACATCGAGAGCGAAGGGGGAGGGCGCCTAAGGGCACCCTCCCCCTCTTCGTGCGCCGACCCTACGAGAGGACCTCCTGCCAGGAGTCCCCGTAGGCCTTGCGCAGCGCGAGGATCGCCTCGGCGAACACGTACACGTGCGGCTTGGACATGCGGACGATCTCGTCGCCCCGGAAGGCCACGAGGCGGTACTGGGGCACGGGCCTCCAGAGGGTGGCCTCTTCGGGGGCGCCGAGGGGTGTGGTCGCGACCACCGTCGTCCCGGACTCGGGGACGCTGCGGTAGCGCAGGGTGACGATGTCGGTGTTCGTGTGGACGTAGGTGTAGGTGCCGTCGCTGAGGATTACGTTGAGCCTGTTCAGGTTGCTGTACTGCGCGATGGCGCTCGCGAGGGCGTCGAAGCGCCCGGCGAAGTCGAGCCTGCCCCCGCGGCGCAGCGTCGCCTCGTCCAGGCAGTCCATGAAGAAGAGCATGGCGCGCTCGCTGTCGGTCTTGCCACGCTCGACGCCCTCGTAGCCGTAGGTGAGCTGCTCGTAGAAGACGATGCCGTTGTGCGCCATCGCCCACTCGGTGCCCGAGATGTCGCTCGCGAGGAAGGGGTGGCAGTTCTCGACCAGCCTACCGCCGCCGGTGGAGCGGCGGATGTGCGCTATCAGGTGGCGGGTGCGGACGGGCTCGTCCAGCAGGCGGGGGAGAAGCTCCGAGGCGTACGCCGCGGCGGGCTCGCGATGGAGCTCGACGGGGCCCGTGAGCTCGACGGGGCCTGTGCCCGGCCCGGCGGAAGGCGAGATTCGGCCCGTTCCGTCGGCCTCGACGCGGCTCGCGATGCCCCAGCCGTCGGGGTGTCGCGTGCTATGGGAGAAGAACTCCCTGAGGTAGCCGTTCGCCACGAACGGATCGCGTGAGTTTATCGCAAACAGCTCGCACATGTCTTCCCCCGGCCTCCCCCTGGTTGCGTCCCGAAGGCGCGCGGCCCCCCCCGAGTATGGCCAGCTCGCCGCCTCGCTGTCGCCTGTCGTGCGTCTTA
This sequence comes from Olsenella absiana, assembly GCF_036408855.1. NCBI lineage: Bacteria > Bacillati > Actinomycetota > Coriobacteriia > Coriobacteriales > Atopobiaceae > Olsenella > Olsenella absiana. Next base: position 292,945 of record NZ_JAZGJQ010000001.1, read on the forward strand.
CCGAATACAGTAGACCAGCGGCCCCGCCTCCGTCGCGCAAGGCTGCCGCGAGGGGAGAGATGAGGAGAACTTGCGACGACCCCTCAAAATGTTGACATGTCAACATATCTGGAAAACACTTATGTGGTGCCGGGCCCGGGACCGGCGCGGCATGGCAGCCACGGCAACGGAGGCGCGATGGACGCTCGGTTCGAGGACTTCGTGGGCATGGTCTACTCGCTCAACAAGGAGATCCAGAGGATCAAGTCGGAGAAGATGGCGGAGTTCGGCCTCAGGGGCACGGACACCATGGTCATCTACTACCTGGCGGAGAACCCCGACGGGGAGACCCGGGCGGACCTGGCACGACTGACGCGCCTGGACCGTGCGGCGATCACGCGGATCGTCGGCAAGCTGAAGGCCGACGGCCTCGTGACGGAGGCGTCCGGCGACAACTCCGTCAACTACCGCCGCCGCGTGCGCCTGACCGAGGGCGGCAGGCGCGCCGCCCGCGAGATGGAGGAGGTCATCCAGTCGGTCGTCGACGAGGCCTCGGCCGACGTGGGAGAGGGGGAGCGCGCCCGCATGTACGGGACGCTCGAGAAGATCCTGGACGCCCTCGAGCGCGTCTAGAGCGAATCTGTCGTCCGGCACGGAGGGCCTTCGCCCAGCGCCGAGGACGCCGTGCCGGCCCGCGCCTGAACGCCAGGCTCGGGCGGCGGGGGCCTTCGAGGGGCGAGACGAAAAGACAAGGGAGCCATCAGGCTGTACTCGCGCGGCGAGCGCGAGAAGGGGGAGCTTATGCCTACGCGCATCATCACCGACTCTGGTTCGGACATCGTCGGCTTCGATCATCCGGGCCTCACGGTCCTGCCGCTGACGGTCATGTTCGGCGACAGGCTTTACCAGGACGGCGTGGACCTCTCGCACGAGAAGTTCTACGAGCTCCTCGTGGAGTCCGACAAGCTGCCGAGCACGGGCGCCCCTGCGCCCGGCGCGTTCGCCGAGGCGTACGACGCCGCCCGGGCGGCCGGCGAGGAGGTTGTGGTGGTCACGCTCTCCTCCAAGCTCTCGGGGACCTACCAGAGCGCCTGCGTCGCCGCGGAGGGCAGGGACGACGTCCAGGTCGTGGACTCGCTCAGCGCCTCCCTGGGCGAGCAGATCCTCGTGCACCTCGGCCTGACCATGGCCGAGAGGGGCGAGGGGGCCGCGAGCATCGCGGAGGGGTTGCGTGCCGCGAGGGGGCGGGTCCGCGTCATCGGCCTGCTCGACACCCTCGAGTACCTCAGGCGGGGTGGCAGGATCCCAGCGGCCGCTGCCGCGCTCGGCGCCGTCCTCTCCGTCAAGCCGGTCGTCACGGCCGAGGACGGCGAGATAGCGCTGCTGGGGAAGGCGCGCGGCTCCAGGAACGGCCGCAACATCCTGAACGAGACGGTCAGGCGCGACGGGGGCATCGACTACGCGATGCCCTTCTCGCTCGGCTACTCCGGCCTCTCGGACAGCCTCCTGCAGAAGTACGTCGAGGACTCCCGCGGCCTCTGGGAGGGGATGGTGGACGGGCTGCCCATCTGCACCCTCGGGGCCACGATCGGCACGTACGCGGGCCCCGGCTCCATCGTCCTGGCGTACTTCAGGGCGGGCGGCGCCCAGCAGTGACGACGGTTCGGCACGCCCCCTGGTCAGGTTCCGTTCGGGACCTGGCCAGGCACGTGCCGAGCCCTAGCTGGGGCCTGGTCGAGCCCCGTCCGGTCCTTGGCAGGTCGCCGGCACGCTTCTTCACCAGAACCGCGCTGGAATGTCTATGAAATGAGACCTCCCGCGCTTGGGCGAGTGTCCCTGTGGTTACATTTAAGGTTATGTGAGGACGCGCGCGCGGTTTCCCAGCCATTCCTCCGCTTGGACGGCGCCCCGGAGAGGGCGCTTCACGGCGAGTGCGTCTGTACGCGTTGCAAGAAGGGGGCGGATGGTGACCGACGAGCACAGGCCCGGCGGGTCCGGTGACAAGGACGCGCGGGAGGCCACCAGGAAGGGAGCCGCCGCGGGGGCGAAGACCCCTGCCAAGTCGGCCCCGCACCCTTACACGACCGCGCAGCGGAGGCCCGCCGCGAAGGGCGGCACCAAGGTGCGCGTGAGCGTGGCCGCCGGCTCGGGCCTCGCGGACGAGTCGCAGGAGCAGAAGAAGCGCTTGGGTACCGCCCGGAGGAGCGCCTTCTTCCTCCTCCTCGTCGCCGTCGCGTACGTGCTGTACCTGATTCTCTCGGGGCAGATGGACGTCTTCCTTGCATCCCTCGCAGAGGTGGATCCCTACTGGGTCTTCGCGGGCATGCTCGCCTACGTCGTCTACTTCATCCTCGGCGTCTCCGCCTACGTCCTCGCGCTCGCGAAGGACACCAAGTCGCCGCTGGGGATTCGCGACCTCATGAGCGTCGAGGCCACGGGCATGTTCTTCTCCAACCTCACCCCTAACGGTGCCGGTGGCGCCCCGGCGCAGATCTACCGCATCACCCGTGCGGGGCTCTCCCTCGGTCGCGCGGGAGCGGTGCAGTACACGCGCTTCGTCATCTACGAGGCGGCGGAGGGCATCTTCGCTGCGATCATGCTGATATTCCGCCTCGACTACTTCTTCGACACCTATGGCGACGTATTCCTCATCGGCATCCTGATCTTCGGGTTCAAGATCCTCCAGGTGGCGGCCTTCGTGGTCGTGTGCCTCTTCCCGGGCGTGGTGAAGCGGGTCGGCAGGTTCGTGCTCAGGCAGGTGAACAAGACCGGGCGCGTGAAGCGCTACGACTATTGGAACAACCTGATTGAGTCCCAGGTCGACGAGTTCGCGACCGGCTTCAGGTCCGCGGCGCGGAACGTGACGGAGATGCTGGCGACCCTGCTCGTCACGCTGTTGCAGCTCGGATGCCTCTACTCGCTCCCGTGGTTCACCCTGCAGGCGTTCGGCAAGCAGGCGGACATCCTCACGTGCGTCGCCTGTGGCTCCATGCTCGAGCTCCTCACCTCCGCGATCCCGCTGCCGGGTGGCACGGGCGGCGCCGAGGGCGGCTTCGCCCTGCTGTTCGGCTACATGTTCGGCGATGCCCGCTCCGCTGGTTACGTCGTGTGGCGCGCCATCGAGTACATCCTCCCCGTGCTCTTCTCCATACCCCTCATGGGTCTCAAGACCAAGAGCGGCAAGTCGGTCTACAAGCGCCTGAGCGCGCTCGGCCTCGTCGAAGGCCAGAAGTCCTCCGGCCGCGTGCGCTCCGGCGCGAGCGTCGACCTCAAGAGGCTGAGGGACAAGGACTCCCGCTAGCGGCTGGCGCCGCCGGCCCGCCACTTGGGCCGGGGCTTGGGACGTCCCATGCACGGCGGCTTGCCCCGGACGTCTTCCGTCCGGGCGCCGGGCGGCCGGCAAAGTGCGTTCGCGACGGAAAAGTGCGTCTTGCCTCACATGCGGTGGGTAGCTACTCAATCGTACGCTTGCGAGGGGGGCTGGCCCGTTGCGGTCGGATAGGAGGAAGCCATGGCGTTTGGCCTGAAGGACTGCCGGTATTGCGGCGAGGGGCGGTTCGACCTCGGGGACTACCCGACGAGCGCGAGGATCGACAAGTCGAGGCGCGAGGAGTACGAGCAGCTCACGTCCCAGAACATGCGCCGCGTGCAGGTGCTGCAGGACAAGCTGTACGCGGAGGGCCGCGAGGGGGTGGTCATCCTCCTGCAGGCGATGGACGCCGCAGGCAAGGACTCCACGATCAAGCGCGTCATGAGCGAGGTCAACCCCCAGGGCGTCGAGGTGCACACCTTTAAGCAGCCGTCCGACGAGGAGTTGGGCCACGACTACCTCTGGCGCGCCATCAGGTGCCTGCCGGTGAGGGGGAAGATAGCCCTCTTCAACCGCTCGTACTACGAGGACGTCCTCGTAGTCAGGGTCCACCAGATGCAGCGGGGGTACAGGATGCCGAGTCGTTGCGTCGACATGGACGACGACGAGTTCTTCGAAAGGCGCCTCAAGAGGATCTCGGAGTTCGAGGAGCACCTCTGGGAGAACGGCTACCGCGTGATGAAGCTCTTCCTGAACGTGAGCCCCGAGGAGCAGAGGCTTCGCTTCCTGGAGAGGATCGACAACCCCTCGAAGAACTGGAAGTTCTCGGAGGCCGACATCACCGAGCGAGCCTTCTGGCCCAAGTACCGAGAGGCCTACGAGGACGCGATCGACAGGACCGCCACCCGCCACAGCCCCTGGTACGTGATTCCGGCGGACCAGAAGTGGTTCGCCCGCTGGCTCGTCTCGGAGGCTGTGGTCGACCTCCTCGAGGAGGTCGACCCCCACTACCCGGAACTGCCCAAGGACCAGCGCGAGAAGCTCGGCCAGTACCGGGAGAGGCTCGAGAGCATGTAGCGCAGCCACAGGGGAAGGAGCTGCCCATATTGTGGAGGGGCCGCGGCAGCTGCTATCCTGAGACGGATGGTCCGTCCCATGCGGTTCGTACTTGGAGGTGCGATGACGGGAGCGACAAGGCATAGCAAGGCTTCTCGAGGAGGCTGCCCTGCCGCTGCGGCCCCTTTGAGGACGCGGGCCTCCGGTGCCGTCAGGGTCTCGCTCGCGGTCTGCGCCTTCGCCGTCATCGCGGGCCTCGCGCTCCCGACGGTCGCCGTCGCGGAGACGTCCCAGGACGTCCGAGACCAGATCTCCCAGGAGCAGTCCCGCCTCGACGAGCTCGCCCGCGACATGCAGGACAACCGAGGTCAGATCGACTCCCTCCAGGGGCAGATCGACGACCTGGCACAGCAGTCGATCGACGTCCAGTCCGAGATCATCGAGGACCGTTCGCGCCTGAACGAGCTCATCTCCGCCTCCTACAAGGGTGGCCTCACGCCGAGTCTCCTCTCCCTCGTGATGTCGAGCAGCAGCATCGAGGACATGGTGTCTCGCATCCACTACGCCCAGAAGGTCAACGAGTACCAGGCGGACGCCATCAAGCGTCTGAACGACGACAAGGCGACCCTCAGCGACCAGATGGCGCAGATCAGCGCCGCCAAGGACGAGCAGCAGTCCACCCTGGACGAGCTTTCGAGCCAGAGCGCGGAGGTCCAGTCGACAATATCCAGTCTTGAGGCCAAGGCCTCCCAGCTCGAGGAGGACGAGCGAGCCGCCGCCCTCGCCGCCGCGGAGCAGGCCAGGGCCGCTGCGGAGGCTGCGGCTGCGACCAACAGTAACGGCCCGGTAGCCTCGTCGCAGGGCGTGACGAACGACGAGGAGGCCTCGGCGGCAAAAGCCGGCGAGATCAAGGACCTCTCCACGACGAGCTCCGCATCTGCGAACGAGGCCGCCCAGAGCTCCTCCGGGGGCTCCGGTTCCACGTCCTCCGGATCCGGCTCGGGCTCGCAGGCCTCCAAGCCGTCCGGCGCCCAGAGCTCCTCCACGCCTTCCGGGTCGTCCTCCGCCTCGTCGAGCAGCTCCGAGAGCGGCTGGATCACCTGCGTCGCCTCTGCCTACAGCATCGCGGACAACGACCCCCCGGGGTCCACGTCGACCGCCTCGGGCATCCCCCTGGATGACTCCAAGCCCTCCGTCGCCCTTCCGATGTCGCAGAACCCCTCGGCGCACTACGGTGACCTCATCGAGATCCGCTACAACGGGATGTCGGTCATCGCCACGGTGACGGACTGCGGCTACATGGGAAACGGCAGTCGCGGCCTCGACCTCTCTACGGCCGTCTACCGCGCCTTCGGGTTCGGCAGTCCCAACTCCTGGGGGCTCCGCACGGTGTCCTACCGCTACCTCTAGCGGCTTCCGACATCCGTCCAGGCCGCCTTGCGGGCGCTTGCGGCCTTGAGGCCACCCCCGTCCTCCCTTGCGTCGCGCGTCCGCGGGCCCTCTCGAGGATGCGGGGCGTCCCATGCATGCGTCCACGCCGTCCGGGCGCGCGTACCAAGACTCACTTCGTTTGGAGAGCCCATGCTCAAGATCAGGCACGCCATCCTTCACTCCTTCGACTTCGAGACGGGCGAGAAGTACTTCTCTGAGAGGGAGCTCGACCTCGACGAGAAGACCACGAGGTCGTACGTTCAACGTACGATGCACAAGTGCCTCACCAGCGCCGACAACAAGCACGGCGAGTTCTCCGAGGGGAGTGCGTTCGCAGAGGAGCTCGGGCTCTACCTCCGCGGGGAGAACGGGTTCGAGGCGCTGAGCATGTCCATAGCGCAGTGGTTCTGGGAGGAGCTCCGCCGGAGCGACGACCTGACGAACGCGGACCTCCTCGTCACTGACTTCGACGAGCCGCCCTCGGCCCCAGGCGCGGGCGCGGGGGAGCAGGAGGCGGCGGCTGCGTTCGACGCAGAGCCCAAGCGCTACTTTGCCCTCGCGATTCTCCCCAGGAGGCAGAGCTTCCTCCACACCGTGGATGACGTGGACGGACACGTCTCGAACGAGCTGGTGAGGACGGACGCCACCCTTCCTACGCCCACCCAGAAGATCGACACTTACGCCGTGATCGACGTGGCGTCCATGTCCATCGACTTCCACGACAAGGCGAGGACGATCGGTGGGACCGAGAGCTTCGTGATCCCCGACGGGCTCCTGCAGTGCTCCACGCAGGCGTCCAGTCGTGAGGCGATCGAGACCGTCACGAGGATCGTCGAAGACGTGGCGGAGGAGTACGGCCTGAACACTGCGGAGACGGTCTCGCGTGCCAAGGCGTTGGTGGCCCAGCGCGTGGAGAGGGACGAGTCCTTCGAGCCCGAGGAGGTCGGTCGCGAGGTCTTCGAGGAGCAGCCCCAAGTGCGCGAGAGGTACGAGGAGCGCTACGAGCAGACGGCGCGCGAGGAGAGCATCCCCGACGAGGTACCCGTCAAGCGTGGAGTGGCGAACCGCATGGCCAAGAGTCACCGCATCCGGACGGACACTGGCATCGACATCACCTTCCCCTCCGAGTACAGCTCGAACCCCACCTACATCGCCTTCAGGAACGACGATGACGGGCACATCGAGATCGTGATCAGGAACATCGCCAAGATCGAGAATCGCTGAGACGCGCGCGACGCATCCTCTAAGCCCGTAAGAGTCCGGAGGTCCCGCGAGATTCCCCTCGGGAGACCTCGGCTCGCGCGTCCGACGGTAGCACCTGTGACGAGAATGTGGAGAAGTCATCGTGTCTCCCTTCGATAGAACAGATGTACGTCTGTGGTATGTATTGTATAGAGCACAATCTCTTTAACGTCAATAGGGAAAATCCAATTCTGAAGGAGGCAAATCAAAGAGGGCGTATTACGAGGTAAAGGTGGGAAGGTGATGAAATGCATTGCGATGGACCCCTGCTGGCAGCATGCGTCAGCGTTATTCTGTTTTGCATTGGAACATGTTTTTCTGCAATATTATGCACTAATGCGAAAAGATATGCTGCAGGTAAGTATCCCCGGTCGGAAGATGCGAACGAGAAGGGGAATGTGCATGAGGCTACGGGCGCCCAAGGATGCTCGGGCGTCCTAGGGCTCCCGTCCCGTCAGGCGACCGCCACCTTCCCATTCATGGGCCTCCTTCTCCCGCTTCTGGTCGCGCGCCTCGGTCCCAGCCTTGCGTGCGTGCAGGTGGCCCTGCTCGCGTTCGTCCTGTACTGGGCGTCTGTGGTGGACGTGCTGGTACGGAGGATTCCCGACCTTGCCATCATGGCGGCGTTGGCCATCTGGGTGGCAGGACTCGTCATCTCGTGGCCCTTGGGGCGCCCCTTGGGTTGGGAGCTCCCGCGCGCTGTCGTTGGCTCCTTCGGTATCGTCGTCCCCGCCCTCCTAGCCTCCCTGTTTGTGAGCCGGGCGAGCGGGAGACCGGGGCTCGGCGGGGGAGACCTCAAGCTCTTCCTCGTGGTGGGTCTCTACTTTGGGCTGCACTGGGGTGCGGCCGTCGTAGTCACCTCGTGTCTCCTCGGGCTCCTACAGGAGATGCTGCGTGTTGTGTGGGAGCGCTCGCGGGTGAGCGGCGCCTCAGGACATGGCTCCGGCCGGTCGCCCTGGGAGCCTGGGACCTTCCCACTCTGCCCGGCCGTATCATGCGCCACGGTCATCGTGGCACTCGTCGGTGGTGCCGAGGTCCTCTCTTGAGCGTTCCGAGGGCGCTCGGAGCTCGGACGCGGGGCCGAGGGCTCCCCTCGCGCACACAGAGCCTGCGAGATGGCGGGAAGGGTGCGGTGCCGGTAGAGGTTCCCACCATCCTGCTGCCGAGGCAAGCCGGACGGTCCGCACCATCCGCTCGAGGCGCGTTTGCCCGGACAGGCGTCTTCGTGGTAGGGTACGGTATATTTGCATGCATGGTGATAGACTGCCGTACCCTAAACGAAGCACAAACACACTAACTTGGAGGCCAGGATCAACATGGATCAGAACAAGCCGGGTGATGTCCCCAAGCGCCGCACGATGAGTCGTCGTTCCCTCCTGAGGCTCGCCGCTGGCGCTGGCACCCTCGCCGCCGTCTCCTCCCATCCCGTCTTCGCCCTGGCTGACACCCAGAGCGACCTCGATGCGGCGGAGCGGCAGTACGCAGAGGTCCAGAAGCAGCTCGAGCAGATCGGTACGGACTATGCTGCCATCTCGCAGAAGCAGTCCGAGACCCTCGACGAGATCTACGACGTCCAGAGGCAGATAGATGATGTCACTCAGCAGATCTCCGACAAGGAAACAAGCCTGAAGGAGAAGAGGGAACGGCTCGCCAGCAACGTCTCCTCCAACTACAAGGACGGCAACACGGGCGTTGTCGACATGCTCCTCGGCGCGAAGTCCATCGACGAGCTGGTGTCTAACGTCTACTACTTCGACCGCATCTCGAAGGAGTCCAGGGAGCTCATCGACTCCATCAACGAGGAGAAGCGGGCGCTCGACCAGAACAAGGCGGACCTCGAGGCCTACCAGGAGAACCTCCAGGTCGTCCAGGCCCAGCAGGCCGAGCAGCTTCAGGAGATGCAGAGTAAGCAGGCCGAGGCGCAGCAGGTCCTGACCTCCCTCGACGCTCAGGTGAAGCAGCTGATGGAGCAGAGGGACGCGGAGATTCTCGCGGCCCAGGAGGAGGAGAGGCGCCAGGCGGAGGCCAAGGCTGCCGCTGACGCGGCCGCTGCTGCATCGGCGGCCCAGGGGAGCCAGGGCTCCGACTCCCCGAACGCGAGCGAACCCAGCGCGGGTTCGGGCTCGACTACGGCCCCGTCCGCGGGTTCGTCTGCGGGAACTTCCTCGGGCGGTTCGGCCGGTGGGACGGGCGGCGCTGGCACGGGCTCTGCGGCTGCCATCGTCTCTGCCTGCCACAGCACCCCGTCGCCCGGCGCAGGCCTATGCGCGATGTGGGTCTCGCAGGTCTTCAGCAACGCGGGTTACGGCTATGGCAGCGGCAACGCGTGCGACATGTACAACGCGTACTGCTACAGCTCCAGCAGAGCGGACCTCAAGCCGGGCATGATCGTCGCGGTGTCCTCGCACCCCCAGTCGAGCATGGGCCGCATCTACGGCCACATCGGCATCTACGTCGGTAACAACACGATTATGCACAACATCGGCAGCGTCGCCACGTGGAGCATGGACCAGTGGATCAGCTACTACGGGTCCACGGTGACCCCTCGTTGGGGCTGGTTCATGAACATCACGCTCTCGTAGGGTCCACGTGGACTCGCGAGCGATTCGTAGGTGCCGGGCGGCCGCAGCCGAGATGGCTGCGGCCGTCTCTTCTACGAGGCGTCTGGGGGGGGCAAGGATGGCGGGCCGTGGTCCCGCATGCCGCGGTCGATGGGGAGGTAACGATGGGCAAGGTGCTCTACCTGCAGTGCGACTCGGGCATTAGCGGCGACATGGTGGCGGGTGCCCTTGTCGACCTGGGAGTCGACGTGCGCGGGCTGAGGGAGGCACTGGCAAGCCTCGGCGTCGACGGGTTCGACCTCGTGGTGTCCCGTAGGCGCGTGGGGTCGCTCGACGCCTGCGACTTCGACGTCGTCCTCGACGAGGACCACGACGGGCACGACCACGACATGGCATACCTCTACGGTGACCTGGACGGCGAGTCGACGCCCCACGAGCGGCCCTGCGCCCATCACCACGACCACGACGGCGGCCACGAGCGCGCCAGCGGCCACGACCATCATCACGAGCATCGCAACCTCGGGGACGTGCTCCGCATCATAGGCTCCGCGGGCCTCAGCGAGCGTGCGGCGGGCATCGCCCGGCGCATCTTCCGCATCGTCGCCGAGGCGGAGGCGGAGGCGCATGGCGTCCCCGTCTCCGAGGTGCACTTCCACGAGGTAGGGGCGGTTGACTCGATCGTTGACGTGGTCGCGGTCGCCTACTGCCTCGACGCGCTCGACGTTATCGACGCCTACGTCTCGCCGCTCATGGAGGGGACGGGCCGCGTCCGCTCCGCCCACGGGGTCCTTTCCGTCCCCGTCCCCGCGGTCGCCAGTATCGTGCGGAGCCATGGGCTCGTCATCTCGCAGAGCGGTCGGCAGGGCGAGTTCGTGACCCCTACGGGTGCCGCGATTGCCGCGGCGATACGGACGATGGAGGAGCCGCCGGGCCGCTACAGGATCCTCGCCTGCGGCCTGGGGTCGGGCAAGCGTGCCTACGACCCCCCGAGCACCGTCCGTGCGCTGCTCGTCGAGCCTCTGCCGGAGGAGGTGCGGGGCCTGGGGTCGGCGCCGATGGCAGAGCAGGGGCCCTCGGTGGATGCCGAGCGCTGCGCGCGGGTGGGCGCGGGCGCAGAGGCCGGCCTCTGGAAGCTCGAGTGCGAGATGGACGACTGCACGGGTGAGGCTCTTGGCCGTGCGCTCGGTCTGCTCATGGACGCTGGCGCGCGCGAGGCGCACTTCATGCCGGTCTTCATGAAGAAGAACCGCCCCGGCTACCAGGTGCAGGTCCTATGCGACGGGCCGCTCGTACCCCGCATGGAGCGGATCCTCTTCGAGGAGACAACGACCATCGGCGTCCGCAGGCACAGGGTGGAGCGCACGGCCCTCGCACGCAGGGAGGTGCGGGTCGCCTGCGAGCTGGGAGAGGCGTCCGTCAAGGTCGTCGAGCTTCCGGACGGCAGCGAGCGCGCCTACCCGGAGCATGACGCGGTGGCTGCGCTCGCTCGTGCCGCTCACGTGCCCTACCAGGAGGCGTATCGCGCGGTCCTCTCGGCGGGCGAGAAGGTCGTGCGGCGTTAGGCGCCCGCCGCACGACCTGCGGCGCCGCCCCTCAAGCGGTCCCTCTGGCGGCGCGCCCTGCGCCCTAGGGCTGCACGAGCCTCGAGAGCGACACGCCGGGAGCGATGATCTGCGGGACGGTGCGGACCTGCGACTCGTGCCAGAACAGGATCGCCCAGCAGAACGCCGCGACCGCCGCTATGCAGACGATCGCATATATGACCGTCGCCTTGGTGCCGCCCTTCTCTGATCCGTCCGTCTCGGCGCTCTTCCTGGCGGCGCGGTAGGTGAGCGCGACGCCGCACTTGGGGCAGGCGTCGGCGTCCGGATCGATGTTTGCGCCACAAGCGGGGCAGACCATGTCTCCTCCTTAAGTCCCGCGAGCCGGTGTGGCGGGCCCGCAGGCCCACGCGGGCCCGCAGGCCCACGCGGACTTGGCGGCCGTCCGGCTACGCGTCCTCCTTGGCGAAGGCGTTCCTCATCTTGAGGCTCGCGGTGTCGAGCGTCTTGGCGAGAAGGTCGTCCGTCTCCTTCCGCAGCATCGCGCAGATCTCCTCGTTGGCACGGCCCAGCGCGCCGGCCGCCTCCTCGTAGCCGAGCCCCGCCTCGGCGACCTCGCGGTCGACGCGGGCGAGCACGTTGTAGCAGCTCGCCGGTACGCGCTGCTGGTAGCGCTCGACCTCGGCGTTGCACTCGTTGAAGTGCGCGTCCGCCAGCGCGGCGATGATGCGGTTCTCCCAGTAGAAGCTCTCGCTCGTGACGCGGCCCGTCGTGTTGGCGAGGTAGTCGGGTGCGGCGTCGACGTTGGCGTAGAGGGCGACGAGGGCGTTGAAGACGTTGCTGCCGTAGGCGAGCCACTGGATGGCGCGGCAGGCCTCGGGCTCGTAGGGCCTCAGCTGGATGACGGAGAGCTGGCCGTTGCGGTTGATGCCGATGGGGCGGTACTTGCCGCGCTCCAGCGGGCTGCCGTAGTGCGCGTAGGGGTCGAAGGGCGTGCCCTGGTAGTGCAGGGAGAGGGCGTACTTGACGTCCTCGATCGTCACCTTGCGCTCGGGGACGCGGCACCAGGGGATGTCGTCGTCCTCGGGGCGGAAGTCGGCGTCCGGGCCGTCCCAGATGTTGCTGTGCGGGTTGAGGAAGCGCTGGATGGCCCAGGAGCGCGGGGTGTTGTAGACGTGGTCGGAGTCGCTGTGGCTACCGAAGGCGTCGCGCGGGTTGAGCCGGCCGTCGAGCGAGAGGTCGAGGTGGTTCTCCTCCACGAACTCGCGCAGGTCGGGGGAGCACATGAAGCTCTCCTGCGGGCCCAGGGCGTCGTCGAGGTCGAAGGCGTCGATGCCGAGCTGGTTGGGCATGGTGACGTAGGCGTCGTCGGGGACCCTGCGGGCGATCCAGTGGTGCCCGCCGACGGTCTCGAGCCACCAGACCTCGTCGACATCCGAGAAGGCGATGCCGTTCATCTCGTACGTGCCGTACCGCTCGAGCAGCCCGCCGAGGCGCTCGACGCCCTCGCGCGCGCTCGTGACGTAGGGGAGGACCAGGGTGACCATGTCCTCCTCGCCTATGCCGCCGGGGACCTCCGGCTCGAAGTCCTCGTCGCCGGGCTGGCCGTGGGCGGGGCGCAGCTCCACGAAGGGGTCGGCGCCCAGCACGCGCTCGTTGGTGGTGAGGGTCTCGGTCGCGCTCATCGCCACGTTGAGGGAGTTCACGCCCGCCTCGGCCCAGACGCCCTCGTCGCCGAGCGCGTTGGGGACGGACGTGTAGCGCAGGGGGTCGTCGGGGAGGTCGACCTCGAGGTGGCTCAGGACGCTGCGGTAGTGCCTGGGCTGGTCGGCCGGCTGGACGACCTCCATCCGCTTGGGGCAAAACCCCAGGGAGCCGCTGTCCTCGTTGCGCGCGATGATCGTCGAGCCGTCGTAGCTCGCGTCCTTACCTACCAGGATGGTGGTGCAAGGCATGGGTGCCCTCTTTCGTCGAAACCGCTCTTCTCGCTATCACTGGCTCATGATAGCCGCTTCCGCCGCCCCGCGGCCGCCCGTCGCTCGTCCCGGCCCGCCGCCGGCGGCGCGAATGTCACGGAAGTGTTGCATAATCGTGAACTCGAGAAGACAATCTGGCCTCGGGCGCTCCCTTCGGGCGCCTGGTGGACAAGACGTGCGGAACGGGTGGTCTCAGGAGATGTCGTTGCCAGCAATCCTCAAGCGGAGCATCGTGAGGGACTCGTTCATCATCTGCCTCGGGTGCCTCGTCTTCGCAGTGGGGCTCGACTGCTTCGAGCTCAACAACGGGCTGGCGGCCGGCGGGGCGACGGGGCTCGCCATGACCATCCGCGAGGTCGTGCTCGCGACCACGGGCGTCGCGCTCCCGGTGGGCGGCATGGTCCTTCTCATGAACGTCTTCCTGATGGTCCCCGTCATCCGCACGGGCGGGCTGCGCTACGCGGCGAGGACCCTCGTCGGCATCGTCGCCTCCTCCGTGTTGATTGACGCCCTGGAGCCGTTCCTCCCCGAGCTCGGCAACGGCGACCTCCTGCTCTGCGCCCTGTGGGGCGGCGTCATCTGCGGCATCGGCCTCGGCCTGGTGTTCCGCGTCGGCGGCAACACCGGCGGCACCGACATCCTGGCCCAGCTCCTCCAGCGGGTGGTGCCACTCTCCTCCGGCGTGACGATCTTCGTGGTGGACGCCGCGGTCGTGGTGGCCTCCATGCCGGTGTTCGGCCTGGAGAGGGCGCTCTACGCCGCGGTCGCCATGTACATCTCGAGCTACGCGATCGACCGCGTGGTCGACGGCTTCAACTCGCAGCGCGCCGCCTACATCATCTCCGACAAGTACGAGGAGATCGCCCACATGGTCCTCTACGAGCTGGACCGCGGCTGCACGGAGCTCTACGCCAAGGGCTCCTACTCGGGGAAGGAGCGGCCGGTCCTTCTCGTGGTGGTCAACCGCTCCATGGCCGCCGACCTGCGCGAGGGCGTCTCCAGCATCGACCCGGACGCCATCGTCTTCATCACCGAGGTCTTTGAGGCCTACGGCGAGGGCTTCAAGAGCCTGAGAAGGTAGAGGAACGGTAGCGCGCCTGCCAGCCCGTCCGGCGATGCGGCAGGGGGATGGCGGCGCCGTGACGGGGGCGCCGTGACGGGGGCGTCGCGCGCTTGTTAACGCACGTAAATTTTGGCGCCCCGCGAGGGGGCTTGCGCTAGATTTCCTACACGAGACCGCCGCGGCGCCACATCCGGGAGCCGAGGGCCAGGTCCGACTCGTCCACTAGCTACCGCCCCCGCACGCGCGGGGACGTCCTCGAGGTGACTGCCCATGTCCATGGAGTTCAAGCGAAGGCTGCCCATTCCGAAGGAGATCCGCGAGGAGATGTCCCTCTCGCCCGACCTCGCAGCGACCAAGGAGGGCTTCGACGCCGATGTGCAGTCGGTCATCAAGGGCGAGAGCGACCGCATCCTCATCGTCGTCGGCCCCTGCTCGGCCGACCGCGAGGACTCGGTGCTCGAGTACGTCACGCGGCTCGCGCGCCTGCGCGACATCGTGCGGGACAAGATCGTGCTCGTCCCGAGGGTCTACACCAACAAGCCGCGCACGAGGGGGACGGGCTACAAGGGCCTCCTCCACAACCCTGACCCCGAGGGCGCCCCCGACCTCCTCGAGGGCGTCAAGGCCATCCGCCACATGCACCTGCGCGTGGTGGAGGAGAGCGGCATGTTCACCGCCGACGAGATGCTGTACCCGTCGAGCTACCAGTACCTCACCGACCTGCTCTCCTACGTCGCCGTCGGCGCGCGCTCGGTCGAGAACCAGGAGCACCGGCTCGTCGCCTCCGGCATCCCGGTGCCCGTCGGCATGAAGAACCCCACGGGCGGCAGCACCGCGATCATGCTGAACTCCATCTACGCGGCCCAGGCGAAGCAGACCTTCATCTACCGGAACTGGGAGGTCGAGACCACGGGCAACGAGCTCGCGCACGCGCTCCTGAGGGGCTATGTGGGGCTGGACGGAATCAACTACCCCAACTACCACTACGAGTACCTCGAGCGGCTGGTCGAGGCCTACGACCCCAAGAAGTACAGCTACCCGGCCTTCATCGTGGACTGCAACCACGACAACTCCGGCAAGCGGCCGCTCGAGCAGAGCCGCATCGCCAACGAGGTGCTCGACTCGGTCGCCCGCAACCGCGACATCGCCGGGCTGTTCAGGGGCTTCATGATCGAGTCCTACCTCGTCGACGGGTGCCAGCCCGTCGGCGGCGGGACGTTCGGGCAGTCCATCACCGACGCCTGCCTGGGCTGGGAGCGCACGGAGCACCTCATCCTGAGCATCGCCGAGAGGCTCTAGCGGGATCCGCCGGGGGCGCCCCGGGCTAGTGCTGGCACCCGTCGCTGAGCCGGGCGCCCGTCGCTGCTCCAGGCGCCAGCTACGGGAGAATCGACGCTCGTCCGGGACGCCGGTTGACTGAGGCCTCCCGAACGGGGGTATAGCAAACCAATCTGCGTGCCGGCCCGGGGCTCCCGGCCGGCAGTCGCGAGCCGGACGCGAGGCGAGCGGGGCCTCGACGGGGACGGAGGCAGGTCATGAGGATAGTCATCCTAGGCGCGGGCGCCATCGGGCAGCTCTACGGCGCGATGCTCTCGCAGGGCGATAAGAACGACGTGTCCCTGGTCGAGCGGGACCAGGCGGCCATCGACGCCATTGGCGCGCATGGCATCTCGTGCGCGTTCGGCGACGAGCGCCTGGAGGCGCATCCGCCCGTCATGCGCGCCGAGGACGTGGAGGGCGAGCCCGACCTCGTCCTGCTCTGCACCAAGACCCCCGACACGACGGAGGCCCTGGAGCAGGCGCGGGGCTACCTCGGGGAGGGCACCTACGTGCTCTCGCTGCAGAACGGCCTCGGAAACGCGGAGCTCATCAAGCGCTTCGTCGACCCAGGACGCGTGCTCATCGGGATGTGCACGTACAACGCCGACCGCACCGGGCTCTGCTCGGTCCGCTCGAGCGGCGAGGGGATCATCAAGTTCATGCCCCTCACCTCGGAGGTGAGCGACCTCGCCCGCGCAGTCGAACGCGCCTTCAACGAGGCCGGCCTCGAGTGCGAGGTCCACGAGGACGTCTGGCGAGACGTCTGGCAGAAGGCGGCCTACAATGCGGCGCTCAACTCCACCTCGGCCGTCTGCCGCGTCCCCTGCGGCGGCATGGGCATCCTGAACAAGGGCATGGACCTGTGTAACGACATCATCGACGAGGCCTGCGCGGTGGCCGAGGCTTACGGCGTCGAGGTCGACGCCACGCGGCTCAAGAACGACCTGCGCCGCAAGATCTTCGGCTCCGAGAAGGACCACATCACCTCGATGGCGCAGGACGTGATCATGCACCGCCAGACGGAGGTCGGCTCCATCAACGGCGCCTTCGTGAGATACGCGGCTGCAAAGGGGCTGAGCGCCCCCTACAACGAGGCCATGTTCTGCCTCATCAAGAGCATCGAGTCGACCTACGACATGCAGGTGGACTCCATCCTCTAGGACGGGCCGGGCGAGGCGCGCCGACGGCGGCGCGGCGCCCGGCAGTCCGGCGCCCGACACCGTCGCGCGGCTCGGGCGCCTCCCGTGCCGCGGCTACTCGCCGGTGTTCTGCCCGACCGTGCCCACCTGGGCGGAGCCGCCCGCGGACTCGACGAAGTCCTTCGCGATCGCGCTGGTGATGAGGTCGATGTAGTGGGGCTGGCCCTGCGGGGTGAGGTGCTCCCTGTCGGCGTAGAGCCACGGCTCGGCGGAGTCTGCGCCGTGGCCGGCCACGTAGGACTTCCAGTCGATCAGGTGGACGTTGTCGTACTTCTTCTCCAGCGCCGTGAGGCTGCTGTTGATCTGCGCCTCCTCCGACTCCGGGATGGAGACGTTCACCACGTAGACGATGCGGTCGCCGCACGCCTCGACGAGCTGGTCGAGGGTGGAGGAGGTCCCCGGCGCGTTGGAGAAGGTGCACAGCACCACGACCTTGCCGACGACCCCCTGGTCGACGTATCCCTTGAGGACGTCGAGGGCCTGGTCGGGGCGGCGCCCGACGTAGGAGTCGAGGTAGCCGTTGGGGCAGTGCTGCTTGAAGTACCAGCTCGCGTCGCCCGCGACGGAGTCGGCGACCACGAAGGGGTCGTAGCGGTTCTGGCCCGTCTCGTCCGCGGAGGCCGTGAGCACGAGGTGGTCGTCGGGGGTCGCGCCCTCGGCGACGCCCTTGGAGTCCTCCGCGGAGCCCGCGGCATCCCCGCCGTCCGCAGCCTGCTGCGACTCGGACGTGAGGTCCTTGGCCGCGCCGGCGCTCACGCCCGTGTTGTTGAGGGCGTCGGTGGGAAGCGCCGTCTCGTCCGGCACGACGACGGCGCCTGCGACCGCGACGGCCACCACGGCGAGCCCCGCGACGAGGGCTGCCGCCCGGGCGGGCGCGAGGCGGCCGGGACCCGTCGGCAGCGGCGACGCGCCTCGGGCGAGGGGCTCCTCCACGAGCCTCAGCGAGAGCTCGGCCAAGGCGACGGAGGCGACGACGGCGAGCGCGACCACCCAGGCGGGGGTGTCGCCGTCGGTAACCCGGAGGAGCTGGAAGAGCGGGTAGTGCCACAGGTAGATGCCGAAGGCGCGCCTGCCGAGCCAGACCAGGGGCCTGGCGGAGAAGAACCTCGAGGTGACCGTCGCCGGGTCGAGCAGGGACGCGACGAGGGCGGCCGAGAGCAGGGCCACGATCATCATGCCGCCGCGGTAGAGGAAGGTCGCGGTGTCTTGGGACAGGACCATGACGGCGAGCACGCCCGCGAGCCCCACCAGGCCGAAGATGTCGAGCGACCCCAGGTCGAGCTTGGAGCCGCCGAGGGCGCCGACCGGACGCCTCCTGCCGAGGGGCCACAGCAGGGCGAGACAGGCGCCCACGAGCGGGGCGAAGAAGCGGGTGTCGGGGCCGTAGTAGACGCGCGTCGGGTCCCCGTTGGGGTCGAAGAGGGCGGCCATGGCGACGGCGGAGGCGAGCGCGAGCGCGAAGGTGGCGCGCCTTGGGAGGGCGGCGTCGCGCCTCTTCGCCCCCAGCCTCCACAGCAGGGCCAGGACGGGCGGCCACACGAGGCAGAACTGCGCGTCGAGGCCGAGGTACCACAGGTGCGTGAGCGGCGAGACGCCGCCGAGGTGGTCGAAGTAGCTGGCGCCGCGCACGATGGCGGCCAGGTTGGAGACGAGCAGCAGCGAGGGGACGAAGTCCGGCCTGAGCTTCGTCAGCAGGACGTGGTTGAAGAGCACGCAGGCCGCGACGGTGACGAAGACGCAGACCGCCATGGGCGGCCAGATCCTGCGGAGGCGCCTCGTCCAGAGGGTGCGGTAGCCGATGGCGCCCCCCTTGACGAGGGTGCGCACGAGCGAGCTCGTCAGCAGGTAGCCGGTGAGGACGAGGAAGACGATGACGCCCATGTGCCCGCTCGGCAGCCAGGCCACCGAGAGGTGGTAGAAGACGACGGAGGCGATCGCGAGGGCGCGCAGGCCGTCGAGCGCGTCGTTGCGACGCCCGGCCCGAGGCTGCCCGGCCGCCCGCGGCCCCTCCGCCCGCCGGGGCGCGGCGTCCCTGGTGGCCCGGCCCCCCTCGGGGGCGCGCTGCGGGCGGGCGGGCGCCGTGCGCCGCGCCCGCGCGGACGCCTGCGGGCGCGAGGTCCTTCTCCCCTGTGGCTCCTGCCGACCCGGGGCGGCGGCCCCCCTCTCGACGGGTGCGGTGTCGGTGGGTCTGGTATGGGGGGCTCTGTCTCGTGACATGGCGTTCCTATTGCGCGTTTGGCTTCTTGGGTGGGGGAGTGGGCCCGGGCGCTGGTCGCCCCTCGGACCTCGGGGCCGGCTCGCGCTTGGGACCTCGGGCGCGAATCGCCCTTCAGGCAAAAGATGATAGCGTTTGGCGCCCCTCTCCGCCGGGCTCGGCGCCCGGGCGACGTCCGGGTCGCACGATCGGCGCCCGGGCGCCCAGGGCGGGGCACGGGACGGAAGGACTGCCGCAGCTGGTCCTGGAGCTGGGTTTCTGTAGTGTTGCTGACGGCTCCTGCGGAGGGCCGGGGGTGCGTCACAATAGGTACCTCACAAGCCGGGGCGACGGCGCCCCGAGGTCCGTCCCCGGCGGGCCGGCAGGGACTTTCTGCAAAGGACTCCGATGCTAGAGCTGCACCAGATCAAGAAGACCTACGCGACCGAAGGCTTCACCCAAGTCGCCCTCGACGGCGTCTCGGTCACCTTCAGGGACAACGAGTTCGTGGCCGTGCTCGGCCCCTCGGGCTCGGGCAAGACCACGATGCTCAACATCCTCGGCGGCCTCGACCACGCGGACTCGGGGGAGATCGTCGTCAACGGCGTCTCGACCAAGGACTTCTCGTCCAAGGACTGGGACACCTACAGAAACCACCGCGTCGGCTTCATCTTCCAGAGCTACAACCTGATCCCGCACCAGTCGGTGCTCTCCAACGTCGAGCTGGCGCTCACGCTCTCTGGCGTCGGGCGTGCGGAGCGGGAGCGCCGCGCGCTCTCGGCCCTCGCGGACGTGGGGCTCGCCGAGCACGCGCGCAAGCGGCCGTCGCAGCTCTCGGGCGGCCAGATGCAGCGCGTGGCGATCGCGCGCGCCCTCGTGAACGACCCCGACATCGTCCTGGCGGACGAGCCGACCGGCGCCCTGGACACCCAGACGAGCGTCCAGGTCATGGACATCCTCAAGAGGATCGCCTCCGACAGGCTCGTGGTCATGGTGACCCACAACCCCGAGCTGGCGGAGCGCTACGCGACGCGCATCGTGCGCGTGAGGGACGGGCGCGTCGAGGGCGACACGGACCCCTTCGACCCCGCGCGCCCCGAGACGGCCCAGGGACGCGGCGCGACGGTCGCCCTCCCCGTCGCGGGCGACGAGACGGTGGCCATGCCTGCGCAGTCCGCCCCGCCCGCCGCCTCCGCCCCTGGCGCGGGGCGCGGCGCGGCCCGCGCGGACGACGCGCACGAGCGCGGCAAGTCCCGCCGGCACGCCTCCATGGGCTTCCTCACGGCGCTCTCCCTCTCGGCCAACAACCTCTGGTCCAAGAAGGGCCGCACCATCCTCACCGCCTTCGCGGGCTCCATCGGCATCATCGGCATCGCCGCCATCCTCGCCATCTCCAACGGCGTGAACAACTACATCGCCAAGACGGAGGAGGACGCGCTCTCGCACTACCCCCTCGCGATCACGCAGGGCTCGGCCAACGTCTCCGAGCTGATGGGCCAGATGGGCGCGAGCGCGACCGAGTCGGACGGCACCGGGCAGCAGGGGAGCGTCTCCGGGGGCGACGAGATCCCCGAGTCGACGGTCGTCTCCGACATGTTCTCCCAGGTGAGGCTCAACGACCTCGCGTCGTTCAAGGCCTTCCTCGACAGCGGGCAGAGCGGCGTCGAGGAGCACGCGAGCTCCATCGAGTACAAGTACGGCATCTACCCCAAGATGTACGCCGCCGACACCTCGAAGGGCGTGACCAGGCTCGGCTCGCCCCTGAGCTCGGGCCAGAGCAGCATGCAGCAGGCGGGCGCGAGCCTGGGGCTCTCCTCGTCCTCCTCCGCGGAGGGCTTCGAGGAGCTCCTCGATGACCAGGCGCTCCTCGACTCCCAGTACGACGTGGTGGCCGGCTCCTGGCCGACCGGCGAGGACGAGGCGGTCCTCGTGCTCGACGCCAATGGGAAGATCTCCGACTACACCCTCTACTGCCTGGGGATCCTCGACCCCCAGCAGCTGAAGGACCTCGTCGACTCGATAAGCGCCTCAGGCGAGCGGCCCGCCCTGCCGGACACCAACGTCGGCCTCACCTACGACGACGCGCTCGGCCTCACCTTCAAGGTGGTGGACCCCTCCTCGTGCTACCAGTACAACGCCGACACCGCGACCTGGACGGACATGACCGGCGACGAGGGCTTCATGCGCGGCGTCGTGGACTCGGCGATGACGCTGCGGGTCGTGGGCGTCGTGCGCCCCAACGCGACGACGCAGAACACCTCCATGCAGGAGGGCGTCGCCTACACCCACGCCCTCACGCAGCGCCTCATGGCCGACGCGGCCTCCTCCCAGATCGTGAGGCAGCAGCTCGACGACCCCGACGTGGACGTCTTCACCGGCAAGACCTTCGAGGAGCTGAGGTCCGCCTCCGGCGCGAGCTTCGACATGTCCCAGATCTTCTCGGTCGACGAGGACGCGCTCAGGGGTGCCTTCTCGTTCGACCAGGACAAGTTCGCCCAGGCCATGTCCTCCTCTGGCGACGGCCTCGACCTCTCCGGGATGGACCTCTCGGGCATGGACCTCTCCGGCCTCGACCTCTCGGGGGTCGACACGAGCTCCCTCTCCTCCGTCTTCAGCCCCGAGGCCGTGGCGCGGCTCGTCGCCGACGCCCCCCAGCCCGACCTCTCCAAGCTCGCCGCGGACGTCGACCCTTCGCGGCAGCAGGCGGCGACGGAGGCGGCGCAGCGGCTCGCGGACGGCTTTGGCGACTACTGGCTTGCCAACATGGCCAAGTACACCAAGACCGACCAGAACGGGGGGCATTACTACGACTGGCAGGCCGCCTGGAGCGACTACACGACGGTGGACCCGGAGGGCAGACAGCGCTACGCGGAGGCCGTCGCGGCAGCCTCGACCGGCACCGACGACCTCTCGGCCAAGCTCAGGTTCGTCATGCAGGACTACCTGACAGACCAGTTCGCGCCGTACTTCTCCGAGCGGATGGGCGCGCTCATGAGCCAGGCCGCCGATGCCATGGCGCAGCAGCTCGCCGTGGCGCTCCAGACCCAGATGCAGAGCGCCGCCGGGGCGCTCGGCTCGCAGCTCTCCGCCGCCATCTCCTCCCAGATGCAGGGGCAGATGGAGGGGCTCTCCTCCGCGATGGCCGACTCCTTCTCCGTCGACGCCGACGCCTTCCGCAACGCGATCCACTTCAACCTCACGCAGGAGGACCTGACCTCGCTGCTGACCAACTACGCCAACGCGAGCTCGCTCACCTACGAGAACAACCTCACGACCCTGGGCTACGCTGACGAGTCTGACCCGCACGAGATCGACATCTACCCCAGGAGCTTCTCCGACAAGGAGGACGTCCTCAAGATCGTGGACGGCTACAACGACCGGATGCGGGCCCAGGGCGAGGACGACAAGGTCATCAGCTACACCGACCTCATGGGCACCCTGCTTTCCTCCGTGACGGACATCGTCAACCTCGTGTCCACGGTGCTGATCGCCTTCGTCTCCATCTCGCTCGTGGTGAGCTCGATCATGATCGCCATCATCACCTACATCTCGGTCCTGGAGCGCAAGAAGGAGATCGGCATCCTGCGTGCCATGGGCGCCTCCAAGCTCAACGTCGCCAACATCTTCAACGCGGAGACGTTCATCGAGGGCCTGGTGTCGGGAGTCTTCGCGATCCTGGTCGTCCTCGTCGCCGAGGTGCCGGTCAACCGCTTCGTCTACGGCTGGAAGCACGTCTCCGGCATCATGGCGCTCTCGCCGGCCAACGCCGCCGTCCTCATCGTCATCTCGGTGGTGCTCACGCTCGTGGCGGGCATCATCCCCTCGACCATCGCCGCCAGGCGCGACCCGGTGGAGGCGCTCAGGAGCGAGTAGGGGCGCACGCCGGGGCACCGGGGCGCACGCCGCCCGGCGCCCTCCGGCCTGGGTCGCGGCGCCGGTCCGGATCGGGAAAACCTCCCCTCCGGGCTGGCGCCGCGCTGCGTTTGGACGTACAATTGTTCGCATGCCGAGGCGACCGAAGGGAGGCGGCATGGGGGAGCGGCAGTACCTCTGCATAGACCTCAAGAGCTTCTACGCCAGCGTCGAGTGCGCAGACCGCGGGCTCGACCCCATGACCACCAACCTCGTCGTGGCGGACGGCACGCGGACGGAGAAGACCATCTGCCTCGCGGTCAGCCCAAGCATGAAGGCCCTCGGCGTGCGCAACCGCTGCCGCGTGTTCGAGATACCCAAGGGCATTCCCTATACCATGGCCCCTCCCCGGATGGCCCGCTACATCCAGAAGAGCGCCGAGATCTACGGCACCTACCTCAGGTGGGTCGGCAAGGAGGACGTCCACGTCTACTCCATCGACGAGGCCTTCCTGGACGTCACGCCCTA
The DNA here is from genome assembly GCF_036408855.1 of Olsenella absiana. NCBI lineage: Bacteria > Bacillati > Actinomycetota > Coriobacteriia > Coriobacteriales > Atopobiaceae > Olsenella > Olsenella absiana. Next base: position 316,197 of record NZ_JAZGJQ010000001.1, read on the forward strand.
CCTCGACCTGTACGGCATGGGCGCCCGTGAGCTCGGCGAGCGCATCCGCGAGGACGTGGTGGCGCGCAACGGCATCCCGGCGACCTGCGGGCTGGGCACCAACCTCTACCTCGCCAAGGTGGCGCTCGACATAACGGCCAAGCACAGCCCCGGCTTCTTCGGGGAGCTGGACGAGGAGTCCTACCGCCAGACCCTGTGGAACCACCGCCCGATCACGGACTTCTGGCGCGTCGGGCCGGGGATCGCCAGGCGGCTCTCCGAGCTGGGCATACACACCATGGGGGAGCTCGCACTCGCTGCGCCCGAGCCCGTCTACGAGGTCCTCGGCCGTGACGCGGAGATACTGATCGACCACGCCTGGGGCCAGGAGCCCTGCACCATGGCGGACATAAAGGGCTATCGCTCAAGGAGCAGGATGTACACGAGCGCCCAGGTCTTCGGGTGCGACAAGGACTTCGACAACGCGTGGCTCGTCGTGAAGGAGATGCTGGACGACCTCTCGCTCAGGCTCGTGGACGAGGGGGAGGTCGCGGGCGGCGTCTCGTTCTGGGTGGGCTACGCGCTCACGGCCGAGGAGCGCGACCGGATGCGGCGCGCCGGGAACCTGCGCTTCTACGGCGGCCCCGGCGCCTCCGGGGCGCGCAGACTGGCGAGCCCCACGAGCTCCCTGCGCGAGCTCCGCGAGGCGGCGCGCGCGGCCTGGGACGAGGGGGTGTCGCGGGAGCGGCCCGTCCACCGCGTGGGGGTGAGTCTCACCGAGGTCGCCCCGCTCGGCGCCGCGGGCACCCAGCTCGACCTCTTCGCCGACGAGGGCGCGCGCGAGCGCGAGCGCACGCGGCAGCGCGCCATCAACGATATCAAGCGGAAGTTCGGCAAGAACGCAGTGCTCAAGGGCATAGACCTCCTGCCCGGGGCCACGGCGCGCGAGCGCCATGCGCAGATCGGCGGTCACAGGAGCGGAGAGGGAGCCTAGGGAGGGGAGGTTCGCCATAGGACGCGTCACGGGAGGATCAGAGGCAGGCGCCGCTGCGGGCGGCGGCCTCGGTCCGGACGACCTCTACGTGCGGCATCCCAGGATGCCGCTGAGCGAGAGGGCCAAGATATTCATGCCGTTCAACCCGCTCAAGGGGTTCGAGGAGGCCCTGCGCGAAAAGGAGCGCGAGGTCGAGCGCGAGGCCCTCGACGAGTGGGGCGGAAACGACGTCGAGGCGCCGGACGCCTCCGCTGCCGGCGGATGCGGCCGGCCGGCAGGCGGGTAGGGCGCGAGGAGGCCGGCTCGCACCGGGGCGAGGCGCGGTCCCCCGCCATGCGGTCCCCCCGCCAAAGGGAAGGGGCCGCCGCGCGAGCGCGACGGCCCCGGAAGGCCCCTGCCTGGCAGGGGCGCCTGGGTTGCGAGCGGAGGAGCGGCCCTACTCCACGTGATCGGCTACGGCCTTGGCCACGACGTCCGCCACGGACTTGTTGAGCGCCGAGGGGATGATGTTGGTGGGCGAGAGCTCCTCGTCGGGGATGAGCGACGCGATGGCGTGCGCCGCCGCGACCTCCATCTCCTCGGTGATCCTCTTGGCATGCGCCTGCAGCGCGCCCTTGAAGATGCCGGGGAAGACCAGGACGTTGTTGATCTGGTTCGGGAAGTCCGAGCGGCCGGTGCCGACGATCGCGGCGCCGCCCTCGAGGGCCTTGTCTGGCATGATCTCCGGCACGGGGTTGGCCATCGGGAAGACGATGCCCTCGTTCATGGTGGAGACCATCTCGGGGGTCACGAGGTTGCCCCTGGAGACGCCGACGAAGACGTCGGCCCCCTTGAGGGCGTCGGCGAGCGTGCCGTGCTCGTGGTCAGCGTTGGTGACGTGGGAGAGGGCCTCCTGGCCTGCGTGCAGCCCCTCGTCGCCCTCGCAGATGATCCCGTTGACGTCGCACAGGATCACGTTGCCGAAGCCCATGTGGACGAGGAGCGTGGCGATGGCGCAGCCCGCGGCCCCGGCGCCGTTGATCACGATGCGCAGATCGCCCGTCTGCTTGTGCGTCACCTTGATGGCGTTGATGAGGGCGGCCGCCAGGACGACGGCGGTCCCGTGCTGGTCGTCGTGGAAGACGGGGACGTCGCAGACCTCCTGGAGCCTGCGCTCGATCTCGAAGCAGCGCGGCGCGGCGATGTCCTCGAGGTTGATGCCGCCGAAGCTCTTGGAAATCAGCTGCACCGTGCGGACGAACTCGTCGGTGTCGTGGGTGTCGACGCAGATGGGGAAGGCGTCCACGTCGCCGAACTCCTTGAAGAGGGCGCACTTACCCTCCATGACCGGCATGCCCGCGGCCGGTCCGATGTCGCCGAGGCCGAGGATGGCGGTGCCGTCGGTGATGACCGCGACGAGGTGGCTGCGGCGCGTGAGCTCCCAGGACTTCTGGTAGTCCGCCTGGATCTGGCGGCAGGGCTCGGCGACGCCCGGGGTGTAGACCAGCGAGAGGTCCTCGACGGTCTCGACCTTCGCGCGCGACACGACCTCGATCTTGCCCTGCAGCCTCTCGTGGAGCTCGAGGCTCCTCCTGCTGATGTCGTCCATGTGCCTAGACCATCTCCTCCGGTTTGAACACCTTGTCGAACTCCTCCTCGCTGAGGAAGCCGAGCTCGCAGCAGGCCTCCCTCAGCGAGACGCCGTCCTCGTAGGCCTTGTGCGCGACCTTGGCGGCCCTCTCGTATCCGATGTAGGGGTTGAGGCAGGTCACCAGCATAAGCGAGTTGTGCAGGTTGTTCGCCATCTTTTCTCTGTTGGCAACGATGCCGGAGGCGCACCTCTCGTCGAAGCTCGCGATCGCGTCGCCCAGCAGGCGCGCGGACTCGAGGTAGTCGTAGGCTATGAGGGGCATGAAGACGTTGAGCTCGAAGTTGCCCTGGGAGGCGGCGAAGCCGATGGCGGCGTCGTTGCCCATGACCTCGACGGCGACCATGGTCAGAGCCTCGCACTGGGTGGGGTTGACCTTGCCGGGCATGATGGAGCTACCCGGCTCGTTGGCGGGGATGCTGATCTCTCCCAGGCCGCAGCGCGGGCCGGAGGCGAGCCAGCGGACGTCGTTCGCCACCTTCATGAGGTTGCAGGCCAGGGCCTTGATCGCGGCGTGCGCGAAGACGACCGAGTCCTTCGAGGTGAGGGCGTGGAACTTGTTGGGGTCCGTCCGGAAGGGCAGGTCGGTGAGCTCATGGAGCTTCTCGGCCGCGAGGTCGCCGAAGCCCTCGGGGGCGTTGAGCCCGGTTCCCACGGCGGTGGCGCCCAGGGGGAGCCGGTAGAGGAAGGGGAGGACCTTCACCATCTGGTCGAGCGGCGTCGCCACGAGGCCGCGCCAGCCGAAGACCTCCTGGCTGAAGGCGATGGGCACCGCGTCCTGCAGGTGGGTCCTGCCGCTCTTCACGACGCCCTCGTTCTCGACCTCGAGGCGCTTGAACGTGTCCATGAGGCGCTGCGCCGGAGGGATGACCTCCTCGACCAGCGCGAGAGCCGCCGCGACGCTGAGCGCGCAGGGGAAGGCGTCGTTGGAGCTCTGGCTGCGGTTGACGTCGTCGTTGGGGTGCACGGGCCGCTCGAGGGCGATGCCGCGCTCGGCGGCGTGGGCGTTCGCTATGTGGGCGAGGACCTCGTTCATGTTCATGTTGGACTGGGTCCCCGAGCCGGTCTGCCAGACCTTGAGGGGGAAGGCGTCGTCGTGCTCGCCGGCGAGCACCTCGTCGGCCGCCTCCTCGATGAGGGAGGCGACGGTCTGGTCGAGCACGCCGAGCTCGGCGTTGGCCTGGGCGGCCGCCTTCTTCACGAGCGCGAGCGCCCGGACGACCTCCCTGGGCATGGTCTGGTCCCCTATGGGGAAGTTCTCGAGGGAGCGCTGCGTCTGCGCGCCCCAGAGCGCGTCCGCCGGGACCCTCACCTCGCCCATGGAGTCGTGCTCGTAGCGGTATTCCATGTGCCTCTCCTATCCTTGCCGGTCGATGGCAAAAGGATAGGACTTTTCTGCGCCGCCCTGCCGGGGAGGGGCGGCGGCACGCGAGCGCACGTCGAGCCCCGCAGGCGCATGCGCTGCACGACGGTATAATGGTGCGCCACGTCGAGGGGAGCGCATGGTGGTAGCGGGAGAGGGACGTACGGACGGTCGGGGTGCCGTCGCGGGCGACGACGCAGGTGCCGGGTCTTCGGCGTGCGACGAGATTCTGACCGAGGAGCTCCTGGAGCAGCTCCTCTCCAGCGCGAGCCCCGAGGCCTACCTCGAGGGCCCGGGCCACCCCGTCGAAGGCCGCGACCTCGTGGCCTACCTCGCCCACCTCCTCGAGAAGAGCGGCCTCAGGCGTGCCCGGGTCATCCGCGAGAGCGGCGTCAACGCGACCTTCGGCTACCAGGTCTTCCAGGGCACCCGTCGTCCCGGACGTGACACGGCCCTCGCACTCGCCCTCTCCCTCGGTGCGTCGCTGCGCGAGACCCAGCGGCTCCTGCGCCTATCGGGCAACGCGGAGCTGTGGGTCAAGGACCGCCGAGACGCGATCATCGCCTTCTGCGTGGACCGGGGCCTTAGCCGCGCGGCGACGGACGACAAGCTCTACGAGCTGGGGGAGGAGACCCTGGTTGGCTGAGGACGCGCCTGGACTCGACGAGGACTCCCTCGCCTTCCACGCCCTCGGGGCAGATGACGCCTACGCCGTCGAGCGCGTCCTGAGGGATGGGCCCTCGGGCACGACCGAGCTCGTCACCATCGGGGGCGAGGGGCCCTACGTGCGTAAGCGCATCCCGTGGGAGCTCGCCAACGCCGAGGCGTGGGCGCGTGCCATGCGCGCCTCGGACCCGCACCTGCCGAGGGTCGAGGGCATGTACGCCACGCCCGACGGGCTCGTCGTCACCTACGACTACGTGGAGGGGACGCCCCTAGACGAGCTGCTGGCCGAGCGCGGCGCGCTCGGCGTCGCTCGCGCCCTCGACGTGTTCGACGACGTCTGCTCGGCGGCCGACGCCCTGCACGCGCAGCAGGTCGTACACCGAGACGTCAAGCCCTCGAACGTGATCGTTTCGCCCCGGGGCGCCTACCTCACCGACCTCGGAATCTCGCGTGTGCGCGACGAGGCGCGGGAGCGCGATACCACCGTGCTGGGCACCAGGGGCTTCTCGGCCCCCGAGCAGTTCGGGTTCGCACAGACGGACGCGCGCTCGGACGTCTTCTCGCTAGGCCGGCTCCTCGCGTGCGCGCTCACGGGAGAGGCCTCGGGGGACCGCGCGTACGAGCGGCTCCTCGCGTGCGGGGGGACGGCCCGGGTGGTGCCTTCCCCCGGCTCCGGAGCCGGGGTGACGTCGGGCGCGGAGGGTGAGGCCGTGGCCCTCGCGCGCCTCGCCGGGGTGGCGAGAAGGGCGTGCTCCTTCGAGCCGAGCCGGCGCTACGGGAGCGCTGGCGAGCTCGCGAGGGCTGCCCGCGAGGCGGCGGGGCGCACCTCCGAGCCCACTCTGGTTGCGGGGCGCCCTGCCGACCCGGGCCAGGCGGCGGGGGGCGGAGGTCGCGGCCCTCGCCCGGTCGTGGCCTGGATCTCCCAGGCGCTCCCCACGCTCGCCCTGCGCGGGATGCCCGAGCTCGTCGGTGGAGTCCGGTCAGCGGGCGCGGCGCGCAGGCTCGCCGTCCGGGTCCTCGCCGCCCTGCTCGCCCTCTTCGAGCTCATGGTGGTGGCGGGCATCCCTGGGAGCACCGCCGGCCTGCCCCCGGGCCAGGCGCTGGGGAGCGCCGCAATCCTTGTCTCCCTCGGGCTCTGGGGCCTCCTGCTGCCCGCCTACGAGCTCTGCTCGCTCTTGGTGGGCACGGGGGGCTACGGGAGCGGCGCCTCCGCGGGTGCCTCCCTGGGGCTCCTCGTCTCGCGCGCGTCCGCCTACCTCGCGGCGATGCTTCTCGTCTGGGTGCTCGCATCCATCGTGGTGGCGCTCACGGGCGGCGCCGCCGCGACGGCCGTCGTGTAGCGTTGGCGCCCGGACGGCACGGCGCCATCCGTGCGCCCCTCCCCGCCAGTAGGCGCGACGGGCCCTCTCACCGCCGCCGCTCTCTGACTTCTCGACTATCCACGTGGAGACGCCGCGATGCGGATTCTCCGATCGGCATTCCCCAGGCAGTGCCGCAGTTCCGGCCCTTCGGCTCGCAAGGCGGTGGACGCCCCGCTTCTTCTCGCGCGGGAAGCGAAAGTCGAGGCTGCCGGCAAGTCCTCCGGACGAATCGGCTTCGCATATGCTGAGTCCCTCCCGTCGATACCTCTGGACGGGAGAGGACGGGCAGTTCGATCAGGCCCTTCGAGAGACCGACGACGCGCGGGACTTAGCCGGCAGCTAATGAACGGCATGCGCGGCTTGCCTAGGCTTGCCCTCACGGTTTGCTTCTCCGCGCCGGCACTGGGTGCGCGGGGTACTCACGAAGGGGGTCCAGATGGCAGAGGTCGAGAAGAGCAAGAAGAAGGGCGGCAAGGGCAAGGTCGTCCTCATCGTCGTGGTGGTAGTGGTCGCGCTGGCGGTCATCGCCGGCATGGGCGGCAACGGCAAGTCCGGATCGGACGCGCAGGCGGTCTCGGGCGACGCGCAAGCGTCCGCGGGCACCCAGCAGACCGCCTCCGAGCCGGCGGAGAAGTTTCCGGTGAGCGACGAGGAGGTCGACACCTCCAACCCGTACCTGTACCAGATCAGCGGCACGCTGACCAACAACTCCGGTAAGGACTGCTCCTACGTGCAGGTGACCTACGTCCTCTACGACGCGGACGGCAACCAGGTGGGCAACGCCTACGCCAACGCGACCGAGCTGAAGGCGGGCGGCACCTGGAAGTTCAACGCCTCGGGCACGGTCGACCCCGAGGACGTGGCCTCCTACGAGCTCTCCGAGGTGACGGGCTACTAGACGCCGCTGGGCGGCGCGGGGCCCGGACGGCAGGGTCGCCGGTCGGCACGGGCGGGCCTCGTCGGATGCCATGTGGGCCAGGACCCCACGCAGGCTCGCCCTGCGCCCCGCCCGCCCCCGGCTTGCTGGCGCGTGGCGCTTCCCTGTGACAAGATGTGCCAAAGGGGAGGTGCGCATGGCATTCGTCGAGTTCAGGGACGTCACTAAGACGTACAGGATGGGCGACGTCGAGGTCCGCGCGGTCGACGGGATGACCTTCGACATCGAGCGGGGCGAGCTCGCCGTGATCGTGGGGCCGTCGGGTGCCGGCAAGACGACCGTCCTCAACATGCTCGGCGGCATGGACTCGGCGACCTCCGGTACGATCAGGCTGGGGGATCGCGTCGTGAGCTCGCTCTCGGAGCGCGAGCTCACGCAGTATAGGCGCCACGACATCGGTTTCGTGTTCCAGTTCTACAACCTGGTGCAGAACCTGACCGCCCTCGAGAACGTGGAGCTCGCGAGCCAGATCTCGGACGACCCCCTGCCGGCCGACGAGGTCCTCGCGAAGGTCGGGCTCGCCGAGCGCGCGGACAACTTCCCCGCTCAGCTCTCCGGCGGCGAGCAGCAGCGCGTCGCCATCGCCCGCGCCCTCGCCAAGAACCCCAAGCTGCTGCTGTGCGACGAGCCGACGGGGGCGCTCGACTACGTGACCGGCAAGCAGATCCTGAGGCTCCTGCAGGACACCGCGCGCGAGACCGGCCGCACGGTCGCCATCGTGACGCACAACCTCGCCTTCACGCAGGTGGCCGACCGCGTCATCCGCGTGCGCGAGGGACGCGCCTCCTCCGTCGAGCTCAACGCGCACCCCGCGGACGCCATGAGCGTGGAGTGGTAGGCATGGGCGCCCGGGGTCACGGGACGAGGCGCCCCGTCCGCGCGCGCTCCGCCTTCGCGAAGGGCGTGCTGCGCTCCATCCGCTCCTCCCTCGGACGCTTCCTGGCGATCATGGGCATCGTCGCCCTCGGCTGCGGGTTCTACGCCGGCCTCAAGATGTGCGGCCCCGACATGCGCCTGGCAGCGGACCGGCTCTACGACGGCACGGGCCTGTGGGACCTCAGGGTCGTCTCCACCCTCGGCTTCGACGACGCGGACGTCGCGCGCGTCGCCGGCGTCGAGGGCGTCGGCGCCGCGATGCCCTCGCGCACGGTCGACGCGATGGCGCGCGTGGGCGACGAGCAGGTCGCCGTGCGCATCTCCTCGCTGGACGTCGCCGCCGCCGCGACGTCCTCCTGCGGCGAGGCCTCCTCGGAGGCGGACGACCCCTCCTACCTCAACCGTCCCATCCTGCGCGAGGGCTCCTGGCCGAGCGCGCCCGACGAGTGCGTCGTCTCCGCGGCCGGGGCCGGGGCCCTCGCGATCGGCGACATCGTGACGGTCCTCTACGGCACCTCGAGCCTCGACGAGGAGCTCGAGGAGCGCAGCTTCACGGTCACGGGCAGGGTCGTGGCGCCCGACTACGTCTACACGGGCAGCTACGGCTCCACGACCCTCGGCTCGGGCAGCGTCGAGCACTACCTCTACGTCCCCGAGGACGCCTTCCTCGCGGACGCGCCCTACACGGAGGTCTACCTCGAGGTCGCGGGCGCCTCCTCCGAGCCGTCGGGCTCCGACGCCTACGAGTCCGCGGTCGGCGAGGTCAAGGGGCGCATCGAGGACGCGGCGGGAGAGCTCGCCCAGGCGCGCCAGGACACCCTCAGGCGGAGGGCCCAGGACAAGCTGGACGAGAAGGTCCGGGAGTACGACGAGCGACACGACGAGACGTACGGCGAGCTCGCGGACGCCAAGGCCACGCTCGACGACTCCGCCTCCCGGATCGAAGAGGGCGCCCGCCAGCTCGCGGAGGGGCAGCGGGAGTTAGACGAGGGCCTCGCCGCCTACGAGTCCGCGCGCGACTCCGCCGCCTCGCAGCTCGCCGACGCCCAGGCGGCCCTCGACGAGGGGGCCGCCGAGCTCGCGTCCAGGCGAGAGGAGCTCGATGCCGCCGAGGCAGCCTGGCAGGAGGGCATGGCAGGGCTCGCCGCCGCGCTCGGGCCTGCGGGCGTCAGCGCCGACACGGCCCAGGGCTACGCGGACGCCCTCGACGAGCGCCTCGCCGCGGCCGCGTCCGCCCGGGCCACGCTCGACGACCTCCGCACCCAGCTCGCGCAGGCCGAGGCGGCAGTCGCCGCGCGCGACGAGGCGGCCGCGCGCCGCCAGGAGGTCGCGGACGGCATCGCGGACGTAGACGCCAGGATCGCCGCCCTCGACGCCGCCTCCGAGGGCTTCGAGGAAGCGCGCTCCGCGCTCGAGGCCGAGCGGGAGGGGCTGGAGGGCGCGCTCGCCCAGCTCGACGCCGCCCTCGCGGCCGCCGACCAGGCCGAGGGGGCGATCGCGCCCCTCGAGGGTGCAATCGCCCAGCTGGAGGCTGCGCTCCCCACGGACGACGAGCTGACGCAGCTCGAGCAGGCGCGCTCGTCCGCCGAGGCCCTCGCCGAGGCGCGCTCCCAGCTCGACGACGGCCGTGCCCAGCTCGCCGCCGGCGAGGACGAGCTCGCACGAGGCCAGGCGGAGCTCGACCAGAGGAGGCTCGACGCCAAGGGCGAGCTCTCCTCCGCAAAGGGGCGCCTCGACGAGGCGGCCGCCCGGCTCTCCTCCTCCCGCGCCCAGCTCGAGGACGCACGCTCCCGCTACGAGGAGGGGCTTTCCTCCTACGAGGACGGCCTCGCCGAGGCGGACGACAGGTTCGGCACCGCCTGGTCCCAGATCGAGGATGCCCAGGCGGAGATAGACGCCATCGAGCTTCCCGACGTGTACGTCCTCGACCGCACGCAGAGCGAGGGCGCGGCCACCTACCGGGCGGACACCGAGCGCATGGACCACATCGCCGACGTCTTCCCCCTCATCTTCTTCCTCGTCGCCGCCCTCGTCGCGCTCACGACCATGACGCGCATGGTCGAGGACGACCGCGTGGTGATCGGCACCTACAAGGCGCTTGGCTATGGCAAGGCGCGCATCGCCAGCCGCTACCTCGCGTACGCGCTCGCGGCCGCAGGCGCAGGCGCCGTCCTCGGGATGGTTGTCCTCTCCCAGGTCCTGCCCTCCATAGTCATCGGGTCGTACGCGATCATCTACGCGGTGCCGCCGCTGCCGCGGCCGCTGCCGCTCGACGCGCTCGTCGCTATCCAGTCTGGCGGCCTCGGCGTGGGCGTGACGCTCGCGGCAACGTGGGCCGCGGTCTGGTCGAGCCTCTCCGAGACCCCGGCGGAGCTGATGCTGCCGCGCGCGCCCAAGCCGGGCAAACGCATCCTCCTCGAGCGCGCACGACCCCTCTGGCGGCGCCTCTCCTTCCTCTGGAAGGTCTGCGCGCGCAACCTCTTCAGGTACAAGCGCCGGCTGCTCATGACGGTCGTCGGGATCGCCGGCTGCACCGCGCTGCTCCTCGTGGGCTTCGGCCTGCACGACTCCATCTGGGACATCATCGAGCTGCAGTTCGGCCCGACGGAGCAGGCCGGCGAGCCCTCCTCGATCGTCCGCTACAACACCACCGTCGGCATGGACGGCACGGACGACGAGCTGGACGTCTCGGCGGTCACGGACCTCCTCGCCTCGTCGGGTGCCGCCTCGGGCGTCACGCGCGTCCAGGCGGAGAATATGCAGGCAGGCGGTACCGGAGGCGACGAGGAGGCCACGGCGACCACGCGCGTCTCGGTCGTGGTGCCCGAGAGCGCCGAGGAGCTCGGCGCTCTCGTGGACTTCCGTGACCGGCGGACGCAGGAGCCGGTGCCCTTCGACGACGGCTCGGTCCTCGTGACCGAGAAGCTCGCGAGCCTCCACGGCATCTCCGTGGGCGACCAGGTCGTCCTCTTCGACCAGGACGAGGTGGGCAACGTCAGGGGGGAGGGGAGGGCCCTGACCGTGACCGGCGTCGTCGAGAACTACGTCGGCAACTACGTCTACGTGGGCCGCGACGCCTGGCGGGAGGCGTCTCCGGAGGAGCCGTCCTTCTCGACCATGCTGTGCGAGCTCGAGGGAGACGCGGCCGCCCACGCCGAGGTCTCCGGGCGGCTGCACGAGCTGTCGCACGTCTCGACCGTGGTCTTCTCCGACGAGGCGATCGACCAGTACCGCAGCATGCTCTCCGTGGTCGACGTGGTGGTCGTGGTGCTCATCGTCTCCGCCGCCGCGCTCGCGTTCATCGTGCTCTACAACCTCACCAACATCAACGTGGAGGAGCGCATCCGCGAGATCGCGACCCTGAAGGTGCTCGGCTTCACGAGGCGGGAGGTCTACCGCTACGTGTTCCGCGAGACGCTGCTGCTCACCCTCATGGGCGACGCCCTCGGTCTCCTCCTGGGCGTCTGGCTCGAGAACTTCGTGGTTACCACGGCCGAGGTGGACTACGTCATGTTCGGCAGGGCGATACACCCGGCGAGCTTCGTGGCCGCCTTCGCGCTGACGGTCGCGTTCTCCCTCGCCGTCATGGCGATCATGCGCCGCAAGCTCGACGGCGTCGACATGGTGGAGAGCCTGAAGAGCGTGGACTAGGGCGCGTCGGCGCGCCGGCGGGATGGACTAGAATATATAACCTTGCACGATGCGACCGCGTGCGGCCGCGCCCGCATGCGCGCCCGCGCCGCCTCGGGCCGGGATTGGGAGGAGCGCCTCAGATGATCGTAGGGAAGACCAAGGACGGCTTCGACGCGTTCGCGTTCCACACGGGGGACTGCACGGACGCCTACCGCTACTTCGGCGCCCACCTCCTCGACGACACGACGGCCGTCTTCAGGGTCTACGCCCCGAGCGCCCTCGGGGTCACGCTCCTGCTCGAGGGGCGCGCGCCCGTCCCGATGATGCGGGTGGGCGACGGCTGCGTCTGGGAGACGACGGCCTCGCACGTCCGCGACGGCCTCCCCTACGAGCTCGAGGTCCGCGCATACGACGGGAGCGCCCGCCGGCACGTGGACCCCTACGGGTTCGGCATGGACCTCAGGCCGCGCCACCGCTCGATCGTGCGCAGCCTCTGGTACGAGTGGGGCGACGGCGAGTGGGTGGCCGCGCGCGCCGCGGCCGCCGACGCCCTCGGCAGGCCCCCGCTCGACGTGCCCCTCAACATGTACGAGGTGAACCTCGCGAGCTGGAGGCGCAAGGGTCCCGGCAGGACCGACTGGTACCGCTACGACGAGGTCGCCGACCAGCTCATCGGCCACGTGACGGACGCGGGCTATAACTGCGTCGAGTTCATGCCCCTCTCGGAGCACCCCCTCGACGAGAGCTGGGGCTACCAGAACACCGGGTTCTTCTCGCCGACGAGCCGCTTCGGCACGGCCTGCGAGCTCAAGCGCCTGGTCGACAGGCTGCACCAGGCGAACGTCGCCTGCGTGATGGACTTCGTGCCGGTGCACTTCGCGAGCGACGCCTATGGGCTGGCGGACTTCGACGGCACCAAGCTCTACGAGTACCCCTCGCCCGAGCTGGGCGTCTCCGAGTGGGGGAGCCACAACTTCATGCTCACCCGCGGCGACGTGCAGAGCTTCGTGGCCTCGGCCGCGCGCTGGTGGCTCGAGGAGTTCCACTTCGACGGCCTGCGCATGGACGCCGTCAGCCGCCTGCTGTACTGGCAGGGCGACCCGTCGCGCGGCGTGAACGAGGGGTCGGTCGACTTCGTGAGGCGCCTCAACGCGGCGCTGCACCGCGCGGTCCCCGGCTGCACCCTCATCGCCGAGGACTCCTCGACCTTCCCGCAGGTCACGGGCGACCCGGCCCGCGGCGGGCTCGGCTTCGACTACAAGTGGGACATGGGCTGGGTCAACGACACGACCGACTTCTTTCGCAAGCAGGACTTCGAGCGCAGGGAGCACTACGGCGACCTGCTCTTCTCCATGCACTACTTCCCGAGCGAGCACTGGGTCCTGCCGCTCAGCCACGACGAAAACGTCTACGGCAAGTCGACGCTGCCGGGCAAGTGCTTCGGCCCCTGGGCGCGCAAGTTCCGCTCGGCGCGCGCCTTCTACCTCTACATGGCCTGCCACCCCGGCAAGAAGCTCAACTTCATGGGCTCGGAGTGGGGCCAGCTGCGCGAGTGGGACGCCCGGCGCCTGCAGGACTGGGACCTCATGGACCCGCAGAGGGCGCCCGAGGTCGCGCGCGAGACGCCCGGCGCGGGCGAGGAGTCGCTTTCGGGCGACCCCGCGACCCACCTCGAGTTCTACCGCTTCATGAGCGAGCTCAACCGGCTCTACCTCGACACGCCCGCGCTCTGGCGCTGGGACTTCCGCGGGGAGGGCTTCACCTGGCTCGGGATAGGCGACCGCGCACGCGAGCGGCTCGTGTTCGCCTTCGAGCGCCGGTGGGGGCAGGAGCGCTACGCCTGCGTGCTCAACCTCGGCGAGCCCGCCCAGCGCGACTTCGGGCTCGCGGTCTCCTTCGCCACCTCGCTCGAGCTCGTGCTCTCCACGGACTGGGAGCGCTTCGGCGGCAGGAGCGAGGACGGCTGCGTGGACGTCGAGGGCGAGAGGTTCGTGGGGCCCGAGGCGCCCACCGCTCCCGCGGCGGCGGTGGGCGAGAAGGACGCGGGGCTCCCGGAGGCCCTCTCGCCCGCCCGGGGCGATGCGGGCGCGAGCGAGGGCGTCGGCGACCCCGGGGCGGGCGCGGCGCGCGAGGGGGAGGGCCTGCGGCCGGCGAGCGTCCCCGTCGTCGACGGGTGGGCGACGCTCAGCGTGCCGGGCGACACGGGCCTGCTCTTCCGGATCAGGTAGCCAGTCGCCACGGGCGGGCGGGCCTTGGCCGCCTACGCGTCCCCGCGGAAGTGGCGCGCACGGCGACGGCCGAGCTTGCTGGGGTCGGGCTGCACGTAGCGCGAGCGCCTCGGCGCGGGCGCGGGCGCCACGTCCTTCTCGCCCGCGGCCTCCGCCGGCTCCGGCGCCGTGGCCTCACCGAGGGTGAGCTGGCCCGGCGCGACGGGGTCTGCGGGGAACTCCTCCGCGAGGGCCTGCTGCGCGGCGCGGATCGCGTCCTGGGTCGCCTGCGTGGCGGCCTCGGCGAGCGCGCGCTGGCGCGCCTCCTCGCGCAGGCGGGCCGCCGCCTTGGAGGCCTGCTCGCGCACGAAGCGCAGGACGAGCCCCTGGGCGCGCTCGAGGGCCTGGTCGCGGAAGACGTGCCGGCCGCCGTGGATCGTCTCGAGCCTCGCCGAGCGGAAGACCTCCGCCGCGCGCTCGGAGTACTCGATGAGGCTGGTCGCGTCCTCGTCGCCGTGCACGATGAGCACGTCGCCGCCGAAGTCGCGCATGTGCGTGTAGGGGTTGGCGTCCCAGGCGGCCTCCCCGAAGCCGCGGCCCACGCGCATGCCGGAGAGGCGGTAGGACTGCGGGATGTTCTTCTTGGTGGGGAAGGTGCGCCTGGTCTCGTCGTGCAGCTGCAGGGTGGGGTAGAGAAGGACGAGGGCGCTCACCTCGTCCGGCAGGGCGTCGGCGACCATGGTGGCCACGAGCCCGCCGAGGTCCTCGCCCATGCAGACGACGCACGAGGGATCGCAGAAGTCCTGGCCGCGGACCATGTCCACCACGCACTCGAAGTCGGCGAGCTCCGTCTCGAGCGACATGTTGATGGGGTTGCCGTCGCTCCTCGAGGCGTAGCCACCGCCGCAGAAGTCGAAGCAGTACACCGCGAAGCCGGCCTCGGCGAGCGTCCAGGCGTAGGGCACGTTGTGCAGGTAGTTGGCGCCGAAGCCGTGGGCGCAGACGACGGTGGGGAGGGGCGAGCCGTCCCAGGAGCCGGGCAGGTAGAGCTGGCCGTAGATGCTGAGGTCACCCCTCTTGGCTCTGAGCTCTCGGTTGCTGTAGGCGGTGGAGGCGGGCATCTTCTCTCCTTCTTGCTGGTGCTCGCGCCCTGGCGGGCGCACGCAAGACACTATAGCGCCAATCTTGCGGCCGGGCGCGGGCCCGCCACGGGGGCATGTGTCGAGAAGAATAACAACGCGCGGGCGGACCCGGGGCCCCGCGGCGTTGTGCTAGGGTAGCCCCACTACGCCCGCCGAGCGCGGGATCGGTATGAGCGGGGCACCGGCCATGCGGCCACACAACGATGCCCTCGGCTTCCTGATAAGCGGCGATAAGAAGAGAGGTCTTATCACATGTCTGCAACCCCCAGCCATATCCGTGTCTGTGTCGTCGGCGCCACCGGCTTCGCCGGCGTCGAGGTCGTGCGACTCGTGCTCGCCCACCCCGACCTCGAGCTGGCGATGGCCTGCGACCGAAAGGCCGCAGGGGTTGCCCTCTCCGACGTCTACCCGGCCCTCCTCGGGTCGTGCGCCGCGACCTTCTCGCTGCCCGACCCCGACGCGATCGCCGCGGCCGCGGACCTCGCCTTCCTCGCGGTGCCTCACACCGCCTCCCTCGCCATCACGCCGGCCCTCCTCGAGCGCGGCGTCTCGGTCGTCGACCTCTCGGCGGACTATCGCCTGAAGGACCCCGCGGTGTACGAGGCCTGGTACAAGACGCCCCACACCTCCCCCGAGCTCCTCGCCGAGGCGGTCTACGGCCTGCCCGAGCTCAACCGCGCGGCCCTCGTGGAGCTCGGGCGCCGCCGTGCCTCGGGTAAGCCCGTCCTGGTCGCGGCCCCGGGCTGCTACCCCACCGCGACGGCGCTGGCCGCTGCCCCCGCCCTCGAGGCGGGCATCGTCACCTCCTCGCTCGTCGTGTCAGACGCCAAGTCCGGCGTTTCGGGGGCAGGTCGCAAGCCCTCCGAGCGCACGCACTTCTGCCATGCGAGCGACTCCGTCGAGGCATACGGAGTGGGGTCGCACCGCCACACCCCCGAGATGGAGCAGACCCTCTCGGCCGTGGCGGGCTCGCCCGTCGACGTCGTCTTCACGCCGCACCTGGTGCCGCTCAAGCGCGGCCTTGTGGCGACGGTCTACCTCGAGGTCGCGCCCGAGGTCACGCCAGACCAGGTCCAGGCCATCTACGAGGACCGCTACCGCGATGAGGCGCTCGTGAGCGTCCTTCCCGCCCACGCGATGCCCTCCTGCGCCTCCGTCGCCGGCACGGCGCGCGCCCAGGTGGGCGTCGCGTTGGACGCGCGACGACGCCACGTGCTCGTCGCCTCCGCCGCCATCGACAACCTCGGGAAGGGGGCCGCGGCGCAGGCGGTGCAGTGCGCCAACCTGGTCTGCGGCCTGCCCGAGACGGCAGGGCTCGACTTCGTGGCGCCCGTGGTATAGGCGACCTGGCTGGCCCTGGCGCCAGGCCCCGGAAGAGCAAATCAGAGAGAGCGCGCGGCACTCCGGGCGCCTGGGTTCGCCGGGCGTCGTGCGCCGCTTACGCCCTGACAGGAAGGGATGCGACCATGTCCACCTTCGATGCGATACCAGTTCCCGACGAGTCGTCCGGAGCCGCCTCGTTCGGCTTCGCCCCCTGCGAGGGGGGCGTCTGCGCCGCCTCCGGCGTCGCCGCCTCCGGCGTCCACGCGGGCTTCCGCAAGGACCCCGCCCGCCTCGACCTCGCCCTCGTCGTCGCGGACGAGCCCGCAACCTGTGCGGCGACCTTCACGCAGAACCGCTTCTGCGCGGCGCCCGTGCAGGTTTCGCGCCCGCGCGCGGCAGCGGGTTCCGCCCGCGCGGTGATGCTCAACTCCGGCAACGCCAACGCGGCTACCGGGGAGCGCGGGCTCGGCGTCGCACGCGAGTCGGCGGCCCTGCTCGCCCGTGCGCTCGGCTGCGCGGAGGGGCAGGTCCTCGTCGCCTCGACCGGCGTCATCGGCGTCCAGCTCGACGAGGCCCCCTTCGCCTCTGGCGTGCCGGCCGCCCTCCAGGCGCTCTCCCACGACGCGGCCGGCGCCCACGCCGCGGCGCGCGCCGTGATGACCACCGACACCCACCCCAAGGAGTTCGCGCTCGCCGGCGAGGTCGGCGGCAGGGTGGTGCACGTGGGCGGCTTCGTGAAGGGCTCGGGCATGATCCAGCCAAACATGGCGACCATGCTCTGCGTGCTCTCGACCGACGCGCCCCTCACCCGTGCCGCGGCAGCCTCGGCGCTCGGCGCGGCCGTGCGCGCGAGCTTCAACAAGGTGACCGTCGACTCCGACACCTCCACCAACGACTCCTGCTTCCTGCTTGCGACGGGCGCCGCAGGCGGCGACGAGATCGACGTGGGGTCGGCCGGCTACCCCGCGCTCGCGGCCGCCGTGCGCGCGGTCGCCGAGCAGCTCGCACGCCAGATCGCGGCGGACGGCGAGGGCTCGACCAAGCTCGTCACCGTGGACGTGACGGGCGCGGCGACCCCGGCCGACGCGGAGGAGGTTGCCCGCGCGGTCGCCAACTCGCCCCTGGTGAAGACGGCCGTCTTCGGCCACGACGCGAACTGGGGGCGCGTGGCGGCGGCGGCCGGCAAGTGCGGCGTCGCCTTCGACCAGGCGCGGGTCGACATAGACTTCCTGGGCGTCGCGGTCTGCCGCGGCGGCATGGCGGTGCCCATGGACGAGGAGGAGATGCTTCGCCGCTTCGAGGCGCCGGAGGTGCCCATCGCGCTCGACCTCCACATGGGCGACGCCTCCTGCAGGATCTGGACCTGCGACCTCACGCACGACTACGTGAGGATCAACGGGGAGTACAGGACCTAGCGGCATGGCGGCGCCCCGGGAGGGCCGGGGTCGCCGCGCCACCAGGATGGGAGAGTCGAGAGGGAGGACCGATGAAGAGGCACGACCGGATCATGCGCGAGGAGGCGCTCCAGAAGGCGAACGTCCTCGTGGAGGCGCTGCCGTGGATCAACGAGTGGCGCGGCGAGACCGTCGTCGTCAAGTACGGCGGCTCTGCGATGGAGAACGAGGAGCTCATGGCCGGCGTCGTAGCCGACATCGAGATGCTCAAGCTCATGGGCATGCGCGTCGTCCTCGTCCACGGCGGCGGCAAGGCGATAAACCGCCTGCTCTCGCAGCTCGACATCCCTGTGCGCTTCAAGGACGGGCTGCGCGTGACCGACGACGCGACCATGGAGGCCGTCCAGGAGGTCCTGATCGGCAAGGTCAACCAGCAGCTGGTCTGGGCCCTGAACGAGTACGGCAACAACGCGGTGGGCATCTCCGGCGCGGACGGAAAGACCTTCAAGTGCGAACCGGTGAGCGCCGACCTCGGGCGCGTGGGGAGGATCCGCAAGGTCAACTGCGAGCTCGTCGAGGCGGTCCTCGACGCCGGCTACATCCCGGTGGTCGCCTCGGTGGGCTGCGGCCCGGACGGCTTCTACAACGTGAACGCCGACGTCGCCGCCTCGGAGACCGCCAAGGCTCTCAAGGCCCACAAGCTCGTCTACCTCACGGACGTCGACGGGCTTCTCGCCGACGTCGACGACGAGGACAGCCTCGTCACGCAGGTCACGCGGAGCGAGACCCACCAGCTGCTCGAGTCGGGGACGCTCTCGAGCGGTATGATCCCCAAGGTCACGGCCATCGCCTCCGCGCTCGACGCCGGCGTGGAGCAGGTGCACATCCTGAACGGCACCTACCCGCACTCGATCCTGCTCGAGATCTTCACCGACGCCGGCATCGGCACCATGTTCACCCAGGACTAGACGACCGCCCGCGCGGCGGAGACAAGGAGAGACCCATGGCAGCTGCGAACATAGGCCGGAGCGTCCCCGAGGACGTGGCCGCGCTCGACGACACCTACCTCATGCACACCTACGGGAGGCTCCCCGTCGAGTTTGTGCGCGGCGAGGGCGCGCGCCTTTGGGACTCCGCGGGCAACGCCTACCTCGACTTCCTCGGCGGCATTGGCGCCCTCTCGCTCGGGCATGGCCACCCCAGGCTCGTCGCCGCCCTCGAGGAGCAGGCCGGCCGCCTCTGGCAGGTTGGCAACTACTACTACGTCGAGAACCGCGGCGAGCTCGCCCGCGACGTGGCGGCCCTGCTCGCGACCACGACCGACGGGGCCGGCCACGTGACGGGTTCGACCGGCTCCGCCTTCAAGCTGTTCTTCTCCAACTCCGGGGCCGAGTCCAACGAGGGCGCGATCAAGGTCGCGCGCCGCTGGGGCGAGAGGCGCCTCGGCGGGGCCAGCGCCATCCTCACGGCCAAGCGCGGCTTCCACGGCCGCACGCTCGCGACCCTCTCGGCCACGGGCCAGGAGGCCTTCCACAGGAGCTTCCTGCCGCTCCCTCAGGGCTTCGACTCCGTGCCCCTGAACGACCTCGGGGCGCTCGAGGCGCGCCTCGACGAGCCGGGCGGGGAGTGCGGGCCCTTCTGCGCGGTTATGCTCGAGTGCGTGCAGGGCGAGGGCGGCGTGTGGCCCGCGGACGCGGACTACCTCAGGGGGGTCGCGGAGGCGTGCCGGGAGCGCGGACTCCTCCTCGTGGTGGACGAGGTGCAGACGGGCTTCTTCCGCTGCGGCGCGCCCTTCTCCTACCAGCTGGCGGGCATCGAGCCCGACGTCGTGACCATGGCCAAGGGCATCGGTGGGGGCTTCCCCATGGGCGCGTTCGCGGCGAGGGGCGAGGCAGCCGACCTCCTGGGGCCGGGAGACCACGGGTCGACCTTCGGCGGCAACGCGCTGGCGGCGGCCGTCGGCCGCGCGTGCGTGGAGGCGCTCGTGGAGGAGGGCATAGGCGAGCACGTGATCGCCTGCGGCGAGCACCTGGCGGCCTGCCTGGCCTGCCTCCCTCACGTCAGCGAGGTGCGCGGCCATGGGCTCATGCGCGGCGCCCAGCTCGACGCGCCGGTCGCGACCGAGGTGGTGGAGAAGGGCCTCGAGCGGGGGCTCGTCCTCAACCACATCGGCGACTCGATCCTGAGGTTCCTGCCGCCCCTCGTGGTGAGCGAGGCCGAGGTCGACGAGATGGCGGACGCCCTCGGCGACCTCCTCGCAGAGCTCGCGGGCTAGCCTTCCCGCGCGTCCGCCGGGCGACGTTCGTCCGGTGGGCGCGCGGGACCCCCGGCGTGTTATCCTCGGTGGCGCAGTGCCGGGACTCGCTTGGGGGGCTCATGGTCACAGACTCTATGCGCGCGGAGGTCGAGCGCCTCAAGCGCGAGAAGGACGCGGTCATCCTCGCCCACTACTACGTGGAGGACGACGCCCAGGACCTCGCGGACTTCGTGGGGGACTCCTTCTACCTCGCGCGCAAGGCCAAGGAGCTCTCGTGCGCGACCCTCGTCTTCGCCGGCGTGGAGTTCATGGCGGAGAGCGCCAAGCTCCTCTCGCCCGAGAAGCGCGTGCTCATGCCGGACCCCACGGCGGGGTGCCCCATGGCGCACATGGTGAGGCGCTCGACGGTGGAGGAGGCGCGCGAGCGCTACGGAGAAGACCTCGCGGTCGTCTGCTACGTCAACTCCACGACCGAGACGAAGGCCCTCTCGGACGTCTGCGTGACGTCCTCCAACGCCGTGAGGATCGTGGGGCGCCTGCCCCAGCGCAACGTGCTCTTCATCCCCGACATGCACCTCGGCCACTACGTCGCCGAGCAGGTGCCCTCCAAGAACGTGATCTTGAACGACGGCTTCTGCGTCACGCACGAGGCGATCGAGCTCGTCGAGGTGCAAGAGCTCAGGGCCCAGCACCCCGGGGCCGTCGTCTGCGCCCACCCCGAGTGCGCCTCCTGGGTGGTGGACGAGGCGGACTACGTGGGCTCCACCTCGGGCATCATCGAGCGGGTCGTCTCGGGCGCGGAGGAGGACTACGTCATCTGCACCGTGCACGGCGTCCACCACGAGATCGACCTGCGCCTCGCGGCGACGGGCCAGCAGGGCCGCAAGCGCTACTACTTCCCGCGCACGACGCCCGTCTGCCCCAACATGGCGAAGGTCACGGGCGGGAAGGTCCTGGCCTGCCTGCGCGACGGCACGGGGGAGACGGACGTGGACGAGCGCTTCGCCGCGGGGGCGAGGCGCGCGCTCGACCGCATGCTCGAGCTCGCCCGCTAGGGCGTGCGCCGGCCGGGGCCGCCCCGGCGCGACCGAAGACGACGACGCCGGGCCCGGCGGACGGGCCGGGGAGGGGCTGCCATGAAGAGGCTCCAGTGCGACGTGGTGATCGCAGGCTGCGGGGCAGCGGGCCTCTACACCGCGCTCAAGCTGCCGCGCAACTACAAGATCGTGATGCTCGCCAAGGGCGACATCCAGACCTGCGACTCCATGCTCGCCCAGGGCGGCATCTCGGTGCTGCACGACAAGGACGACTACGACTCCTTCTACGAGGACACGATGAGGGCGGGCCACTACGAGAACCGCCCCGAGAGCGTCGACATCCTCATCCGCAGCTCGCGCACCATCATCAACGACCTGATCAGCTACGGCGTCCGCTTCAACCGCACGCCCTCCGGCGAGCTCGCCTACACGCGCGAGGGCGCCCACTCGCGCCCGCGCATCCTATTCCACGAGGACATCACCGGCCGCGAGATCACCGAGACCCTGCTCCTGCAGGTGCGCGCCTGCCGCAACGTGGAGATCTACGAGAACACCGAGATGGTGGACATCCTCGTCGACCAGGGCACGGGCGACCAGAAGGTCTGCACGGGCATCCGCGCCGAGGACCACGACAACGCGGACGAGGTCTACGAGATCTACTCGCGCTTCACGGTGCTCGCCACGGGCGGCATCGGCGGCTGCTTCGAGCACTCCACCAACTTCCCGATCCTCACCGGCGACGGCTGTCGCATCGCCGCCAAGCACGGCGTGGCGCTTGAGCACATGGACTACGTGCAGATCCACCCCACGAGCCTCTACTCGAGCGAGCCGGGCCGCTCGTTCCTCATCTCCGAGAGCGCCCGCGGCGAGGGGGCCATCCTCCTCAACTCCAAGATGGAGCGCTTCTGCGACGAGCTGCAGCCACGCGACGTGGTCGCCCAGGCGATCCTCGCCGAGATGAGGCGCGAGGGGACCAAGCACGTGTGGCTCTCCTTCGAGAGGATCAAGCCCTCCATCATCAAGACCCACTTCAAGCACATCTACGAGTACTGCCTCGCGCAGGGCTACGACATCCTCTCCGAGCCCATCCCGGTCGTGCCCGCCCAGCACTACTTCATGGGCGGCATCCGCGTGAACACCAACGCCGAGACCACGATGTCGCGCCTCTTCGCCGTCGGCGAGACCGCCTGTACCGGCGTCCACGGCAAGAACCGCCTGGCGAGCAACTCGCTGCTCGAGTGCCTCGTGTTCGCGCGCCGGGCGGCGGAGCGGATCATCATCGAGCACACCAAGGACATGCGCCCCACGATGGACCCCTCGGTCCTGAACGTGGCGACCGAGCAGCACATCCGCTACGCCCTCCAGGAGGACATGCCCTCCGGCGACGTCTCGACCGACGCGGTCGTCTCCGGGCGCAAGCACGCGCGCGTGGAGGTGATCGCCAAGCAGGACGGCGTCATCGCGGGCCTCGCCGTCTTCACCCACGTCTTCGAGATCCTCGACCCCACCACGGTGGTGACCTCGCTCGTGCGCGACGGCGACCGCATCCACGCCGGCCAGCTGCTCGCCTCCGTCGAGGGCGACGTGCGCATCCTGCTGGCGGGGGAGAGGACGGCCCTCAACTACCTGCAGCACATGAGCGGCGTGGCGACCTACACGCGGCGGATGGTGGACCTGCTCGCCGCCGCCGGCTCCCACGCCAAGCTCGTCGACACGCGCAAGACCACGCCGGGCATGCGCGTCTTCGACAAGGCGGCCGTGCGCATCGGCGGGGGCGGCAACCACCGCACGGGCCTCTCCGATGCGGTGCTCCTCAAGGACAACCACATCAACGCCGCCGGCGGCGTCAAGCCCGCGATCGCGGCGGCGCGCATGCGCGTCTCCTTCATGTGCAAGATCGAGGTCGAGTGCGAGACCATCGAGATGGTGCGCGAGGCGGTGGAGGCCGGTGCGGACGTCATCATGCTCGACAACATGAGCCGCGATGACATGCGCGAGTCCATCCGCCTGATCGACCACCGCGCCCTGTGCGAGATCTCGGGCAACGTGAGCGAGGAGAACGTAGCGCAGCTGGCCGACCTCGACGTCGACATCATCTCCTCGGGCGCGCTGACGCACAGCTCGGGCATCGTCGACATCTCGATGAAGCACCTGGAGATCCTCGACTAGAGCCCGCCGCCCGCAGGGCGCCCGCGCGGGCGGGCGCCTGGGGCGGACGTCCTTCTCCGCTAGGCGGCCTCCTCCTCGGCGCGCCCGCGCTCCGGAACGCGCCACATAACCGCGAAGCCGACGACGAACAGGATGACGACGGAGAAGACGCCGAGCGAGCCGGAGCCGGTGAGCTGCGTCATGGTCGCGACGATGAAGGTGCCCATGATGGCGGCGTACTTGCCGAAGATGTCGAAGAAGCCGAAGTACTCGTTGGCGTGGTCCTTGGGGCAGAGCTTGCCGAACATCGAGCGAGAGAGCGCCTGGATGCCGCCCTGGAAGAGGCCGACCATGATGGCGAGGAACCAGAACTCGGCGGCGGTGCGCAGGAAGAAGGCCGCGAACAGGGTGATGAAGGTGTAGCCGACGATGCCTGCGAGCAGCATCCGCTTGGTGCCGAAGCGCGAGCCCATCCTGCCGTAGGCGATGGCGGAGGGGAAGGCCACGAACTGGGTAACGAGCAGCGCCAGCACGAGCTGGGTGCCGTCGATGCCGAGGTCGGAGCCATAGCTGGTCGAGAGCTTGATGATGGTGTGCACGCCGTCGATGTAGAAGAAGTAGGCGACGACGTAGTAGCGCATGGTGCGGTCGGCCCATATCTTTCGGGCGGTGGCGCCGATGCCTCGGATCGCGCGGGAGACGGGGTGGTCCTGCCGTGGCTTGTAGTGGGTCTGCCGCACGTTCCTGAGCAGCGGCACTGTGAAGGCCACCCACCAGGCGGCGGTGACCAGGAACGAGATCTGCATGGCCGTCCTCATGGAGATGCCGAAGGGGCGCACGAGGACGATCGCGAGGCAGGCGACGAAGGGGATCGTGGAGCCGACGTAGCCCCAGGCGTAGCCCTGGCTCGAGACCTCGTCCATGCGATCGTCTGTCGTGGCGTCCACGAGCAGGGCGTCGTAGAACACCATCGAGGTGTTGAGCATGACCGAGGAGACGACGTAGACGACGAGGAAGGCCATGGGGGCGGTGGGGATGCCCATTGCGACGGTCGCCACGGCGCCGGTGAGCACGCAGCCGAGCACGAAGCGCTTCTTCATGCCCTGCATGTCGGCCATGCTGCCGAGGACGGGCATGAGAAGGGCGATGATCAGCGAGGCCACCGTCTCGGCGTAGCTCCACGCCACGAGTGCCGGCCCGTCCGCGAGCGACTTGAAGTAGATGGGGATGACGCTCGAGGCGAGAAGCACGAGCGCGCTGTTGCCCACGTCGTAGAGGACCCAGCTCCTCTCGGTCCTGTCGAGCCTGCGCCCTGCCATGCGAACCACCGTCCCTCTCCTCGGGGCGCCTCCTCGGGGTGCGTGACCCCCGCCGCCGGCGCCGTCCTGCGCAAATGGCGACAGACCATGCTAGCCCTGTCGGGCCTAGCCCATTATCAGCCGCGCGTAATCTGAGCGTAAGGTGGCGTCGGCGTGGGGCGCGGGCCCTCCCGGGGACGCTTGCGCTACGCTACGCTCTGAGCGGAGGCTGCCCGCCCGGCAGGTGCCGGCGGGCCTGGGGGATGGAGGAGCGGACGATGCCTGCGGTCATGACCCACGACTTCTTTGGACGGGACGCCTTCGGGGCGGTCCTCGGCTCCGTCGAGCTCTCGACGGCGGACGAGAGGGACGCCTTCCTCCTGGGCAACCAGGGGCCGGACCCCTTCTTCTACCTCGTGCTCGACCCCATAGGGAGCCGCCCCTACAGGGAGGTGGGCAGCCGGCTGCACCACGAGCGCCCCTCGCGGGTGCTGGCCTCGCTGGCGCGCGCGGCGCGTGACCCCTACGCGGGCGACGAGGGCGTCGCGTGCGCCTACGTGGCGGGCTTCCTCTGCCACTACCTCCTCGACTCTACGGTGCACCCGCTCGTCTACTTCTGGGAGCGCGGCCTCACCGCCGCCGGCGTCGAGGGGCTCGACCGCGGCGACTCGGGGCGGGTGCACGCCGAGGTGGAGCGCGACCTCGACGAGATGGTCCTCTTCGCGAAGCGCCACCAGACCATCCGCGCCTACCGCCCCTACGAGCACGTCCTTCTCGCCCAGGACCGCGTGCTCACACGCGTCGGCCGCCTCTTCGCGGAGCAGGTCGCCGAGCTCTCGGGCGCGGCCGTAGAGGAGGCCGCCCACGCCTACCCGCACGCGGTCGAGTGCTTCCGCGTGGCGCAGCGCGCCTTCTTCGCCCCCGACCCGTTGAAGCTCGACCTGGCGGGTGCGGTCGAGCGTGCGTTCTCCCCGAGCCGCTACTCGCTGTACCGGGCCATGGCGCACCGCGTGCGGCCCGAGGAGACGAGCGACTTCGACAACCGGGAGCACCTCCCGTGGGAGAACCCCTTCACCGGCGAGCGCTCCCGCGCCTCGTTCTGGGACCTCTACGAGGCGGCCCTCGGCAGGGTGACCTTCTCGGTCGAGGAGCTGCTCGCCGACGGCGCGGACGAGCGGGTCGCGCGGACGATCACGCGCGGCCTCGACTTCTCCGGCGAGCCCGTGGAATAGCGCCCGGCCGCTCCGCGAACGGTAGGGAGCGCGCTCGCGCAGCCACGAACCTGTCCTTTCGCGTAAGATGGTGTGTCGGCGCGTCCGCCCCGCGGCGGACGGCGACGTGCCGGTCCGGGCTGGCGTGCCCAGTCCCCGAACGAGGAGCCAGGGGGTAGAGCGGGAACATGGGCAGGTATCTGGATCGCATCGACAGTCCGCGAGACCTGAAGGGCCTCTCCACCTCCGAGCTCGTCGAGCTGGCCGGGGAGTGTCGCTCGGCGATCATCGAGAGCGTCGGCGTGACCGGTGGCCACATGGGCTCCAACCTCGCGGTCGTCGAGGCCACCATCGCGTTGCACTACGTCTTCGATGCGCCGCGCGACAAGATCGTCTTCGACGTGTCACACCAGTGCTACACGCACAAGATGCTCACCGGCCGCAAGGCGGCCTTCACCGACCCAGCCCACTTTGGCGAGTGCTCCGGGTTCACCAACCCCCAGGAGAGCCCCTACGACATCTTCCGCTGCGGCCACACCTCCCAGGGGGTGAGCCTCGCCCTGGGGCTGGCCAAGGCGCGCGACCTGCTCGGCCAGAGCCACAACGTGGTCTGCGTCCTCGGCGACGGCGCGCTGTCCGGCGGCGAGGCCTTCGAGGGCCTCGACAACGCGGCGGTCGTTGGCACCAACCTGATCGTCGTCTTCAACGACAACGAGATGTCGATCGCGCCCAACTCCGGCGGCATCTACGAGGGCCTGCGCGAGCTGCGCGAGAGCGGCGGCACCTCCGAGCGAAACGTCTTCCGCGACCTCGGCCTGGACTACCGCTACGTCGAGGAGGGCAACGACGTCGGCGCGCTCGTCAGCGCCTTCAGCGAGGTCAAGGACATAGACCACCCCGTCGTGGTCCACATCCACACCCTCAAGGGCAAGGGGATGCCCTGGGCGGAGCAGAACAAGGAGGCCTCCCACTCCGTCGCCTCCGCCGCCGAGCGCACCTCGCGCGAGGTGGCCGACACCTACCAGCAGATCACCCGTGACTTCATGAGCATCAAGATGGCCGCAGACCCCACGGTCCTGGCCATCAACGCCGGCGCGCCGGGCGGCGTGGGGCTCACGCCGGAGTTCCGGGCCCTCTCGGGCGAGCAGTTCGTGGACACCGGGATCACGGAGCCGCACGCCGTGGCGTTCGCCGCCGGCTGCGCGCGCGGCGGGGCCAAGCCCGTCTTCTACGTGATGGCGACCTTCCTGCAGCGCGCCTACGACCAGCTCATGCTCGAGCTCGCGCTCAACCGCTGCCCCGCGACCATCCTCGTCTTCGGCGCGGGCTTCTACGACATCGACGCGACCCACTCCGGCACGACCGACCTCGTCACCACGGGCAACGTCCCCGGCCTCACCTGCCTCGCCCCCGCGACCCGCCAGGAGTACCTCGCCATGCTCGACTGGTCGATCGACCAGACGGAGCGCCCCGTCGTCATCCGCGTGCCCGAGAAGGTCCTCGAGGGAGAGGGCGCGTGCGGCTTCGACGCGGCGCGTCCCGGCGGCTGGCACCTCGTGCGCCCGGGCGGCAGGATCTGCATCCTGAGCATCGGCGCCACGGTGGAGATGGCCCTCCAGGTCGCCGACCTCCTCGACGAGCGCGACGGGATCCGCCCCACGGTCGTCGAGGCGCTCAACTACTCGAGCTTCGACGAGCCCCTGCTCGACTCCCTCGAGGCCGGCCACGACATCGTGGTGACGCTCGAGCCGGGAATCCTGTGCGGCGGCTTCGGAGAGAAGGTGTGCCGCTACTTTGGCGCCTCCCACCTGAGGGTGCTGTGCTACGGCGGCCGGAAGGAGTTCCTCGACCGCGTGCCGACCGAGGAGTTCTTCCACATCTACCACTTCACGCCGGCAGACATCGTCTCCGACATAGAGAGCCTCGAGGTCTAGGGCGGTGCCCTCGGAGGGGACCGCGGAGGGGCAGGCGGAGGGGCCCGTCCCCGCGCCCGTGGTGAGCCTCGCCACGCGCCACGTGATGCAGGCCAACCGCAGCGTCGACACCAAGCCGGAGCTCAGGGTGAGGCAGGCCCTGCGCGAGAGGGGCCTTCCCGGCTACCGGCTGCACTGGAAGAAGGCCCCGGGGAGGCCGGACGTCTGCTACCCGGGACGCAGGCTCGCCATCTTCGTGAACGGCTGCTACTGGCACCACTGCGCGTGGTGCCAGATGGCCCTACCCAAGAGCAACGTGGAGTTCTGGCGCCAGAAGTTCGCCCGTAACCGGGCGCGCGACGTGCGCGACGCCAACCGGCTCGCCTCGGCCGGCTGGACCGTCCTGGTGGTGTGGGAGTGCCGCCTCGCCAAGGGGCGCTTCGGGCCGACGATGGACGAGGTCGCGCTCGAGGTGCGCCGCGCCGGCGAGGGCGGTCCCCGCGCAGGGCGCGTCGTCGAGGTGGGGTCGCCCGCGCCCTGGAGGCTCGCCCGCGCCCGCGCCAGGATCCGACGGCTGCGCCGCTCGAGGTAGGGCCGCCGCCGTCCGGGCGGGGGCCAGACCAGAAGGGCCTTCGGGGCGTCGCCCAGGCGGCGTGGCCACCATGCCATCGTGCAGCAGGCCTCGTCGCTTCCTTGTGCGACAAAAACAAGTCGGGTATTTTGTTTCGGATGGGAGGTTTGCATGGCGACCTACGTAGTCTCCGACATCCACGGCCACTTCAAGACGTTCGAGCGCCTGCTCGAGGACGTCTCGCCCGGCGCAGAGGACCAGGTCTGGGTCCTCGGCGACATGATCGACCGCGGTCCCGACCCGGTCTCGGTCATGAGGGCCTGCCGCGACCTCCCGGGCGCCCACGTCCTCATGGGCAACCACGAGGACCTCATGAGGGACTTCCTCCTCAACGGGGAGGAGGACCAGACGGCGGCCGTCAACTGGGCGATCAACGGGGGCGGCACCACGATGGAGGGCCTCGACAAGCTGCCCCACGACGAGGAGCTCGACCTCCTCGAGTGGGCGCTCGAGCTCCCCACGGCGGGACACGTGCGCGTGGGCGCGCGCCCCTTCCTCCTCGTGCACGCGGGCCTGCGCCCGCTGGACCTCACGGCGGGGACGGACTGGGACGACGCGGCCCTCGAGGGCCTGCTCGAGCGCCAGTCAGTCGAGGACGTGCTCTGGATCCGCGAGGAATTCTGGGGTGCGCCGACCGGCCTCCTGGACGCCCGCGGCGAGGGGCCGATCGTCGTCGCCGGCCACACGCCGGTCCCCTACGTCGAGCCGATCGCGGACGCCTTCGACCGCCCGGCGCGCAACGAGGAGGGCCTCTGCCAGATGATGCGTGTCGGCGCCTCGGAGGCGACGGGCGGAGTGGCCGACCGCTGGGCCATAGACTGCGGGGCGGCGGGCGGCGCCGGCTGGGGGAGGATCCTCATGCTGCGCCTGGACGACGAGCGCGAGTTCTACGCCACCGTGGAGGAGGGCGAGTAGGGTGGCCCGCTGGGATGCGGGCGCCGGCGAGGCCGGGCGCGCGCACGCCAGGCCGGAGCGGGTGGTGCACCCGCTGCCTCCGGTCGTGGGCCCCGAGAGCCGCGTCCTTCTCCTCGGCACCATGCCGAGCCCCAGGTCGCGCGAGCGGGGCTACCACTACGGCAACCCGCAGAACCGCTTCTGGCGCGTCATCGCCGCCCTGTGGGACGAGGAGGTGCCGGCCGACGTCGCGGGCAAGCGCGAGCTGTGCCTGCGCCACCGCCTCGCGCTCGACGACGTCCTTCTCGCCTGCACCATCACGGGGGCGTCCGACTCCTCGATAGAGGACCCCGTGCCCAACGACCTCTCGCGTATACTTGAGGTCGCACCGATCGTGCGGGTGTTCTGCACGGGCACGGCGGCCTTCAGGCTCTACCGGCGCTACGTGGAGCCCGAGGTGGGGATGGAGGCGACCTGCCTCCCCTCCACGAGCCCGGCAAACGCGCGCTGGCGGCTGCCGGACCTCGTGGAGGCGTACCGCCCCGTCCGCGAGGCGGCGGACGGCGTGCCTGCCGGCGGACGGCGCGCCGGCGGCAACGGCGGTGCGGGCGAGTGGACGCGAGACTCTAAGGACGGGTCATGGGAAAGCAGTTAGGCCGGGGCGCGGACATCAGCAGGCGCTCCTTCGTCGGGGGCGTGGGCCTCTCGGTCGCGGCCCTCGCGCTCGCGGGCTGCGCCCCGCGCGGCACCAGGTGGGAGACGGGCCAGGCGGCCACCACCCCGGCCGCCTCGGCGGGCGGGCGCACCCTCGAGGAGATCAGGGCGTCCAAGCGGCTCGACATAGCGGTCCTCTCCGACGCCGCCCCCCTCGGCTACATCAACTCGTTCGGGAACTACGTGGGCTACGACATCTACCTCGCGGGCAGGCTCGCCACCGAGCTGGGCGCGGTCGCCAACTACGTCGCCTGCGACCCGGCGGACCGCCTGGGCGCGCTCGCGGACGGCCGCGCCGACATCGTGGTCGCCGCCCTGCCGGTGACGGACGAGGTGGCGGCCGCGGCCGACCTCTCGATGCCCTACCTGCGCACCACGCATTGCCTCGTCTCCAGGAAGGACGCCTTCCTGGGCGACCTCGCCGAGGCCGCCGGCAGGACGGTGATCGCCTGCGAGGGCACGGAGGCCGCAAGCGTCCTGGCCGGGACGCCGGAGGTTGGCCAGAGGCTGGTGTCGAGCTACTCCGATGCCGGGCGCGCCCTGGAGGCGGGGGAGGGGGACGCCCTTCTCGCGGACTTCCTCTTCGCGACCGACTGGGCGTCCGAGCACGCCGGCTTCGCCGCGAGCGAGCCGGGGATCGGCGGCTGGCGGCTGTGCGCCGTGGGCGTGCCCAAGGGTAGCGCCGAGCTGCTCGAAAGGATCAACGAAACCATGGGCGCGCTCGGCGGCACGAGCTTCTTCACCTGGGACTACAAGCAGAACCTGCGCCCCGTCCTGGGGGAGGGCTTCGACCTCAGGCAGGTCGTCGTCGAGGGCGGCAAGGTCCTCGCGGACGCGGGTGCGTAGCGCATGGGCATAGCTCGCATGGTGCTCGACGCGCGCGCCCGCGCGTCCCTGATCGAGGCTTCGGCCGTCGACTTCCTGCACGGCTGCGTCGGCGTGACGCAGGGCGCGGGCGGATGGGTGCGCCCCGAGCGCTTCACCCCCGCCCAGATGCGGATGCTGGGCAGCTGCATGGCCTGGCGCCCCGGCACCTACCGGCGGATGGCTCGGACCACCTCGGGCGTGCGGCTCAGGTTCAGGACGGACGCGACCGAGGTCGCGCTCGCGGTGCGTCTCGACCCGGAGCCACGCGAAACCGCCGCCCAGCTCGCCGTCATAGACGCCGGCACGGGCAGGCTTGCGCACGACGGCGTCTCCTACGACGTGGACGGGCGCCACGTGGACCCGGTGCTACCGGCTCCCCTCGCCTCCGGGATCGACGGCGTGCCCGCCTCCGAGGGGGCGTCCCTGGTCGTGTTGCGCCTCGAGGACGAGGGGGAGGCCCCCGGCCCGGGCATGGTCCCGCTGCCCGGCTTCGGCAGGGTCCGCGAGGTGACGGTCTGGCTGCCCTGCCTGCGCGGCTGCGAGGTCTCGAGGGTCTGGCTCGACGGGTCCGCCATCGAGCCGGTGGAGGGGGAGGGGAGCCTCCTGGTGCTCGGCGACTCCATCCCGCAGGGCTTCTTCGCCGACGACCCCGCGCGCACCTGGCCGGCGCTCCTCGCGCAGCGCCTCGGGCTCGACCTCGTCAACCAGTCCATCTACGGCCAGGTCTTCCAGGACGGCACCTGCACGGGGCTCGGCCGATGCGTCTCGCCCGAGTTCGTCGTGGTCGCCTTCGGCACCAACTACCGCTTCGGGCCCTGCGCCGAGGCGCGTACCCGCCGCGAGGTCGAGACCTACCTCGCCGAGGTCGCGCGCGAGTGGCCGGAGGTCCCCACCTGGGTCCTGACGCCGATCTGGCACGACGAGCTCAAGACGCCCGTGCGGCGGGGGAGCTGCTACGCGCGGGTGCCCTCCATCATCCGCGACGCCGCCCGCGCGCACCCCGAGATGCGCGTCGCCGACGGCGAGCGCCTCGTCTCGCACGACGGCGCGCACATAGCGGCAGACGCGGACCACCCGACGCCGGCCGGCCACGAGCAGCTCGCCGGCCGCCTCTACGTCAGGATGCGCGCCGACGACCTCGCGCGGCTCCCTCCCGAGCTTCGCCGCCGCCGTGCGCTCTCGCTGCTCGAGGGCGCGGCCCCCGAGTCCTTCCCCATGGCGGAGCTGCTGCGCAGGGGCGAAGGCGAGGTCCTCTTCGCGGAGGACGGCTGCCTGCTCGTCCGCGCAAAGAACGGCGACCAGATGCTCTTCTCGCCCGACCGCGGGCTGGGGCGCCTCGTGATGGGCGAGCTGTGCGAGCCGACTCTCGTCGACGCCCTCGGCGAGGGGCTGGAGCGCGAGGTCCGGGAGGTCCTGGGGCTCGACCTCGTCGAGCCCTACCACATCGTCACCTACGACGGCTCCGAACCGATCCCGGTGGACGCCGCGCTCGCGTCCGGCATCAGGCCGCTCGGCGCCTCCTTCGCCCGCGACGTGGTACGCCACTACTCCTTCGCGCGCTTCCTCGACGAGGGGCGGCTCGCCTCCGCCCTCGAGGCCGGCCGCTTCCTCGGCGCCTTCGAGGGGGAGGAGCTCGTGGGGTTCGTGGGCGAGCACGAGGAGGGCTCCATCGGCATGCTCGAGGTCTTCCCCGGGCACCGCAAGGCGGGCTGGGGCGCCGCGCTCGAGGCCACCAAGGCCAACGCCTTCCTCGCGGCGGGCCAGGTGCCGTGGACGGAGGTCTACCCCTACAACAAGGGGTCGGTGAGGCTCCACAGGAGGCTGGGCTTCTCCGTGCTTGACGCCTCCCTGTCCGCCTTCGTGAGCCGTGGCCCCAGGGAGCCGGGGGAGGGCGCGTAGGGAGTGCCGGCGGCGCCTGCGCCGCATCGCGGCGTAGGCGCCGACGCCATGCCAGCTCGCGAGGTGGTACGCTACAGGGTCTTCTCGAATGTGACCTGAGGAGGGCTATGGAAGCCAGGACGAACAGGATGGCCCCCGGGCTCACCGGGCGGCTGAGCCCCGAGGTCGAGCGCGTGGTGCGCGCCAACGTCGCGTCGGGGCGACTCGCAGGCGTCGCCACGCCGGACGCGGCGGCGATCAGGCGCGACGCGCGCGATCGCGACCGCGACACCGCGCTGAGGCCCGCCTTCCTGCGCGACTGCGAGAAGATCGTCCACATGCCAGCCTACAACAGGCTCAACGGCAAGACCCAGGTCTTCTCCTTCCGCGCGGACGACGACCTCGCCCGCCGCGGCCTGCACGAGCAGCTGGTCGGCCGCGTCGCGCGCGACATCGGGCGCGCGCTCGGGCTCAACCTCGACCTCATCGAGGCGATCGCGCTCGGTCACGACATCGGCCACACCCCCTTCGGCCACACGGGCGAGCGATACCTGAACGACGTGCTGCACGCCCGCACCGGCCGCTGGTTCTTCCACAACCTGCAGAGCGTCCGCGTGCTGGACGTGCTCTACGGCCGCAACCTGACGCTGCAGACGCTCGACGGCGTGGCCTGCCACAACGGTGAGTTCGAGCAGCAGCGCTTCACGACGAGCGGCCTCTCCGGCTTCGAGGAGTTCGACGAGGGGATCGAGCGCTGCTGGCGCGAGGGCAAAGACGCCATAAGGCGGCTCAGGCCCATGACGCTCGAGGGCTGCGTGGTGCGCGTCTCCGACATCATCGCCTACGTCGGCAAGGACCGCCAGGACGCGATCCGCGCGCACCTGGTCGCCCCCGACGCCTTCGACGACGGGCTCGGTGGCTCCTACAACGCCTGGGCGCTCTCCGCCTTCGTCGCGGACGTGGTGGAGGCGAGCGTGGGCACCGGCGAGGTCCGCATGAGCGAGGAGGGCTTCGCCGAGCTCTCCCGGGCCAAGCGCGAGAACTACGAGAAGATCTACGGCTCCAAGGAGATCAGCGAGGACTTCGCGCCGCAGGTCGGCGGCCTCTTCGAGATGCTCTACGAGCACGAGCTGGACGCCCTGCGCGCAGGCGACGAGACCGCGGCGATCTTCGACCACCACATCCAGCCCCTCACGCGCTACCTCGCCCCCTACGGGCGCTCCTACGCGTGGGAGGACGACCCCGACCAGTGCGTGGTCGACTTCATCAGCGCGATGACCGACGACTACTTCGTCGCCACCTGCGAGGCCCTCTTCCCGGAGGCGCGTGAGCTCTTCCCCAACCGGAGCTACTTCGACAAGGCGAGGCCCTAGGATGGACAACCTCTTCAGCGGCATCGAGCGCCGCAGGCGCATGGCCGCGGCTCCGCTCGCAGCGCGCATGCGGCCCGAGACCCTCGACGAGTACGTGGGGCAGGGGCAGGCCGTGGGCGAGGGATCCTGGCTCAGGCGCGCCATCGAGCACGACACCCTCTCCTCGGTCATCCTCTACGGGCCTGCAGGCACCGGCAAGACGACCCTCGCCCACGTCATCGCCAACTCCACCCACGCCGAGTTCGTCGAGGTGTCGGCCGTCACGGGCACGGTCAAGGACCTCCGCCGCGAGATCGAGGCCGCCGAGGGCAGGCTCCTTTCGAGCGGGCAGCGCACGATCCTGTTCGTGGATGAGATCCACCGCTTCAACCGCTCCCAGCAGGACGCCCTCCTGCACGCCGTGGAGGACAGGACCGTCATCCTCGTCGGCGCGACGACCGAGAACCCCTATTTCGAGGTCAACTCCGCCCTCATCAGCCGCTCCAGGGTCGTGGAGCTCGCCCCGCTCGACGACGACTCGATACGCTCGATCGTGCGCCACGCCGTCGAGAGCCCCAAGGGGCTCGGCGGCGCCTTCCGCCTCGCCGACGACGCCCTCGAGGAGATCGTGACCCTCGCCGGCGGGGACGGACGCGCCGCCCTCACCTCCCTCGAGCTCGCGAGCCAGATGGCCGAGCCGCCCGAGGGCCCCCGGCCCACCCCGGAGGCGCCCGCGACCATCACGCCCGAGAACGTCCTCGAGGCGAACCCCCGCCACGGGCTCGCCTACGACAAGGACGGCGACATGCACTACGACGTCATCAGCGCCTTCATCAAGTCCATGCGGGGCTCGGACCCCGACGCCGTCCTCTACTGGCTCGCGCGCATGGTCGACGCGGGCGAGGACCCCAAGTTCATCGCCCGCAGGATCATGATCCAGGCGTCGGAGGACGTGGGCAACGCCGACCCCCAGGCCCTGCTCGTCGCCGAGGCCGCATTCAGGTCCGCCGAGGTCATCGGCTACCCCGAGTGCCGCATCAACCTCGCCCAGGCGGCTCTCTACGTGGCGCTCGCGCCCAAGTCCAACGCGGCGGAGGCGGGCATCGACGCCGCCCTCGCCGAGGTGCGCCACGGTCCCAGGCGCGAGGTCCCCAACCACCTGCGCGACCGGCACCGCCCGGGGTCGGACGCCTACGGCCCCTACCTCTACCCGCACGATTACCCGAGCGGGTGGGTGGAGCAGGACTACCTGCCCGAGGGCCTCTCGCGGGGCGCCTTCTTCCGCCCGAGCCCGCGCGGCTGGGAGGCCTGGCGCATCGAGGCGACCTCCCGCGACCGCGCCGAGGGCGCGCGTCCGAGCGGAGGCTCCGCGGCGCCGGGGCAAGGCAGATAGCCGGCCGCCCTTTGGGTAGAATGGGAGCGTTGGCAGTCCGGACTCGGGCGAGGGGTCTCGCTTGTGGGAGAGAGGGCAGACATGGACGTCCTTCACGTTGTTCTCGTCGTTCTGGTAGCGGTCGCCATCTGGGCGGTGGTGGAGCTGGCGCTGACCATCCGCCGCGCCCGCAGCTCGGTGGAGGAGGTCGCGCGCTCCGCCAACGAGGCGATCGCGCAGGTGCAGCCCATCATCAGCAAGGCGGACGGCATGGTCGACGACCTGGAGCCGGCCGTAAAGCAGGTGCAGCCCCTGATCGAGCGCGCCAACACGGCCGTCGACGTCGCCACGGTCGACCTCGCGTCCCTGAACGACATCCTGAAGGACGTCTCCGAGGTGAGCGGGACTGCCTCCAGCGTGACGGCCACGGTCAACCGCGTTGCCGACAGCGCCGCCAACGGCGTGGCCAACGCCATCGGTAAGATCACGGGCAAGCCCCAGCGCGCCGGCGCACGCCTGGCCGAGGGCGCGGCAGGCGAAGGCGCCACCGAGGCCCCCGAGTCCGCGCCCGAGGCGCCGGAGGCCACCGAGAGGGCCTACGTGACGTATGGCCCCACGCGCGCCGAGGGCGCGCCCGACGGGTCCCACGAGGGGGAGTAGGGAATGGAACAGCAGCTCACAGAGGACAAGACGGTCAGGCTGACCCTGCCGGCCGAGGCGGGCTTCGCACGCTCCGTGCGCATGATGGCGGCCAACCTGGCGGTCGTGCGCGGGATGAGCGTCGACGACGTGGAGGACGTGCGCATGGCGGCCGAGGAGGGCTTCGTCTTCTCCTGCGCCACCTGCCCCGCGGCCTGCGACATCTCCTTTGCCCTGACGGGCGAGGGCATCTCCATGGACTTCTCGCTCGGCGAGGGCTCCTGCGAGGAGTCCGAGGACCAGGCCGAGTCGCTCGACCTGGCCGAGCTCCTGCTCTCCGCCGTATGCGACTCCTTCGAGGTCACGCCCGACGGGAGGCGCCTGCACGTGGAGAAGAGATTGGACGCAGCGCATGCCGAGTAAGCTGAGCGCCCCGCAGTCAAGGAGGGAGCTCAGGAGGGGGTCGCGCGGCAAGCTGGCCTGGGACAAGGACCGCACCCGCGAGCTCTTCCGTCGCTACAAGGAGGAGGGCGACGAGCAGGCGCGCGAGCAGCTCATCGTCAACCACCTCAACCTCGTGCGCTTCCTCGCATCCAAGTTCAAGAACAGGGGGGAGTCCCTCGAGGACCTCATCCAGGTCGGCACCATCGGCCTGATCAAGGCCATCGACCGCTTCGACCCCTCCCGCGGGCTCGAGTTCACGACCTACGCCACGCCCACCATCATGGGCGAGATCAAGCGCCACTTCCGCGACAAGGGCTGGTCGGTGCGCGTCCCGCGCCGGCTCCAGGAGCTCTCCGCGAAGGTCAACCAGGCCACCGACGAGCTGACCAACGAGCTTCAGCGCTCGCCCTCGGTCGAGGAGATCGCGGAGCACGTCGGGGCGAGCGTCGACGAGGTGCTGGAGGCAATGGAGTCGTCGAGCGCCTACAGCTCGGTCCCGCTCGAGGGCGGGGGCACGGACGACGAGGACGCCCCGGCCGTGATCGACCGCTACGCGACGGTCGACCAGGACCTGGCCGCCTCGGACGACCGCATCGTGCTGGAGGACGCCATCAAGGACTTCTCCCCGCGCGAGCAGGAGGTCATCAAGATGCGCTTCATCGACGGCCTCACCCAGGTGGAGATCGCCGACCGCCTGGGCATCTCGCAGGTGCAGGTCTCGAGGCTCCTGCGCCGCACCCTCAAGAAGGTGCAGGAGAAGATCGACCCGGAGGGCACCTACCGCTAGGCGCGGGCCCGCCGGGCCCCACCTGGCCCGCCGGGCCCCGCGCCGCGCCCCGCGCCTCTTGTGGAGCTGCTGCGACACGGCATCCGTGCTGGTACAATCGACTGCCGTAGCTTTTTTGCGCGAAGGGAGCGGCAGACGGGCGAGGACGGACGCATGGGCGCAGGCGACAGTGTGCGCGAGGGGCGAGGCGGGCTCGACGCTGAGACGTGGAGGCGTCGCGCGCTCGCCGTGTGGACGGTGGTCGGCTGCTGCGTCGTCTGCGCGCTGGCCGTGCGCGTCCTGGGGCTCGTGTGGCCGGCGGTCGAGCTCGTCGTCGTGGGCGTCGTCATCGGCTTCATCTGCAGCCCCATCACCAACGCGCTCGAGCGCCACGGCGTGCCCCGCGCGGCGGGCGCCCTCGTCGCCCTCGTCGTGGTGGTCGCCGTCGTCGTCGCCTTCCTCGCCCTGTTCCTCCCGCCCTTCCTCCAGCAGACCGTGGAGCTTCTCGCCCACGTGCCCGCCTACCTCGAGCAGGTGCAGGACGCCCTCGGCCGCTTCTGGGCGCAGTTCGGCTCGGAGGACACCGAGGGGCTGCAGAGCATGGTCGACCAGGCCGTGGGGGTCGTGTCCGCCCACGGGATGGACCTCGCCTCCAACGCGATGGACCAGCTGACGAGCGGCCTCGTCGGGCGGCTGACCTCGAGCGTGGGCTTCCTCGGCACGCTCTTCCTCGGCCTCGTCGTGGGCTACTGGCTCGCGAAGGACTACCCCGTGATGGCCCACGAGATGGCGGTCGTTTCCGGTCCCAGGCACGAGCGCAGCCTCACGGTCATGCTCGCGGTCCTGAGCCGCTCCATGGGCGGCTACATGCGCAGCATCCTGTTCACCTCGCTCATCTGCGGGGGGCTGTCCTTCCTCGGCCTCGCCGCGGTGGGCCACCCCTACGCAGGCCTCATGGGCATCGTCATCGGCATCTTCCACTTCGTCCCGGTGATCGGCGCCTGGGTCTCGGCGGCCATGGCGACGCTGCTCGCGCTCTTCGTGAGCCCGCTGCTCGCCGTCGAGACCGTGGCCATCACCGTCGTCGCCATGAACGTGACGGACAACGTCATATCGCCGCTCGTCATGCGCTCGGCCGTGAACGTCCACCCGGCGCTCTCGCTTCTCGGCATCGTGCTCGGCAACGCCCTCGGCGGCGTCTTCGGGATGGTGCTCGCCATCCCCCTGACAGCCGCCATCCGCTCCGTGTTCGTTTACTACTTCGAGCAGAGGAGCGGCCGCCAGCTCGTCTCCTACGACGGCGCGCTCTTCCGCTCAACCCCCTTCCGCGGCGAGGACGGCTCGGTCGAGCCGGCCTTCGACGCCCTCGACGACGACAAGTTCTTCGAGGACACCCTCCTCGTCCGCCCGGAGTCTGCCCCGCTGGTCGAGCCGGCGAAGCGCCCGGCGGGCGTCAGGATGTCGCTCAGAGACGAGATCTCGCATCGGATTAGATATGGAATCGCCGCAGCTCCGGGCAAGAATCGCGCGAAGGGGGAGGCGGAAGGCGCTCGGAGCGCTAGTATCGATAGGGCACGTGGGGCGGACCCGGCAGGGGACACGCCGTCCCAGAAGGATGCGACCACGCCCCACCCCGGGGGCACGAGCGATAGAGGAGACCAATGAGCACGCCCGACTACAAGACCATGACCACCGCAGAGATCAGGGAGGACTTCCTCAAGTTCTTCGAGGGCAAGGGCTGCAAGCTCTACCCGTCCTCCTCGCTCGTCCCCGACGACCCGTCACTGCTCCTCACCAACGCCGGCATGAACCAGTTCAAGGAGTACTACCAGGGCTCCAAGACCATGCGCGAGATCGGCGCCACCTCCTGCCAGAAGTGCCTGCGCACCAACGACATCGACAACATCGGCGACTCGCGCCACCTCTCGTTCTTCGAGATGCTCGGCAACTTCTCCTTCGGCGGCTACTCCAAGGCAGACGCCATAGCCTGGGCCTTCGAGTTCATGACCAGCCCCGAGCACCTGGGCCTGCCCGTCGACAGGCTCTACATGACCGTCTTCGAGGACGACGACGAGGCCATCGAGCTGTGGCACGCCCAGGGCGTCGGCTACGACCACATCTCCCGCCTCGGCGCAGAGGACAACTTCTGGGCCGCCGGCCCGACCGGCCCCTGCGGCCCCTGCTCCGAGATCTACTTCGACCAGGGCCCGGAGTTCGAGGGCGAGAAGCCGGGCGACGACGGCGACCGCTTCCTCGAGTTCTGGAACCTCGTCTTCACCCAGTACGACCGCCAGGAGGACGGCTCTCTGCCGGACCTGCCGCACCGCAACATCGACACCGGCATGGGCCTCGAGCGCATGGCCGCCATCATGCAGCACGAGGGCTCCAACTACGAGGGCGACGTCCTGCGCACCCTCATCAGCCTCGGCGAGAACCTCGCGCACGTCGCCTACCACGCAGACGAGCGCACGGACAAGAGCCTGCGCATCGTGGCTGACCACTCGCGCGCGGTAACCTTCATGATCGCCGACGGCATCCTGCCCTCCAACGAGGGCCGCGGCTACGTCCTGCGCCGCCTGCTGCGCCGCGCCGTCTACCACGGCCGCCTCATGGGCATCGAGGGCGCCTTCCTCACCACCTACGCGCACGAGGTCACGAGGCTCATGGGCGACGTCTACCCCGAGCTCACGGAGAACGCCGCGCTCGTCGACGGCATCGTCTCGGCCGAGGAGGGCCGCTTCACGCAGACGCTCGACGCGGGCGAGGAGAGCCTCAAGGCCGAGCTCTCCGCCCTCGGCGAGGGCGAGGCGCTGCCTGGCGCCACGGCCTTCAAGCTCCACGACACCTATGGCTTCCCCATCGACCTCACCCGCGAGATCGCCGAGGCCGCGGGACACGGCGTCGACATGGCCGCCTTCGACGCCGCCATGGACGAGCAGCGCGAGCGCGCCCGTAGGAGCGCCAACCGCGACGCCTGGGGCTCCTTCAACGACGTCTGGACCCAGCTCAACGACAGGCTCCCCGAGACCGAGTTCAAGGGCTACGAGCGCGACCGCGCGCGCGGCTGCAAGGTCCTGGCCATCGTCAAGGACGGCCAGGAGGTCGACCACGTGAAGCAGGGCGACGAGGTGGAGATCGTCCTCGACAAGACGTCCTTCTACGGCGAGATGGGCGGCCAGGTGGGCGACACCGGCACGGTCGAGACCCTCTCCGGCGTCTGCCGCGTGCGTGACACCAAGCACCACGAGAACCTCGTGGCGCACGTCGGGGTCATGGAGACCGGCGAGATGCTGCTCGGCGAGATCGCGACCGCGACCGTCGACCACGGCCGCCGCGAGCTCGTCCGTCGCAACCACACCGCGACCCACCTGCTCGACGCCGCACTCAAGAGGGTCCTGGGCGACCACGTAAGCCAGGCGGGCTCCCTCGTCGCGCCCGACAGGCTGCGCTTCGACTTCACGCACTTCGAGGCGATGACCGCAGACGAGATCGCGCGCGTCGAGGGCATGGTCAACGCCGAGATCTTCGCCGCCAAGCCCGTCGTCACGGTGGAGTGCGGCATCGACGAGGCGAAGGAGATGGGCGCGACCGCCCTGTTCGGCGAGAAGTACGGCGACGTCGTACGCGTCGTCTCGGTCGGCGAGGAGGCGCTCCCCTTCAGCCGCGAGTTCTGCGGCGGCACCCACGTCAGGAACACCGCCGAGATCGGCCTCTTCAAGATCGTCTCGGAGGGGTCGGTCGGCTCCAACGCCCGCCGCATCGAGGCCGTGACCTCCATGGGCGCCATCGAGTACCTCGACGAGCGCCTGGCGCAGATGGACGAGGTCGCCTCCGAGCTCAAGTGCCGCCCGGTCGACGTCGCCGCCCGCGTGCGCCAGCTCCAGGAGGAGCTCAAGGAGGCCCAGAGGAAGGCTGAGGCGGCCCTCACCGGCGGCTCCTCCAACGCCGTCGCGGACGCCGTGGCCTCCGCGACCGACCTCGGCGCCTACAGGCTCGTCGTCGCCCGCGTGGACGGCCTCGGCGGCAAGGAGCTGCGCAACGTCTGGGACACGGTGCGCGAGCAGCTCGGTGCACCCTGCGCCTGCGTCGTCGCATCGGCGAAGGACGACAAGGTGTCGCTGCTCGCCGCCGGCACCGACGAGGCGGTCGCCTCCGGCTTCGACGCCGGCAAGGTGGTCTCCGGCATCGCCGGCAAGGTCGGCGGCAGGGGAGGCGGCAGGCCGAACATGGCCCAGGCGGGCGGCAAGGACGCCTCCGGCATCGACGACGCCCTGGCCCTCGCGCGCCAGCTCGTCGAGGCGTAGCGCAGGTCGCGAGGGAACGAGGGGAGGGCGCATGCGGGTCGTCGCGCTGGACATAGGCCAGAAGCGGATCGGCGTCGCAGCGAGCGACGCCACGGGCACCATCGCGATGCCCGTGTGCGTCCTGCCCGCCTCGGAGGTCCTCGCGGGCGCACCGCGCTGGCGGCGGGTGCTCGAGGACTACGAGCCCGACGTCCTCGTCTGCGGCAAGCCGATGACGCTTCGGGGGGAGGAGGGCCCGCAGGCGCGCCGCGTCGTCCAGATCGCCAGGAAGGTCGCAGATAGCTGCGGTGTTCCTCTGGAGTTTGCCGACGAGCGGCTCTCCTCCGCCGAGGCGAAGCGTATATTGCACGAGGAGGGGATGAACGAGAAGTCGATGCGCGGCAAGGTCGACATGGTCGCCGCCTCCCTGTTCCTGCAGACCTGGCTCGACGCCAGGCGCTAACAAAGGATACGATCCATGCCCACACCCCAGGACCCTCGTCGCGAGGCGAGCCGGGGCTCCGACGGACAAGGCGGGAGGCCTCGCGCTCAGCGGGGCGTGACCCCGGCGAGGCAGCAGCGGAGCCGCGACGACATCCCCAGAGTAGAGCAAGAGCCGCCGAGAAGAGCCGCGCTGCCGCTCGCGCAGGGCGCAGACGGCACCGCCGCGGGGAGGGCGCGCCAGCAGGGCGGCTCCGCTCGGCCCACCGGCGCGCAGCAGCACGCGACCCAAGTCCAGCGCGGCCAGCAGGCACGCGCGCAGGCGCACGGGAAGGCCCCGGCGCACCAGTCCCCGCGGATAGCCGGCGCGCAGCCGAGGCACGCGGCGGGAAGGCACGCGGCCGCGCACGCGGCGCCCCAGGGGCAGAGGAGGCCCCAGCAGGGCGCGCATGCACAGCAGGGCGCTCACGCCCAGCGGGCTGGCGCCCGCGCCCAGGCTGCGAGGGCGGCCTCCACGCGAGCGCAGGTCGTGCGTCCGCAGCAGCGCGCGGCGAGGCCCGCGCCCGGCTCTACGGGTGTCTCCGAGCGGACGGCGCACGCGACGCGCCAGGCCCAGGGGCACCTGCGCGAGGGAGGGGCCCGCCACGCGAGCGAGAGGCGGGGCCACCCCGGCCGCACCGCGGCCATAGTCGCCCTTCTCGTCCTGTTCATCGGCGTCGCGGGGGGCTTCCTGTGGGTCAGGGTCGTATCGCCCCGCCTCGGCAGGACGCAGCCGACCGTCCAGGTGACGCCCGGGCAGGAGGTGACCGTCACCATCCCCGACGGGGCGGGCGGCTCCACGATCGTGCAGACGCTCATGGACGCCGGCGTCATCTCCGACTCCTCCGCCTTCCTCAAGGCGGTGCAGACCCAGAACGCCGACCAGAAGCTCAAGAGCGGCACCTACGTCTTCGTGACGGGCTCCGACCCGGCGAACGTGGTGAGCCAGCTCGTCATCGGCCCCAACTCCGGCCAGGGGACCGTCACGGTGGCCGAGGGCCTCACGCTCGACAAGACGGCCCAGCAGGTCGAGGCGTCGCTCGGCATCTCGCAGCAGGACTTCAAGGACCGGGCCAAGGTCGCCAACTACGCGTCCGACTACAGCTTCCTGCAGTCTGCCGACGAGGAGGGGCTCGAGGGCTACCTCTATCCCAAGACCTACGACATCTCGGGCAAGGACGCCACGTCGGACACGGTCATCAGAATGATGCTCGACCAGTACCAGTCCGAGGTCCTCGGCTCGGTCGACTTCGCAGCGGGCGAGGCGGCCATTGCGAGGCGCTACAACGGTTACCAGATGAGCGACTACCAGGTCATGGTGCTCGCGTCGATCATCGAGCG
Source organism: Olsenella absiana (assembly GCF_036408855.1). Lineage (NCBI taxonomy): Bacteria > Bacillati > Actinomycetota > Coriobacteriia > Coriobacteriales > Atopobiaceae > Olsenella > Olsenella absiana. Next base: position 359,224 of record NZ_JAZGJQ010000001.1, read on the forward strand.
CGAGGCGCTCACGGACGACGACCGCGTCAAGATCGCCTCCGTCTTCTACAACCGGCTCGCGTCGGGGATGCCGCTGCAGAGCGACGCGACGATGGGGTACGTGACCGGCGGCGAGGTGACCGCGGACGACCTCAAGCAGGAGAGCCCGTACAACACCTACCTGAACACGGGGCTGCCGCCCACGCCGATCTGCACGCCGAGCCTCGCGTCGATCAAGGCGGCGCTGGCGCCCGCCGACACGAACTACTACTACTTCTGGATCACGCAGGACGAGCACGTCTTCTCGACCACCTACGAGGAGCACCTCGCCGCCATCGCGAACTCCGGCTCGAGCGCGCCGGGGGGCAACGGCAGCGCGGCCGAGAGCGAGTAGGCAGGCGCCGGCCCCAGGGCCAGCGGGACCCGTGCGACGGCCCCCGCACGTCACCGGCGGGGCGTTGGGTTAGAATCTGGGAGGTCAGCGAGCACGGGAGATTCTCAGACGGTGAACAACAACGGATACGTGACCCACGAAGGGTGCGACCACGTCTTCTTCGTGGGCTTCCTCGGGGCGGGCAAGTCCACGCTCGCGAGGAACCTCGGCCGGCTCTACCGCCGACGGTACGTGGACACGGACCGGCTCGCCGAGCGGCTGCTCAGGAAGACGGTCTCGGAGTGCTTCCACCAGGACGGCGAGGGGCGCTTCAGGGACGCGGAGACCGAGGTGCTGAGGCGCCTGCGCGACGAGCGCTCCCTTCTCGTCAGCTGCGGCGGGGGCATCGTCGAGCGCGAGGAGAACTGCCACCTCATGCACGAGATGGGCGCCGTGGTCTTCCTCAGGGGGAGCCTCCAGGACTCCGCGAGGCAGATCCAACACCCCGAGAAGCGCCCCGACTGGGGTTCGTCGGGCGAGACGCGCGCCCTCTTCGAGCACCGCATGCCGCTCTACGAGCGGACGGCGGACTACATCGTGGAGATAACCGGCAAGAGCTTCGAGCAGGTGGCGCAGGAAGCCGGCGCCCTGCTCTGGGAGGAGGGCCTTCTATGAGCGAGAGCGAGAGCGTGCAGAAGTGCTGGGTGTCGACCCCCGGCTCGTCGTGCGGCATCCGTTGGGGGGAGGGCGCACTCGACCAGGCGGGCAAGGTCTGCCGCGACGCGGTCGGCAGGCCGAAGCGCGCGCTGCTCGCGAGCGAGCCCGGCGCCGACGCGGACCTCACGGACTACCTCGGGAGGCTCCTCGTCGGCGAGGGGTTCGAGGTGACCCCCTACGAGGTCGCGGGGGAGGGGGCCTCCGTGCGCACGCTCGACGCCGCCCAGGGTGCCTTCGAGGCGCTCGCCCGCGCCGGCATGACGGCCGACGACGTCTGTCTCGCGGTGGGCGGCGCGGACTCCCTCTCGCTCATGTCCCACGCCTGCTCCCTCTGGGCCCAGGGCACGCCCCTGGTCGTCGTGCCTACCGACGAGGAGGCCCTGCTCAGGGCCTGCACGACCCCCCGGGGGCTCGACGTGGGCGGGGCGCGGCAGATGGTCGCCGTGCGCGCCTGCGCCAAGAACGCCGTCTGCGAGCCGTCCGTCATGGTGCACGGCCTGGGCTCGGAGGGCTCGAGGATGGCCCGCGCCCTCATGGTCGCGACGGCGGTCAGCCAGTCGGAGAAGGAGTTCTCCGCCCTCTGGGACAGGGCGGAGCAGGTCATGTCGGGCGACCCCGTGCTCTTCTGCGGTCAGCTCGCGGAGACGGCGAAGGGGAGAGGCCACATCGTCTCCTCCACCTCCATCGCGATCCGCGAGAGCGCCCGTTACGGGGAGGACATTGCGGCGGCGCTCGCGACCCTGGTCGCCGGCGTCGCACCCTCCACCCTCGTGGCCGAGGGGATGCGCTTCGCCGCGCGCCTCTCGGTGGGCCTCGGCAAGCTCTCGGTGGATGACATGCTCGCCCAGGACGAGCTCCTCGAGGCGCTGGGGTTGCCCGCCCTCGCCTGCGAGGTGGACCCCGCTGCCCTGCGCGCGGCGCTCAGGGCGGAGCGGTTCTCGAGGACCAACCGCTTCATGCTCCTCGTACCGGAGGCGCTGGGCCGCGTGCGGCTCGCCAACCTCGACGACGAGCTTTTGCGCGAGCACACCGAGGCCTGGTGCGCGGCGCACGCCCCCCAGGCGGAGTGAACGTTCCCACGTAAGGAAGGACGAAGAACATGGCAGACGCAAGGGCGACCGCGGGGCGCGTGGAGCGCCTCCGCTCCATCATGCGCGAGCGCGGCTACGACGCCGCGATCCTGAGGAACAACCCCGACCTGCGCTGGCTCACCGGCGCGGAGCGGACCTTCGACGACGAGGACGCCCACACCGCCCTCGTCACGGCGGACGGGCTCTGGCTCCACACGGACTCCCGCTACTTCAACACCTTCAGGGAGCGCCTGGGGGAGGGCAGCGCCTGGCGGATCGACATGGACGACGTGACCCCCGCGCGCTGGGCGGCGCGGCGGGTGGGCGAGACCGGCGCGCGCATGGTCGCCGTCGAGGACACCCTGACGCTCGCCTTCTTCGAGGCCTTCGAGCGCGAGCTCGCCGCGGCCTCCCTCGCCTGCCTCCTCCCGCGCCTCCACGGCGACGTCGAGCGCCTGAGGATCGTGAAGGACGACGAGGAGGTCGAGCTCATGCGCCACGCGCAGTCGATCACCGACGCCGCCTTCGAGCACATATGCGGCTACATCAAGGCCGGCATGACCGAGATGCAGATCAAGAGGGAGCTCGAGGGGTTCATGTTCGACCACGGCGCAGACGGCCTCGCCTTCGACACCATCGTCGCGGCGGGCCCGGACGGCGCCAACCCCCACGCCCAGCCGGGTGCCTACGTGGTCAGGGAGGGCGACTTCGTGACCATGGACTTCGGCGCGAGCTATCGCGACTATCGCTCGGACATGACGAGGACGGTCGCCGTGGGCGAGCCGACCGAGGAGATGCGCCACGTCTACGACGTCGTGCTCGCCGCGAACGAGGCGGTGCGCCGCGAGGCCAGGCCCGGCCAGCCCGGCCGGCAGATGCACGAGCTCGCCGTCCGCATCATCTCCGAGGCGGGCTACGGCGACTACTTCAAGCACGGCCTCGGCCACGGCGTGGGCATCCAGATCCACGAGATGCCGCGCTACAGCGCGACGTACGACGGCGAGGTGCCGGTGGGCTCCGTCATCACGGACGAGCCGGGAATCTACCTGCCCGGCCGGTTCGGCGTGCGCATCGAGGACTTCGGCGTGATGCGCGAGGACGGCTACCACGTCTTCACGCAGTCGCCCCACGAGCTGCAGGTGGTGGGGTAGACCCACTCGGCGTCCGCGCCATCTCTCGTCCGCCCGCGCGAAACCCACCAGCTTACCAGAGCGCGTCCACTTGTCTAGACATGCTTCTCCATACGGTGTCCTTTGATGTGGGCCCAGCCATCCTAGGTGCGCAAACCGCAACCTTGGGGTCGCTGGGCCTTGTCACAAACGCTGTTTAGAATCTGTCGTATACTGCGTGAGTGGTGAATTTGTAGAGATAACGTGTTTCGGTTATGGAGCCTCTACGGTTCACAAGTTTCTGTCGGACGCAGAAGGTTAGCAAAGGAGGAAGTTGGATGGTCAGCATAGTTCTCGCCAGCCACGGCAGGTTCGCCGAGGGCATCAAGGAGTCGGGAAGCATGATCTTCGGTCCGCAGGAAGACGTGGCGGCCGTGGTCCTGACGCCTGACATGGGCCCCGACGACATGCACCAGAAGCTGCTTGACGCGATCTCCACCTTCTCGGACCAGGAGCACGTGCTGTTCCTGGTGGACCTGTGGGGAGGCACCCCCTTCAACCAGGTCTCCCGCCTCATCACGGAGGAGGGCCACAAGGACTGGGTCGCGATAACCGGCCTCAACCTGCCGATGCTCGTCTCGGCCTACGGGTCTCGCATGGGCGCCGACACTGCCGTCGCCGTCATGCAGGAGATCTTCGCCGACTCCAGGGGCGGCATCAAGGTCAAGCCCGAGGAGCTCGAGCCCGCGGAGGCCGCCACCGTGGCCGCCCCCGCGCCGGTCGCCGCGTCCGGCGCCGCCATCCCCGAGGGGACCGTCCTGGGCGACGGGCACATCAAGTACGCCTACGTCCGCATCGACACCCGCCTGCTCCATGGCCAGGTGGCGACCGCGTGGACCAAGCAGGTGCAGCCCGACCGCATCCTCGTCGTCTCCGACGGCGTCGCCCACGACGAGCTCCGCAAGAACATGATCATCCAAGCCGCGCCTCCCGGAGTCCACGTACACGTCATCCCCATCAGCAAGCTGGTCCAGGTCGACAAGGACCCCAGGTTCGGCGCAACCAAGGCGATGATCCTCTTCGAGAACCCGCAGGACCTCCTGCGCGCGGAGGAGGGCGGCGTCAAGTTTCCGGAGGTCTGCATCGGCTCCATGGCCGCCTCCCAGGGCAAGACCGTCATCAACCAGGCGATCGCCTGCGACGCCGACGACGTCAGGACGCTCAAGGCGATCCGCGACAACGGGACCCACTTCTACGTCCAGAAGGTGCCGTCCGACCACGTCGACGACATCTGGGCGCTTCTGAAGGCTAAGAACATGGCCTAAGGGCCAAGGAGAAAGAAGGAGGGAAACTCATGTCGCCAATCACCATCCTGCTCGTCTTCATCGTGTCGTTCCTGGCCGGCATGGAGGGCATCCTCGACGAATGGGAGTTCCACCAGCCGCTGGTGGCCTGCACGCTCATCGGCATCGTGACGGGCCACCCGACCGAGGGCATCATGCTCGGCGGCTCCCTGCAGATGATCGCCCTCGGCTGGGCCAACATCGGCGCGGCCGTCGCGCCCGACGCGGCCCTCGCCTCCGTCGCGTCCGCCATCCTCATGGCCCTCGCGCTCAACGGCAACCAGGACCCCACCAACGCGATCAGCACCTCGATCGCCCTGGCCATCCCGCTGTCCGTCGCCGGCCTCTTCCTCACGATGCTCTGCCGCACCATCGCCATCCCGATGGTCCACGCCATGGACGCCGCGGCCGAGCGCGCCGACTTCCGTGCCATCGAGGTCTGGCAGGTCCTCGCCATCTGCCTGCAGGGCATCCGCATCGCCATCCCCGCGACCGCGCTGTGCTTCATCCCCGTCGACGCCGTGACCGCGGTCCTGAGCGCCATGCCCGCTTGGCTGTCCGGCGGCATGCAGGTCGGCGGCGGCATGGTCGCTGCGGTCGGCTACGCCATGGTCATCAACATGATGGCCACCAAGGAGACCTGGCCGTTCTTCGCGCTCGGCTTCGTCCTCGCCGCCCTGTCCGGCCTCACGCTCATCGCCCTCGGCGTCATCGGCCTCTCCCTGGCCCTCATCTACCTCGGCCTCAAGGAGCTCGCCACGCAGAACGGCGGTGCCGCGGGCAGCGGCGACCCGCTCGGTGACATCCTGGACGACTACGAGTAGGAAGGGGAGTGAGCACGATGGCAGAAGAGACTTCCGACAAGACCACCGAGAAGGACCCCAAGAGGATCACCCTCTCCAAGGGCGACCGCAGGGCCGTGTGCCTGCGCCACCAGTACCTGCAGGGCTCGTGGAACTACGAGCGCATGCAGAACGGCGGCTGGTGCTACGCCATGATCCCCGCGATCAAGAAGCTCTACAGCACCAAGGAGGACCGCGCAGCCGCCCTCAAGCGCCACCTCGAGTTCTACAACACGCACCCCTACGTCTCCGCGCCGGTCATCGGCGTCACCCTGGCCCTCGAGGAGGAGCGCGCCAACGGCGAGCCGATTGACGACGCGGCCATCCAGGGCGTCAAGGTCGGCATGATGGGCCCGCTCGCCGGCGTCGGCGACCCGGTCTTCTGGTTCACCATCCGACCCATCCTGGGCGCTCTCGGTGCGTCGCTCGCGCTCGCCGGCAGCATCGTCGGCCCGCTGCTGTTCTTCATCGCCTGGAACATCATCCGCATCGCCTTCCTGTGGTACACGCAGGAGTTCGGCTACCGCGTCGGCACCGAGATCACCAAGGACCTCTCCGGCGGCATGCTCGGCAGGATCACGGAGGGCGCCTCCATCCTCGGCATGTTCATCATCGGCGCGCTGGTAGAGCGGTGGGTGTCCATCTCCTTCACGCCGATCGTCTCCACGGTCAAGCAGTCCGAGGGCGCCTTCATCGACTGGTCCAAGATCACCGGCGACGCTGCGGGCATCAAGAGCGCGCTCACGCAGTACTCCAGCCTCGGCGTCAACGGCCTGGACGAGTACAAGGTGACCACGCTCCAGCAGAACCTCGACTCCCTGATCCCCGGCCTGGCGGCGCTCGGTCTCACGCTCCTGTGCTGCCACCTCCTGAAGAAGAAGGTCTCGCCGATCGCCATCATCCTCGCCCTGTTCGGCGTGGGCATCATCGGCCGCTTCTTCAAGTTCATGTAGCGCATCTACCTCAGGCGCGCCCGGCCCCGGGGCTGGACGCTGGGGGCCGCACCTAGTAGCCTCTACGGTGCCTCGCACCGGGGCCGGGTGCGGCCCCTTCGGCTTTAAGACAAGGAGGCGGGCCAGATGGCACAATCACAGAACACCAAGGTCGAGCTCACGATCAAGGCGACCTCCTTCCAGGGGCTCACGACGTACGGCGACCTGCTGGTCGGGGACCGGGCCGTCGAGTTCTACAACGAGCGCAACCCAGAGGACTACATCCAGATCCCCTGGGACGAGGTCGACTACGTCGCGGCGTCGGTGATGTTCGGCGGCAGGCTCATCTCGCGCTTCGCCATCTTCACCAGGAGCAACGGGCACTTCTCCTTCTCCACCAGGGACAACAAGCGCACCCTGCGCTCCTTCAGGGGCCACGTCCCCGAGGACAGGCTCCAGAGGTCGCCCACCTTCCTGCAGGTCATGGGGCTCGGCATCAAGCGGCTGTTCCTCGGCGGCTACTAGGCGCCAAGGGCCGCTGGCGCCCGGCTCCCGGCCGCCGCGAGCTGGGCCTCGCTGCTGTTGGCTCTGTGAATCGCGGCGGCTGGCGGCGCGATGGTCGGCGCGGGGGCTATAATGCGCACCGCACATGACTGTCGCCCGCATGCGGGCGTTCGAGAAAGCGAGAGTCCATTGGCTACCATCAGCACTGCAGACTTCAAGAACGGCATGGGTCTCAAGATCAAGGACAAGATCTACACGATCGTCGAGTTCCAGCACGTCAAGCCCGGCAAGGGCGGCGCCTTCGTCCGCTACAAGATCCGCGACCTCAAGAGCGGCCGCGTCATCGACCAGACCTGCAACGCGGGCACCAAGTTCGAGAACGTGCAGCTCATCACCCGTGAGATGCAGTACCTCTACAACGACGGCGCCGCGTACTACTTCATGGACCCCGAGACCTTCGAGCAGATCCCCGTCGACACCAGCTTCATCGGCGACAACGCGGTCTGGTTCAAGGAGAACGACACCTGCCAGCTGCTCTACGCCGACACCGACCTGATCGGCGTCCAGCCGCCCATGTTCATCGAGGCCGAGATCACCGAGACCGACCCCGGCTTCAAGGGAGACACCGTCCAGGGCGGCACCAAGCCCGCGACGATCGAGACCGGCGCCCTCGTCCAGGTCCCGATGTACCTCAACCAGGGCGAGGTCATCAAGGTCGACACCCGCACCGGCAAGTTCGTCTCCCGCGTGTAGCGACAGCCCAGAGAGAGCCATGCCGCGCCGCAGAGACCTGCGGTGCGGCTTTTCTTTTCTCGTGCCGCGCGTCGTCCCGCACGCGCGCCCGGACGGGTCGCGCGTGCGGGGAACGTCTATACTTGACGGAGTGTACGGACGGACCTTACCAAGCCTCTCGTCGTTCGCGAAAGGAAGTTCCATGGATTCGAACGAGATCGTCATCTCCGGCATCGGTGTCTCGAAGGGCGTCGTGTCCACCATCGTCTCCCTCGCCGCGAGCAAGGTCGAGGGCGTCGCCAGCGTCGGCGGCAACGACATCGCCTCCAACCTCATCTCCGTCTTCACGCAGAAGCGCACCGCCCCCGAGGGCGCGGTCGAGTGCGTCGTGGCCGACGGCAGGCTCGAGGTCACCATCCACGTCTCCGTCTTCTACGGCTATCCCTTCACGCAGCTAGCGGACGAGGTGCGCTCCGCCGTCGCCTCCGCCGTCGAGGAGCAGGTCGGCGTCGAGGTCGGCGCCGTCAACGTCTGCATCGACAGCCTCGTCTTCCCCAAGGAGTAGTTCCAGAGTGGCTAACAAGAGATTCGGCGGGCGCACGCTCGCACGCAGCCAGGCGCTGCAGGTCCTGTTCCAGGCCGAGGCGACCGGCAAGACGGTCGACGAGGTGCTCTCGGGCGAGTACGCCATCACCGACGGCCCGCTCGACCCCTTCGGCGAGGCGGACGCGCGCGGCGCGGGGGAGATGCTGCCCGTGCTCGACGTCATCATCTCGCAGGCGTCGACGCACTGGACCGTCCCGCGCATGCCCGCGGTCGACCGCAACATCCTGCGCCTCGCCACCTACGAGATGCTCGAGGTGGACGAGGTCGCCGTCCCCATCACGATCGACGAGTTCGTCGAGCTCTCCAAGGCCTACGGCACCGACGAGTCCTCGCGCTTCGTGAACGGCGTGCTCGGGCGCATTGCCGACCGCATCGAGGCGGGCGAGGACGTCGTGGGCGACGCGACGAGGGAGCGCGAGCGCCTCGACGAGGAGGAGCGCCGGCGCCGCGAGGAGGCCGAGCGCGCCGCGGCGGAGCGTGCGGCGGCCGAGGAGGCCGAGCGCGCTGCCGAGGCGGAGGGTGCCGGCGTCGAGGGCGGGCAGGGTTCGCCCGCCGCGCCCGAGGGGGCGCGCCCGCAGGCCGGCGACGACGGCTTCGAGGTCTTTCGTCCCGCGTCCTTCGACGAGGGCGAAGGGTCCTGGGAGTAGCGATGGCCAAGTTCGACGCCTCCGCCTACGACTCCTTCGACGAGATCACCTCGCGCCTCGAGAGGATCGTAGCCGAGGTCAGGGACAAGGACGTCTCGCTCGAGCAGTCGCTTGACCTCCTCGACGAGGCCATAGGCCTGGGCTCGCGCGCGGTCGAGCTCGTGGACGTCAGCGAGCTGAGCGACCGCGAGGTCGCCGCCTCCGCCCCCGGGGCCGCCGCGGATGCCGGCACGCCCGCTCGCGAGGGGGAGTCCGAGAAGGACGGCGCAGCCGCCGCCGCGACCGGGCGAGCCGCCCAGGAGGGGGACGCTCCGGATGGGCACGCGGGGGCGTAGCTCCTTGCGCGGCGTCGCCGGCAAGGGGCGTCGCCGCCTCGACGAGGAGCTCGTCGCCCAGGGGTACTTCGCCACGACCGACGAGGCGCTGCGCGCGGTCCTCGCGGGCGAGGTCTCCTCGCAGGGGCGCCGGCTCACCTCGGCGGGCGAGCGCGTGAGGCGCGGCGTCGAGCTCCACGTCCGGGGGGCGAAGGGCTTCGTGAGCCGCGGCGGTCTCAAGCTCGAGCGAGGCCTTGCGGCCTTCGACGTCGACCCGACGGGCCTCGCCTGCCTGGACGTCGGCTGCTCGACGGGTGGCTTCACCGACTGCCTGCTGCGTCACGGCGCGGCGAGCGTCCTTTCGGTCGACGTGGGCTACGCCCAGTTCGACTGGGGCCTCAGGCAGGACGGGCGCGTGACCCTCCTCGAGCGGACCAACATCGTGGACGTGCCGACCCCCGAGCGAGAGGGCACGATCGACCTGGCCGTCTGCGACGTCTCCTTCACGTCCGTGCTCGCGGTGCTGGGGTCGGTGCTGAGGCTCCTCGCTCCCGGGGGCGCCTTCCTCACCCTGGTGAAGCCGCAGTTCGAGGCCGCGCGGGAAGACGTCGGAGCCGGCGGCGTCGTCCGCGACCCCGCCGTCCGCCTCGCCGCGCTCGAGCGGGTCGCCTCGGCCTTCGCGGAGGCGGGGCTCTCCGTCCGGGGGGCCTGTCCTTCTCCTATCACGGGGCACAAGGGAAACGTCGAGTACCTCCTGCTGGGCGTCCGCGCGCCTGCCGCCGCCTCGCGAGGCCTCGGGGCCGAGGAGCTCGCGCGCGTGGTGGGGGAGGGCGCCGTCGTGCGCGCGGACGGCCGCGAGCCGCGCTAGGCGGCCGTCCGCGGGCGTCGCGCGGCAGTTCGGGGAATTGCGAACGCCAGTTCGTGACTCGCCGGGGGGAGCCGTGCTAGACTCTATCCCCGATGTCGCACGCGAGGGGGAGTTGGTGTCCGTGAAGGTTCTCTTGGTTCCAAACTACACCCGTCCGGACGCCCTGGAGGACGCCAAGCGCCTCGCGCGGTGGCTGGGGGACCAGGGCGTGGAGGCGGACACGCTGCCCGACAAGCGCCTCGAGCAGATGGACGACTACGACCCGGCCGGCCTCGACCTGGTGGTCTCCCTCGGCGGGGACGGCACGCTGCTGCGCGCCGCCAACGTCGTCGGCTACACGGAGGTGCCGATCGTGGGGGTCTCCTACGGGCACCTCGGCTTCCTCACGAGCGCGGAGCCCGTCGATCTGTACGCGGTCGTGGAGAGCGCCCTCGCGGGCAGGATGCACGTCTCGCATCGCTCCACGCTCGACATCGAGGCCACCTTCCTCACGCCGGAGGGCAGCTGCGTCACCCGCCACGCGTTCGCCCTGAACGAGATGTCCATCTCGCGTGGCGGCCGCGGGGACATCATCGAGTTCGACGTCTGGGTGACGGGCAACCACATCGACAAGCTGCGCGGGGACGGCTTCGTGGTCTCCACGGCCACCGGCTCGACCGGCTACGCCCTCGCCGCGGGCGGGCCCATCGTGACGCCGGAGTTCTCCGGCATGGTCTGCGTTCCCGTGGCGCCGCACACGATCATGGCGCGCGCCTTCCTGACCTCGCCCGCGGACGTGGTGGAGGTCTCCATGAGCCCGGAGCGCCCGGCGGAGCGCTGCATATTCGCGGACGGCCAGCCCGTGGGGGAGGGGGATACGCTCCTCCACGCCAGCTGCCGGCGCGGGCCGGGCGACGTCTTGATGCTCGACAAGAGCGCGCGGAGCTTCTACGCCTCCGTCTCGCGCGTCTTCTACGGCGAGGCGGGCAAGTGATGCTCGACGAGCTGCACGTGAGCAACGTAGCGCTCATCAGGGACGCCACGCTCAGGCCCCACGAGGGGCTCACCGTCCTGACCGGCGAGACCGGCGCGGGCAAGAGCGCCCTGCTGTCGGCCATCAAGCTGCTGATGGGGGAGCGCGCGGACGCCTCCGCAGTGCGCGAGGGCGCAGACGCCCTGAGCGTGGAGGGGCGCTTCTTCCTTCGGGGGACAGACGACCCGGACGGAACGGTCGTTTCGCGGCGCGTCTCCGCACAGGGTCACGGAAGGGTGAGCATAGACGGCCGCATGGCCTCCGTCCGCGAGCTCGCGGAGGGCGTGGGGAGGACCATCGACCTGTGCGGGCAGCACGAGCACCAGCGGCTCCTGCAGCCGCAGGCGCACGTCGAGCTGCTGGACGCCTGGACGGGCGAGGGGGCCGCCCGCGCCCGCGAGGAGTACGGCGTCGCCCTCGCCGAGGCGCGTGCCGCCGCGGCCGAGCTCGAGCGCGTGCGCGAGATGACCCGGTCGGCCGCCGACCGCCTCGAGGAGGCGTCCTTCGTCGTCCGCAAGATCGACGAGGTCGCGCCCGAGGAGGGCGAGCTCGAGAGGATCGAGGAGCTGCTCCCCAAGGCGGAGCACGCCGAGGCGCTCGTCTCGGCCGCGCGTGGCGCCCACGAGGCGCTGACGGGCGATGGGGGCGTGGAGGACGTTGTCTCATCGGCGCTCTCGGAGCTGAGGGCGGCCGAGCGCTACGACGAGGACCTGTCGCCCCTCGTGAGGCAGGTCGAGGGTGCGCTCATAGAGATGGAGGACGCGGCGGCGGGACTGCGCGACTACGCCGACTCCGTGGAGTTCGAGCCGGAGGACCTGAGGCGGATGCAGGAGCGCATGGCCGCGCTGCAGGGGCTTCTCAGGTCCTACGGACCGCGCATGGAGGACGTCTGCGAGCGCAGGGAGCGCGCCCGCGAGGTTGTCGCCGCGGCGAGCGACGGGGACAAGCTGCTCGAGCGCGCCCGGCGCGAGCTCGACGCCGCGGAGGCGCGCCTGGCGGAGAAGGCCGACGAGCTCGACCGGGTGCGCGCGGAGGCGGCCCCCAGGTTCGCGGGCGCCGTGACGGAGCAGATGTCGCTCCTCGAGATGGGCTCGGCGCAGCTCCTGATCGAGATGGAGCGCCTGCCGCGCGCGCAGTGGGGCGAGCAGGGCCCGAGCAGGGTGGAGCTGATGTACCGCCCCGGCGCCGGCCTGAGCGCCCGCCCGCTGCGCAAGATCGCCTCCGGCGGCGAGATCTCGCGCGTGATGCTCGCCTGCAAGGTCGTACTGGGAGAGGCGGACGGGACGGAGACGCTCGTCTTCGACGAGGTGGACGCCGGCGTGGGCGGCTCCACGGCCGTGGCGCTCGCGAGGGTGCTCGCGCGCCTCGCCAAGACCCACCAGGTCATCGTCGTCACCCACCTCGCCCAGGTCGCCGTCATGGGCCAGGCCCACTACCTCGTGACCAAGTCGGGAGGGGACGTCCCCGAGACGACGCTGAGCGAGATATCGGGCGAGGAGCGCGTGGCGGAGGTCGCCCGCATGCTCTCCGGCGACACCTCGCCGACCTCGCTCGAGCACGCCGCGGAGATGCTCGAGCGGGCCTTTGGGGGGAGCTCGTAGGCAGGGCCGCCCCTCGGTGCGCGCCTCCCCTCCGCCGGCTGCGGAATGTTATGGCCAGTTGGTGTGCGAACGTCCGGCCGGGGCCGCGAGGCGCTAGAATCGAGACCCGTAGAAAAGGTAGGTTCACTACGGGAAGGCCCCCACATGACAAAGCACATCTTCGTAACCGGTGGCGTCGTATCCTCCCTCGGGAAGGGCATCACGGCAGCCTCGCTCGGCCGCCTGCTCAAGGCCCGCGGCTATAAGGTCATGATGCAGAAGGCCGACCCCTACCTCAACGTGGACCCGGGCACCATGAGCCCCTTCCAGCACGGCGAGGTCTTCGTGACCGAGGACGGCAAGGAGACCGACCTCGACCTCGGCCACTACGAGCGCTTCATCGACGAGAACCTCACGCGCGCCTCCAACTTCACCACTGGCCTGATCTACCAGTCCCTCATCTCCCGCGAGCGCGCCGGGGACTTCCTGGGCGGCACCGTCCAGGTGATCCCGCACGTCACCAACGAGATCAAGGGCCGCTTCCTGCGCATCGAGGAGCAGACCCAGGCCGACGTCGTGATCACCGAGCTCGGCGGCACCATCGGCGACATCGAGGGCCAGTCCTTCGTCGAGGCCATCCGCCAGTTCCGCAAGGAGAAGGGCGCCGGCAACACCCTCGTCATCCACGTGAGCCTCGTCCCCTACATCGCGGCCGCGCACGAGGTCAAGACCAAGCCGACGCAGCACTCCGTCAAGGAGCTGCGCTCCATGGGCATCCAGCCCGACTTCATCGTCTGCCGCTCCGACCACGAGGTCGACGCCTCGATCAGGGCCAAGATCGCCCACTTCTGCGACGTGGACGAGGGCTGCGTCTTCGAGAACTCCGACTGCCCCTCCATCTACGACGTCCCGCAGCACCTCGCCTCCCAGGGCTTCGACGTCAAGGTCTGCGAGAAGCTCGGCCTCGATCCCAGGACGAGCGACATGAGCGAGTGGGACGCCTTCACCGACCGCATGCACAGCTCCAACAAGCGCACCGACGTCACGGAGATCAAGGTCGTCGGCAAGTACACGCAGCTGCCCGACGCCTACCTCTCCGTCATCGAGGCGCTGCACCACTCGGGCGTCTACTACGGCCGTCACGTCAACATCACCCTCGTCGACGGCGAGGAGCTCACCGAGTCCAACGTCGACGAGGCCCTCGCGGGTGCCGACGGCATCCTCGTCCCCGGCGGCTTCGGCAGTCGCGGCGTCGAGGGCAAGATTCTCGCCGCTCACAAGGCGCGCGTCGAGAAGGTTCCCTACCTCGGCGTCTGCCTCGGCCTGCAGGTGGCTGTCAGCGAGTTCGCCCGCAACGTCGCCGGCATGCCGGGCGCCAACTCCACCGAGTTCGCGCCCGACTGCGAGTACCCCGTCATCGACCTCATGCCCGACCAGAAGGACATCGATGACAAGGGCGGCACCATGCGCCTCGGCGCCTACCCCTGCAAGGTCGTGGGCGAGCTGTCGCGCGAGGCTTACGGCGCCGACCTCGTCTACGAGCGCCACCGCCACCGCTACGAGGTGAACAACGCCTTCCGCAAGCAGCTCCAGGACGCCGGCCTCGTGATCTCGGGCCTCTCTCCCGACGACCGCCTGGTCGAGATGGTCGAGCTGCCCGAGGACGTGCACCCCTGGTTCGTCGCGTCCCAGGCCCACCCCGAGTTTAAGAGCCGCCCGACCAAGCCCGCGCCGCTGTTCCGCGAGTTCGTGCGCGCCTCGATCGCCAGGCACGAGGGCTGCGACCGCCACCAGGTCGTGCCCGAGGACTAGCGCCTTGGACCTCGAGGCCGCGCTGGGGGAGTTCCTCTCCTACCTCGCGGTCGAGAGGGGCGCCTCCGCGAACACCGTCGAGGCGTACGGGAGGGACCTCAGGAGATACGTTGCCTACCTCGCCGGGCGCGGTGTGACCGCGCCCGGCGAGGTGTCTCGCGCCGACGTCGAGGACTACCTCGCCGAGCTCTCCTCCCTGGGGCTCGCTCCCGCCTCCCTCGAGCGTGCCCTCTCCTCGGCCAAGAGCTTCCACCGCTTCATGGTGGCCGAGCAGATCGCGCCCTCGCAGCCCACTGCCGACGTCCCGCTCCCCAAGAAGCCGCGCCGCCTGCCCGACGTCCTCACGATCGACCAGGCGGCGCGCCTGCTCGACCAGCCCTTCCCGCCCACGCCCGCCGGCGCGCGCGACCGCGCGATCCTGGAGGTCCTCTACGGCTGCGGGCTGCGCGCCTCCGAGCTCTGCGCGCTCGACGTCTCCAGCCTGCTTCCCGAGGAGGGGCTCGTGCGCGTGTGGGGGAAGGGGGGAAAGGAGCGGGTCGTGCCGCTCCTGGGCACGGCGGCCGGCGCCGTCTCGTCCTACCTCGCCTCGGGCAGGCCCTCGCTCGACAGGTCGGGCGCCTGTGCGGCGCTCTTCCTCAACGTGCGCGGGACGAGGATCTCGCGCCAGTCCGTGCACGCGATCTGCGAGCGCTACGGCAGGCTGGCGGGGATCGAGGGGCTCCATCCCCACACCCTGCGCCACAGCTTCGCGACCCACCTGGTCGAGGGTGGGGCGGACCTGAGGGTCGTCCAGGAGCTCCTCGGGCACTCGAGCATCCAGACGACCCAGATCTACTCGCACGTGGACAGGACCCACGTGCGCTGGGACTACCTCACCGCGCACCCGCGCGCCAGGGGCTAGGCCGCGCCTGCGCCGGGCGCCCCGCGCCACCGGACCCCCCGTGGTGGGACGGCCTCCCACCTTCCGGACGCCCCCGTGGTGGGACGGCCTCCCACCCGGGCGCCCCGCCCCCAGGCCCCGCGCCGCCCCGAACCTCCGGCTCTGTTCGATGCATGTTCGAAGGGGCTTGTCCCACCCTGGCGGCTTTCGTGCGCGCCCCTTGCGCGAGGTTCTTCTCGCACTAGAAAACCGCAGGTAAACGCTATAATTTTGTCAAACGCGCAGGTGAGGGCCCCACACAGTTCCCCCTCCGTGTCGACATAGCGCCTCCACAATTCGTTCTGGTCCCGCCTTTCGGGCCACCTGTGCTCTTGTGCTTCCCGCAGCGCCGTCGACCCCACATCTGGTAGGGGCGAAGCCTGCCCTCGTTCGGTCCCGGGACCCTTCGCCCCACCCCTTCGGGGGGCTAAGTGGAGGAGGGTGGGGCTAGGTGTTATAGTTCTTCACACGCGCTCACGGGGTGGGTGTTCGGCCACGGGAGGGGGTGTGAGATGTACCTGACGGGATCCAAGCAGTACAACTTGGACGCCAAGGCACGCCTTACCCTTCCCGCAGCTTACCGCAAGGAGTTCGGCGAGCAGGTCTGCCTCATCCCCCTCAAGAGCTCGCTCTACGGGTTCACCCCCGAGGGCTTCAGGGACTGGGTCGACAGCTTCTTCGAGCAGGACGGCGGTCACTTCAACCCCCGGAGCCGCGACGACGTCCGGCTCAGGCTCCTCCTGACGGGCAGCGCCGTCACCGTGGACATCGACTCCGCGGGGCGCATAGCCCTGGGGAAGCTTGACGCCGCGGACCCCGCGGCGCGCAAGCGCCTGGGGTTGGAGAGGGACGTCACGGTGGTGGGCGCGCAGGACCACTTCGAGGTCTGGAACACCGACAGCTGGAACGCGCTGCACGCCGGCGGGTTCGAGGAGATCGACAGCCTCATGTTTGGCGACGGGGACTAGGGGGCCCGGGGTTGGACGCTGAGTTCAAGCACATACCGGTCATGCTCGGGCAAGTCCTCGCACAGCTGGACCCCAGGCCGGGGGAGGTCGTCTGCGACTGCACGCTCGGAGGGGCCGGCCACTCGGTCGAGCTCGCCCGCCGCGTCGCGCCAACGGGGCTCTCCATCGGCATCGACCAGGACGAGCGCGCCCTCGCCGCCGCGACGGAGCGCTTCGCGCGCGAGGTCCCCGGCGCGCGCCACGCCTTCCTCGAGGGCAACTTCGGCGACCTCGACGACCTTCTCGTCCAGGCGGAGGTGCCCGGCGTCGACTGCTTCCTCTTCGACCTCGGCGTCTCCTCGCCGCAGCTCGACGTGGCCGAGAGGGGCTTCTCCTACAACGAGGACGCCCCCCTGGACATGCGCATGGACCCCGAGCACAACCCGCTCTCGGCCGCCGAGGTGGTCAACACCTACGACGAGGCCGAGCTCGCGCGCGTGTTGCGCCTGTACGGCGACGAGTCCCACGCCAGGGCCATCGCCCGCCAGGTCGTCCGCACCCGCGAGCGCGCGCCGATCCGGACGACCCTCGAGCTCGTCGACGTCGTCAAGCGCGCGATCCCCGCGCGCGACCGGCGCCACGGGGGACACCCCGCGCGCAAGACCTTCCAGGCCCTGCGCATCGAGGTCAACCACGAGCTCGACTCCCTCGACCGCGGCCTCAGGGCCGCCGTGCGCTGGGCCAACCCCGGCGGGCGCATCTGCGTCATCTCCTACCACTCCCTCGAGGACCGCATCGTGAAGCACGTCTTCGGCGAGCTGTCCCAGGGCTGCACCTGCCCACCCGACCTCCCCGTGTGCGTCTGCGGACACGTCCCGATCGTCGAGGTGAGGACCAGGCGGCCCCTCACCGCCGACGAGGCGGAGGTGGCCTCGAACCCGCGCGCGAGGAGCGCCCTCGTCCGCGTGGCGGTCAAGCTCGACGTCGCGCAGCCATAGGCACCAACGGCCTCGGCCGAGTGCACGACAAACGAAGCCTCAAGGCACCATCACGCACCACGTAGGACCACCACGCAGCTCAAACGCACCACCATCGCAGCACCGCATCGAAGCATCCAGGGGGACGGGCAGGCATGTTGAACCAGGCACAAGAGGCATACGATCTCACGGGCGGCGCCTTCGCCACGGGCGCGGCGCCGGACCGCGCTGACCGGCGCCGCCGGGCCCCCCTCGTTGTCGTCGAGGGCGGCCACCTCGACGCCGACGCCCGCAGGGGCGTCGCCCCCGAGTTCTGGCGGCGCGTCAGGCTCGTCGTCTGCGCCATCATGGTCGTCTTCGCGGTGGGCTGCGTGCGCGTGGCCCTCACCGTGGGCACGGTCAACCTCATGCAGGGCAACGCAGCCCTCGAGAAGTCGATCGGCGAGGCCGAGGCCACCAACACGGACCTCCAGGTCGAGCGGTCGCTCCTCTCCAGCAAGGACCGCATCAGGAGAATCGCCACGCAGAACCTCGGCATGGTCTACTCCACGGAGGACGAGGCGCTGTCCTAGGCGGTCCGCCCCAGGGGCGCAGGCGGAGGCCTGCCCGACACCGGTCCCCGGTAATGTTGTTGCTACGCAGGCGACGCTGCGGGGGCCGCCTGTCGCCGCGAGAGGGTAAGCTTGAGCCGTGAGCAGAGACGAGAGACATACGCGTGGGGGGCGCAGGCGGCCTCGCGGGGGCGAGGGCGCCGGGAGCGCGCACGGCCCGAGGGGCCCCTTCGGCTTCGGCCCCGGCGCGCACGGCCTGCCCTGGGTCTTCGGCGTCCTGATGGCGCTCTTCGCCGTCGTGGTCGCGCGCCTGTTCTACCTGCAGGTCGTGGACGGCCCCGCCCTCGCCGAGCAGGCTGAGGCGAGGCGCACCAACTCGCAGGTCATCGAGGCCCGGCGCGGCACCATCTACGACAGGAACGGCAACGTCCTCGCCACGAGCGTCGGCTGCTACGACGTCTACTGCAACCCCAAGGAGGTCAACTACCCGGCCGCCGAGGCCCTCATCCTCCAGGAGGCGTTCTCCGGCGAGGCGTCCACCTACAAGGAGCAGCTGAGCGAGGACTCCACCTTCGTCTACCTCGTCCGCAAGGCGGACAAGGACAAGGCCGAGCAGGTGAGGCAGGAGCTGGCCGACAAGGGCTACACGGGCGTCTACTTCCTCGAGCAGACCAAGCGCGTCTACCCCTACGGCTCGGTCGCCGGCCAGATCATCGGCATGGTCGACGTCGACAACAACGGTCTCACCGGCCTCGAGCTCCAGTACGACGACGTCCTCGGCGGCACGGACGGCGAGATGATCATGGAGACGGGCGCCACGGGCACCCCGATCGCCGGAGGGGTCTCTAAGACCGTCGAGCCGAAGGACGGCCAGGACGTCGTCCTCGCGCTCGACGTGGACATCCAGCGCAAGGTCGAGGAGGAGATGGTCGCCGGCGTCAAGACCTACGAGGCGCAGTCCGGCCTCTGCATGGTCACCGACCCCGCGACGGGCGGCATCCTGGCGGCCTGCTCGACGCCCCTCGCCGACCTCTCCAACCCCTCGACCGTCACGAACGAGGGGCTCGGCCTCAAGCTCGTGACCAGCGCCTACGAGCCGGGCTCCATCGTGAAGGTCTTCACGATGGCGACGGGCATCGAGGCCGGCCTGTTCGACACCGACACCGTCTACCAGATCCCGGCCTCCATCCTGGTAGGCTCCGACACCGTGCGCGACGACGACGGGCGCTCCTCCACCATGGCCATGTCCCCGCGCGAGATCTTGCGGCGCTCCTCCAACGTCGGCGCCTCCATGCTCGCGCAGCAGGTCATCGGGGCAGAGCGCTTCTCGGAGGGGCTCGCGAGGTTCCAGCTCGGTACCAGGACCGGGATCGACTACCCGGGCGAGGCCGCCGGCTCGGTGCGCTCGCTCGACGAGTACGAGCCCTACTCCCTGGGATCGATGGCCTTCGGCCAGGGCCTCGCCGTGCCCATGGTGCAGATCGTGAAGGCCATGGGGTCGATCCCCGAGGGCGGCCGCCTCGAGACCCCGCACTTCGCGACCAAGGTCGGCGGGGAGGACCTCGACTGGCCGAGCCCCGGCCAATCGATCTCGGAGGAGACGGCGTCGAAGATGACGGACATGCTGAAGGACGTGTTCTCCAAGGGCACGGCGTACGCGGGCCGCGTCGAGGGCTACGAGATCGCCGGCAAGACCGGCACGGGCGAGCAGGCCGACGAGAACGGCTACATAGCCGGCAAGTACCTCTCCTCGCTCGTGGGCTACGCCCCCGCCGACGACGCGAAGGTCCTCGTCTACGTGGGCCTCTACGAGACGCCCTATCTGGCCTCGGGGTCTGCCGCCCCGGTCTTCTCGAGTATCATGGGTGAGGCCCTGCAGGACCTGGACGTGAAGCCCAGCTCCTAGGGCAGAGAGGTGATGGTTGCATATGCGTATGTCCGCACGGGACGTCTGTCTCGCCACAGGCGCCGCCCTGCTCGAAGGCGACGGCACCGCCGAGGTCACGGGGGTGACCATAGACTCCCGCGAGGTGCGGCCCCACGCCGCCTTCGTCGCCTTCGCGGGGGAGCGCACGGACGGCAACCGCTACGCGCGCGCGGCGCTCGAGGCCGGGGCCTCCCTCGTCGTGCTCACCGCGGAGCCGGACCCCGCCGACCTCGAGCTCGCAGGCCGCCTCGGGTCCTGCGTGGCGCGGGCCGCAGACGACGACGGGACGGCGTTCATGCTCGCGCTCGCGGGCGCGTGGCGCGAGCGCAACCCGCAGTGGCTCGTGGTGGGCGTGACGGGCTCGGTGGGCAAGACGACCACCAAGGAGATGCTCGCCTGCGCCCTCGGCACGAGGTATAGGGTGCACGCCACCAAGGGCAACCTCAACAACCTCCTCGGCGTGCCGCTGACGCTGCTCTCGGCGCCCGACGACGCGGAGGTGCTCGTCGTGGAGATGGGCATGAACCACGCCGGCGAGCTCACCCGCCTCTCGCACGCCGCCCGCCCCAACGTGGCCGTCGTCACCAACGTGGGCACGAGCCACATCGGGAACCTCGGCTCGCGCGAGAACATCGCCCGCGCCAAGGCCGAGGTCGTCTCGGGCATGGTGGCGGCCGAGGGGAGGGAGCGCCCCACGCTCGTGCTCTCCGCCGCGGACGACTTCACGGACTTCATCGCCGAGCGCTTCTGCGCCCCCGCCGGCGTGGACGTGCTGCGCGTGGGCGCCGCCCCCTCGGCCGACGTCCGCGCGACGGGGGTCTCCGTCGCGGGCGACGGCTGCGCCGAGGCCGACCTCTCCTTCCCGGACGGCGCGCGGGCGCACGCGCGGCTGCACGTCCCCGGCAGGCACATGGTCGCCGACCTCCTCGACGCGATGGCCGTCGCGTGGGAGCTCGGCGCGGACGTCTCCCGCGCCGCCGGGGCGGTGGGGGAGATGCGCCCCGCCCACATGCGCCTGGAGGTCGTCGAGCGGCCGCACCGGCCCCGCGTGATCGACGACTCCTACAACGCGAGCCCGAGCTCCGTCGCCGCGGCCCTCGACGTCCTGTGCTCCATGGAGTGCGCGGGGCGCCGCGTCGCCGTCCTCGGCGAGGTGGGCGAGCTCGGCCGGGAGTCGGCGCGCCTGCACGGCTACATCGGCGCCTATGCGGCCGCCAAGCCGATCGACCTGCTCGTCGTGATCGGCGACGAGGGCGCGGCGCAGGTCGCGGAGGCCGCCCGCACCATGGGCTTCTCGGAGGACGCGCTCGAGTCGTTCGACTCCGTCGACTCCGCGCTCGCCGTCATCGCGCCCGTCCTCACCGAGGACGACCTCGTGCTCGTCAAGGCGTCGCGCTCCGCGGGGCTCGACCAGTTTGCCAAGGGGGTATACGACCGATGATCATCGGCAACCCGGCCTATCCGACCTACCAGGTGTTCCTCTCCATGGGGATCTCCGCCCTCATCACCGTCCTCGCGATGCCCCCCTTCATCAGGCTCATGAGGCACGAGAAGATCGGGCAGCAGATACGCGCCGACGGCCCCAAGCGCCACCTCGTCAAGCAGGGCACCCCCACGATGGGCGGTGTCGTCATCCTGCTGGGCGTGGTCGTGACCTGCGCGCTCATGGCAGAGTGGACGCCAGACCTCGTCTGCGCCGTCCTCGCCATGCTCGTCACGGGCTCGCTCGGCCTCCTCGACGACATCGAGTCGGTCGCCCACAGGCGCTCGCTCGGCCTCACCCCCTCGCAGAAGATGGTCGGCCTCGTCACCATCTCCGTCGTCTTCTGCCTCGCGGCCGTGAACTGGGTGGGGATCAGCCCGATCATCAGGTTCCCGGGCGGGCTGGACGTCGACCTCGGGGTGCTCACGTCGACCTTCCACGCCGGCGGCGCCGAGGTCAGGGTCCCCTGGCTCTACGTGCTCTTCGTCTTCCTGCTCATGGCGGGTCTCTCCAACGCCGTCAACCTGACCGACGGCCTGGACGGGCTGGCCGGCGGCACGGTGCTCGTGGTGATGCTCGCGATGGCGATGGTCGCCTACAGCTACGGCGAGCTCTCCCTGGCGATCCTGGCGGCGGCGATCGCGGGCGCCCTCGTCGGCTTCCTCTGGCACAACTGCTATCCCGCCTCCATCTTCATGGGCGACACGGGCTCGCTCGCGCTCGGCGCGGCCTTCGCGGCCCTGGCCGTCCTCACCAAGACGGAGGTCACCTCCCTCGTGATGGGCATGCTCTTCATCGTCGAGGCGCTCTCCGTGATCATCCAGGTCGTGAGCTTCAAGGCGACCGGCAAGAGGGTCTTCCTCATGGCCCCCATCCACCATCACTTCGAGAAGAAGGGCTGGAGCGAGACGAAGGTCGTCATCCGCTTCTGGATCGTCTCCGCGGCCTTCGCCGCGCTGGGCTTCGCCCTCTACTTCCAGCTCAACTAGCAGGCCGAGGAGGTCCTTTCCATGAGCGAGGAGCAAGCCGCGCGCGAGGCGCGCGCAACGGGTGCGGACGCGAGCAGGCCTTCCGGGTGGCTGGGGGACGTCTGCGTGCTCGGCCTGGGCAAGACCGGCGTAGCGGTCGCCGAGTACCTGGCGGGCCCGGCGCGGGGCCGGGTCGCCTCCGTCACCGTCTTCGGCGGGGCGCGGTCGACGATGGGGGAGGCGGCGCGCGCCCTCGAGGCCGCCGGCGTCTCCGTCCGCGTGGGCACCGACGAGGTCGACGGCAGCTACGACCTCGTCGTCTCCTCGCCGGGCATCCCCGAGTCCTCGCCCTTCCTCGCCTCGGCGCGCGCACACGCCGCCGAGGTCATCGGCGAGCCCGAGTTCGCCTGGCGCGAGAGCCCCGAGCGCTGGGTGGGCATCACGGGCACCAACGGCAAGACGACCACGACGACCCTCGCGGCCGAGCTCCTGCGCGCCGGCGGCGACGTGGCGCTCACGGTCGGCAACATCGGCACCGTCGCCACGAGCCAGGTGGCAGACCGCCCGGCCGGCTCGTGGTTCGTGGCCGAGCTCTCGAGCTTCCAGCTCGAGGAGACCGCGCGCCTGCACCCCCGGGTCGCCGTCCTCCTCAACATCACGCCGGACCACGTCGAGTGGCACGGCTCGCTCGAGCGCTACGCCGCGGCCAAGGAGAAGATTTTCGCGAACCTCGACGCGGGCGACCTGGCCGTCGTCTCGGTCGAGGACGACTGGTGCTGCGCCATCGCGGGCCGGCTCGAGGCGCGCGGCCTCAGGGTCTGCCACCTCGACGTGCACGGCGTCCCCTCCTCGCCGCTCGCGGCCTACCTCGCAGGCGACGCCCTCCGCGTCCGCCTCGAGTCGGGCGAGGTAGAGCTCGCCCGCAGGGACGAACTCGCCATCAGGGGAGACCACAACGTCCAGAACGCGCTCGCGGCCTCCGCCGCGGCCCTCGAGGTCGGCGTGGCGCCGGCCGACGTGCGCCGCGCACTCCTCGGCTTCCGCGCGCTCGAGCACCGCATCGAGCCCTGCGGGGAGGTCGCGGGAGTCCGCTTCGTGAACGACTCCAAGGCGACCAACGTCGACGCAGTGGAGAAGGCCCTCACCGCCTTCGAGCCGGGCCGGGTCGTGCTCCTGCTCGGCGGCCACGACAAGCTGAGCGACCTCACGTCCTTCTCGCGCAAGGTGGCCTCCTCGTGCCGGGCCGCCGTCTGCTACGGCGAGGCCGGCGAGCGCTTCGCCGAGGCGCTCTCCGCCGCCGGCGAGGGGGGTGGCCTCGTGGTAGAGCGCGCCCCGCACATGGCCGACGCCCTCGAGGCGGGCTGCCGGCTCGCCGCGCCCGGCGACACGGTGCTCCTCTCTCCGGCCTGCTCCTCCTTCGACGAGTTCTCGGGCTACGAGGAGCGCGGGCGCGTCTTCAAGGCGCTCGTGCGCGACAAGATGACGGCGGGCGCCTAGCGTGGCGGCCGCCTTTGCCAGGACGGGTGCACAGGGCGGCACGGGCGGCCGTCTCGCGCGGGGGCTCCACGGGGTCCCCGCGCGCATCATGGTGCCCCGGGTCGTCCTGTTCGTCTCCGCCTTCGGCCTGACCCTCTTCGGCCTGCTGATGATCTTCTCCGCCTCCTCGGCGACGGCGCTCGCCTCCGAGGCGACGGACTACGACGCGACCTACTACTTCATCCGGCAGCTGAGGTTCGTGGCGGTGGGGCTCGCCGCCCTCGTCGTCCTGACGAGGGTGGACTACCGCGTCTGGCGGGGCCGCCTGCTCGTGCTGGCCTGGGTCGTGACGGTGCTCCTCCTCGTCGCGATCTTCTCGCCGACGGCGGGCACCGACGCCTACGGCGCGACCCGCTGGATCTCGGTGGCGGGCTTCACCCTGCAGCCCTCGGAGTTCGCCAAGGTCACCCTCGTGCTCACGGGCGCCGACCTCTACGTGCGCCTCTTCGAGGAGGGGTCCGTGACCCCCGCGCGCTTCGCCGCGCTCGCCCTGGGCGCCGTGGGCCTGTCGCTGCTGCTGATCTTGCTGCAGCCCGACAAGGGCACGACGGGCATCCTCGTCTTCACCCTGCTGGGCATGGGCTACCTCGCCGGCGTCAACACCGCCCTCGTCATCGGGTGCTTCGCCGTGGGCGCCCTCGGCGCGGCGGTCCTCGCCATGGGGGACTCCTACTCGCGCGCCCGCGTCCTCACCATGCTGAACCCCTTCCTGGACCCCTATGGCTCGGGCTGGCAGCTCGTCCAGGGCTTTTACGCCTTCGGGTCGGGCGGTCTCACGGGCGTGGGGATCGGCCTCTCGCGCCAGAAGTACTCCTACCTGCCCATGGCGCACAACGACTTCATCTTCGCGGTGGTGGGGGAGGAGACGGGCTTCGTCGGCACCGTGGGCGTCCTCGTCGCCTTCGCCCTCATGATCTGGGCGGGCATGAGGATCGCCGAGCAGGCGCCAGACCTCAGGGGCAGGCTCGTCGCGGCGGGCTGCTCGATCCTGATCGGGGTCCAGCTCCTGGTCAACGTCTGCGGCGTCATCGGCTTCTTCCCGCTGTCGGGCAAGCCCGTGCCCTTCCTCTCCTACGGCGGCTCCTCGATCATCTCCTGCCTCATGCTCGTGGGGCTGATCGGGTCGGTCTCGCTCAGGGACGAGCTGCCGGAGACGGTCTACGACCGGCGCCGCGGCAGGTTGCGCCTGGCGGGCGAGGACGAGGGGTCCCTCGCCGGGGCGGACGGGGGACCCTTGGGAGAGGGCGCCTGGGACGCAGACGGCCGCTACGGCGTGGCGGACCTCGTGGACCCGGGGCTGTCGAGCGCAGGGGAGGCCACGCCGCGCTCCTCGCGCCTGCGCCTCGCGGCCGGCCGGCGCGGCTCGGCCTCGTCGCCGCTCCGGCCGGGCCCGGTTGCGCCCAGCGCCGGGACGGGCGCGCAGGCGGCCCGGGGGGCCTCCGGCGCCGCGCCCGCGCCGCGGCCTCTCTCCCCGGCGGACCCAAGGAGGTCGGCGGGTCGTGGAGGTTGGCTGAGCGCGGACCCCGACGGCTCGGCGGCGGATAGACTGAGGATGCACGAAGACGATGCGCCCGCCTCCGGCAGGCGCGGCAGGAGGGGATACCGTGAGCGATAGGCTCGAGGTCGCGATAGCCGCGGGAGGCACCGCGGGCCACATCAATCCGGCGCTCGCGCTCGCTGAGGAGCTCGAGCAGAGGGGCCACCATGTGACCTTCTACGGCCAGACGGCCAAGCTCGAGGGCAAGCTCGTGCCTCAGGCGGGCTTCGACTTCCGCCCCATCAGGGTCACCGGCATCGACCGCGCGAGGCCCTGGACGGCCGTCTCGGCCCTGTGGCGCGTCCGCAAGGCGGAGCGCGTGCTCGGCTCCTACTTCGCCGAGGCCGGCGCCCCGGACGTGGCGGTGGGGTTCGGCGCCTACGTGGAGATGCCCCTCCTGAGGTGGTGCCACAGGCACGATGTCCCCTACGTGATTCACGAGCAGAACTCCGTCCCCGGCCTCGCCAACAGGACGGAGGCCGCCCACGCCACCTCGGTGTGCGTCTCGTTCCCCGCGGCGACCCAGGCGTTCAAGGAGCACGTCGGCCCCCAGACCGCCGTCGTCGTCACCGGCAACCCCGTGAGGCGCAGCGTCATTTCGGCCTCGCGCGAGGAGGGGCGGCGCGCCTTCGGCGTGCCCGAGGGCTCGACGATGCTCCTGGTGTTCGGCGGCAGCCTCGGTGCGCGCCACCTGAACGAGGGGGTCTGTGCCCTCAAGGGCGAGCTCCTCTCGAGGGACGGCCTCCACGTCGTCCACTCGACCGGCGCTGACCTCTACGACGAGGTGACCTCGTCGCTCGCCCTCACCGACGAGGAGGCCGCTCGCTGGACGGTCATGCCCTACATCGACAACATGGGCGAGGCGCTCGCCGCGGCCGACCTCGTGGTGTCGCGAGCCGGCGCGTCCTCGATCGCGGAGATCGCGGCCCTTGCGGTGCCCGCGGTCCTCGTGCCCTATCCGCTGGCGACGGCCGACCACCAGACGACGAACGCCCGCTACCTCGTGGACGCCGGCGCCGCCGTGCTCGTGCCGGACGACGAGGTGGGCGGCGGGTCCTTCTCGCACGAGGTGCTCTCGCTCTTGGACGACGCCGCGGAGCGGGGCCGGATGCGCGAGGCCGCGCGCGGGCTCGCGCAGGATAGGGCCGCCCTCGCCCTCGCCGACCAGGTCGAGGCCGCCGTGGCGCCCGGCGTGTAGGGGCCAGGCCCCCTCGGGTTGCGTGTAGGATGGAGTGGGCACCTCGGTGCCCGGCACATGGATGCGGAGGCGTCGGGCGGCAGCCCGGCGCAGGAGCGAGTCTGGCGGGCCCTGCCCGCCGAAGGAGGAGAGATGGCTGGTAACGCTGGCGACAAGGGCTTCAGGAGCGCCCACTTCATCGGGATCGGCGGCGCCGGCATGAGCGGGATCGCCCTCGTGCTCCACGAGCGCGGCTGCAAGGTCACCGGCTCCGACCTCAAGGAGTCGCACTACGTGCGCGACCTCGAGGCCGCCGGCGTCGAGGTCTCGGTCGGCCACAAGGCGGACAACATCGACAAGGCGGCGCCCGACGTGGTGGTCATCTCCACCGCCATCCCCGAGACCAACCCGGAGCTCGTGCGCGCCCGCGAGCTGGGCATCCCCGTGTGGCCGAGGGCTAAGATGCTCGCGGCCCTGGGCGAGGGCGCCCTCACGGTGGCCGTCGCCGGCACCCACGGCAAGTCCACGACGAGCTCCATGGTCGCCACGATGCTCGACAAGATGGGGCTCGACCCCTCCTTCCTCATCGGCGCGGTCGTCGAGGGCTACGACACCAACGGGCGCAACGGTGACGGCGGCTACTTCGTCTGCGAGGCGGACGAGTCCGACGGCTCCTTCCTCTACCTCGACCCACGCGTGGCCGTGGTCACCAACATCGAGGCCGACCACCTCGACCACTACGGGACCCTCGCCAACATCGAGAGCACCTTCTGCAAGTTCATGGGCCTCGTCGGCGAGGAGGGCTGCGTAGTGGTGATGGGCGACGTCGCCCACTACGCCGAAATCGCCCGCAAGAGCGGCAGGCGCTTCGTGACCTACGGCTTCGACGAGGGGAACGACTACGTCTGCAGCGAGGACGACACCCACCACGGGCTCGCGAGCACGCTGCACGTGAGGACCCCCAAGGGCGAGACCTGCGACGTGACCATCCACGCCAACCCCGGCCGCCACAACGTCCTGAACGCCTGCGCCGCCATCGCCGTGGCGGACGTCCTCGGCCTCGACGTGCACGCGGCCGCCCGCGCCCTCAGCGAGTTCAAGGGCGCCCGCAGGCGCTTCACGCACGTGGGCGACGTGGACGGCGTCACGGTCGTCGACGACTACGGCCACCACCCGACGGAGATCGCCGCGACCCTCTCTGCGGCGGCCGACCTCGACTTCAAGCGCATCGTCACCGTGTTCCAGCCGCACCGCTACTCGCGCACGCAGGCGCTCGCCGAGCAGTTCGGCCATGCCTTCGACGAGGACGACGTCCTCATCGTGATGGACGTCTTCCCCGCCGGCGAGATGCCGATCCCCGGCGTCTCCGGCAAGACCATCGTCAGCTCGGTGGAGGAGCGCGGCAAGGTCAAGGACGTCTCCTATATCCCCAACCGCAAGGAGCTCGTCGAGCACCTCTGCGACGTCGTGCGTCCGGGCGACCTCCTGATCACCCAGGGGGCGGGCGACGTGACCGCGATAGGCCCCGCCTTCATCGCCCAGATGCGAAAGCGCGACGAGGGCGCCGCGGGCGCCGGCGACTAGCGGCTCAAGGGAACTCCGGGGACACGACATGGGCCTTCGTCTGAGGTTGAGCGGTCTCGGCAGGGGGCGGGGCAAGGCCCGCCCCCCGAAGGGCGCCTCGAGCGTCCTCGGCTCCTCGCTGGGCGACGTCGCCGGCAGGCTGCAGGGGAGGGGCCTGCCCAAGGGAGGCATCCGCGAGGGCAACCTCAAGGTGGACCCGTCCGCCACCGGCAGGCTCACCGCCGGCGACCAGAGGCGGCGCGGCAGGCTCCTCAGGGGCGTCATCATCGCCCTCGTCGTGGTCGTGGCCCTCGTCGTCGTCGCCACGGTGGGCGTCACCCTGCTCTCGCACACCTCGACCTTCACGATCGAGTCCTTAGACGTCTCCGGCACCGAGCACGTCTCCGCGGACACGGTCGCGCGACTCGCGAAGGTGGAGAGCGGGGCGACCCTCCTCAACGTGGACGTCCAGGCCGTCGAGGAGAACCTCAGGAGGAGCCCCTGGGTCGCCTCGGCGACCATCACGCGCGAGTTCCCCGACAGGCTCGGCATCGAGGTGCACGAGAGGTCGGTCGGCGAGGTCGTGGCCATGAGCACGGGCGACATCGCGTGGCTGCTCGGCACCGACGACGTCTGGATCGAGCCCGTGCACCTCACGGTGCCCGACGGCCAGACCACCAACGACGCGGCGCTCGCCCTCGCGGAGGGCTATGGCGCCCTCCTCGTGACCGACGCCCCCAGCTCCGTGGAGCCCACCGCGCTCGCCACGGCGACGGACGGCTGCCTCAAGACCGTCGAGCTCTTCCAGGAGCAGTTCTCGCAGGGCTTCAAGGATCAGATCGCCTCCTACTCGGTGGAGGACTCCGAGAGCGTCACCTGCGTGCTCAAGAGCGGCGTGGAGGTGTCTCTGGGCGCTGCCTCCAACGTGGACACCAAGGAGGCGCTCGTGCGCCAGCTGCTCGACAAGTACCCGGGGGAGCTCACCTACGTGAACGTCCGCGTGCCCTCCAAGCCCGCCTACCGAAGGCTCGACTCTCCCAACGTGGGCGAGGGGACGGGCGCCGCCGGGAGCTCCGTCGAGGGTGGCTCCAGCTACTCCGACTCCATCCGGTCGGACAAGATCGGCGACCCCGCGGACGTGAACGACGACGGAACCGCCTCGTCGGGCTCGGGGTCGTCGTCTGCCGACGCCAGCTCGCAGTAGGCCCGGCCCCGACGCCTCCGCCTCGCCTCCGCGTGAGCCTGATCCTATGGGGGCCTCGATTCCGTGCGAGCCTCGATCCTGTCCCACGTAGGGCCCGACCGAGCCTCGAGGAAGGCTCGAACCCTCGAGGCCTTGAGGCTCGCACGCTGGCCCGAACGTACGCAGAAACTCTTGACCTCAAGCTCAGCCTGATGGTTTTCCGTGCCCGAATTGTGGCCATCTACCTGCGGAATCCATAGTTTCGACAAAAACGTTGACGCGGGGCTTTTGGTTGTGCAAATATATCGCGCTTTGCATGAGGCGTTGAGGTTAACTTGAGGTTGAGGGTTTTGGCCTCGGCAAACGCACCAGCACGGAGCACCACCGCACCACCCAGACGAACCACAAACGCACCACCATCGCACCCCAAACGCAGCAGCACGCAGACTCGTTAGCACCAACCAGGCAGGCAGTGACAAGGCGCCGCTCGACCAGGACCGCGCCCAAGCAAGGAGGAACCATGAACGAGAACGAGATTCCCAGCAATTACCTCGCGGTCATCAAGGTCGTCGGCGTCGGCGGCGGCGGCACCAACGCGGTCAACCGCATGATCGAGGAGGGCATCCGCGGGGTCGAGTTCGTGGCCGTCAACACCGACGCGCAGGCGCTCGCCCTCTCTGACGCCGACATCAAGGTCCACATCGGCACCGACATCACCAAGGGCCTGGGCGCGGGCGCCGTCCCCGAGGTCGGCGCCGAGGCCGCCGAGGACTCCCGTGACGAGATCAAGGCCGCCATCGCCGGCTCCGACATGGTCTTCATCACCGCGGGCGAGGGCGGCGGCACCGGTACCGGCGCCGCCCCCGTGGTCGCCGACATCGCGAAGAACGACGTGGGCGCCCTCACCGTCGGCGTCGTGACCAAGCCCTTCGCCTTCGAGGGCCGCAAGCGCGCGACCAACGCCTCCTCCGGCATCAAGAACCTCTCCGACAACGTCGACACCCTGATCGTGATCCCCAACGACCGCCTGCTCGACCTCTCCGAGAAGAAGACGACCATGCTCGAGGCCTTCCGCATGGCCGACGACGTCCTGTGCCAGGGCTGCCAGGGCATCACGGACCTCATCACCGTCCCGGGCCTGATCAACCTCGACTTCGCGGACGTCTGCACGATCATGAAGGGCGCCGGCACGGCCATGATGGGCATCGGCATCGCCTCCGGCGACAACCGAGCGGCCGACGCGGCCGAGGAGGCCATCTCCAGCCGCATGCTCGAGAGCTCCATCGACGGCGCCACCCGTGTCCTGCTCTCCATCGCCGGCAACAAGGACCTCGGCATCCAGGAAATCAACGACGCGGCCGACATCGTTGCCAAGAACGTCGACGCTGATGCCAACATCATCTTCGGCACGGTCGTCGACGAGTCCCTGGGCGACCAGGTCCGCGTGACCGTCATCGCCACCGGCTTCAAGGACGACAACGTCACCAACCCCGGCGTCGGCTCCGCCTCCGCTCCCTCCGACCGCCGCTCCGGCGCGCGCGGCTCGCGTCCCGCGTCCCGTCCCGCCGCGGGCTCTCGCCAGTCCTCCGGCGAGCGCGACTTCGACATCCCCGACTTCCTCAAGCGCAGCACGCGCATGTAGGTGCCAGATGCCCGGGCCGCTCATCGAAAGGTTCGGCTCGCGCGGCGTGACCCTGCTCGGCGACAGGAGCCGCCCGTGCGGGGTCACGTTCGCGTTCACGGAGCGCACGGGAGGCGCCTCCGGAGGCGACTTCGCCTCGCTGAACCTCGGGGACGCGTGCGGTGACGACCCTGCCCTCGTGGCCGAGAACCGCCGGCGCGTCCTCGCCGCTCTCGGGGCTGAGGGGTGCCTCGGACGCCTCGTATGCCCGCGGCAGGTGCACGGAGACAGGGTGGTCGTCGTCGACGATGCGGGGGAGGCCGCCCTCGGGCGCGTGCGAGCCGAGGCCGCCGAGGGCGCCGACGCCGTGGTCTGCACGGTCCCCGGGGTGCCGGTCCTTCTCTGCTTCGCGGACTGCGCGCCCGTGGTGCTCGTCGCCCCCGGCGGCTTCGCGGTCGTCCACTCGGGGTGGCGCGGCACGCTCGCGCGCATCTCCGCCAAGGCGGCACGCGTGCTGTGCGAGCGCACCGGGGCGGACGTCGCCGACGTCTGGGCCTACGTGGGCCCGCACGTCGGGGCTGGTGACTACGAGGTTTCGGAAGAGCTGATAGGGCGCTTCCGAGACGAGTTCGGTGCGAGAATCGAGCCGAGCAGCCGGCACCTCGACCTGGCGTCGGCGATAGGGTGCGCCCTCGACGAGGCGGGCGTTGCCCCCGGGCGCGTCGCCTGGGTAGGGGGCTCTACGGCCTCCGAGACCGACCGCTTCTTCTCGTACCGCGCCTCGGGGGGCCATTGCGGAAGGCATGGGGCCATCGCGCTCATGCGTGGGACAGACTGACGGAGCTGACCATCGATGCAGGTAGACGAGACACCAGAGCAGTACGGGGAGTTCCTCGCGGAGCGCAGGGCAGAGATCCTCGACAGGATCCGCGAGGCCTGCCGGCGCGCCGGGAGGGACGAGGGCGAGGTGTGCCTGCTCGCCGTCTCCAAGACGGTGGGCCCCGAGGAGGTGGCCCTCGCGTGGGAGGCGGGATACCGGGCCTTCGGCGAGAACCGCCCCCAGGAGCTCAAGCGCAAGGTCGAGGCCGCCAAGGCGCGCCCCGAGATGGCGCACGCCCGCTTCGACATGATCGGCAACCTGCAGACCAACAAGATCAACATGGTCCTCGGCAACGCGGAGCTCGTGCACTCGGTCTCCTCCGCCCACCTCGCCCAGGCCATCTCCAAGAGGGCCGAGGCGAAGGGGGTGCGCGTCCGCTACCTCGTCGAGACCAACGTCTCCGGCGAGGAGTCCAAGTCGGGCTTCTCCCCCGACGAGGTGAGGCGGGAGGTGGGCTCCCTGCTCGAGCTGCCGAACATGGAGCTCCTCGGCCTCATGACCATGGCTCCCGCCAACGACCCCGACGAGGCGCGACGCAGCTTCTCGGGGCTGAGGGAGCTTCGCGACGAGCTTGCCGCAGAGACCGGCCGCGCGCTCCCGGTGCTCTCCTGCGGGATGAGCGACGACTTCCAGATCGCGATAGAGGAGGGGTCGACCATCGTCCGGCTGGGGAGGACGGTCTTCAGCCCCGACTACCAGCTCAGGTAGGGGCGCCGACCCGGAGGCCCCGGGCGCGGGTCCGCGCACGACGTCCGCGAGCGGGGGAGACCCGGAAGCACCACGGACATGCCATAGACACTCCAAAGACACGCCACGCATGCACCACAGACGCACCACCGAGAGACCACGACAGGAAGAGGGCACCATGGGATTTCTGGACAACATCCGCGACAGGTTCTCGCACAACGGCAACGACGACTACTACGACGACGGCTACGAGGACGACTACTACGATGACGCGCAGGACGACGCGCCTGCCGGCAGTGGACTGCTCGGCAACACGCCGCGTCCCGAGGCAGAGAGCGTCTCGGTCTACACGCGCTCCGGCAAGCCGGTGAGCAACAACGCCGGTGGCCCGAGCAGCTACGAGGGCCAGAACCTCGACGAGGGAAGCTACGCGCCGACGTACCGCCGCGAGGACGGCGCCCGTCCGTCGAGCGCCTACGAGCAGGACGACGTGCCGACGCGCCCCGCCCCGCGCGGCAACGCCTCCGGCCAGCTGCCGCCCTACGTCCTGAACGCCACCGCCTACGACGACGTCCAGGCCGTGGTGAGGCGCGTGAAGGGCAACCAGCCCGTCCTCCTGAACCTTTCCGACACCCCGGGTGACGTGGCCACGCGCATCCTCGACTTCTGCTTCGGCCTCTCCTTCGGCATCGAGGGCGAGGTCCAGCAGGTCGGCGACCAGGTCTTCGCGGTCCTGCCCGAGGGGATCCAGATCTCGCAGGCCGACCTCGACAGGCTCGTCGCGGACGGCACGCTCTCCCGGTAGGGACGTCTCAAGCTAGGGGCAGGTGGACTCAATGGACAAGATCAAGGCTACGGTGGGCATCGTCGGTGCGGGGTCGATGGGCGGCGCGATCGCGCGCGGCCTGGTCGCCTCCGGCGCCATGGACGCCTCTGACGTGTTCGCGTGCGACCCGAGCGCAGACAAGCTCGCCGCCCTCGCCGAGCTCGGAATCGGCGGCTTCGCGAGCGCCGAGAAGCTCGTGGACGCCGGCACCGACGTGGTCGTGCTGGCGGTCAAGCCCCAGGTGCTGCCCGAGGTGGCGGGCGGCCTGTCGGACAAGCTCGTGGGGAGGCTCGTGGTCTCCATCGCGGCGGGCGTCACGCTCTCCACGCTCGCGGACTACCTCGACGGCGCTCGCGTCATCCGCGTGATGCCCAACCTGCTCATCCAGGTCCTGAGCGGCGCCACGGCGATCGCGCCGGGACAGGCGGCCACTCCGGCCGACGTGGAGCTCGTGCGCGGGCTGTTCTCCGCGCTCGGCTGCGCGCAGGTCATGCGCGAGGACCAGCTCGACGCCGAGGGCGCCGTGGTGAGTTGTGGCCCCGCCTACCTGGCGCTCTTCGTCGACACCCTGACCAGGGCCGGCATCCGGGCGGGCCTTCCCGCCCAGGCCTGCCGCGAGATGGTCGAGATGACCATGCTCGGCGTGGGCAAGGCGCTTCTCGAGAGTGGGGAGCACCCCAGGGCCTACATGGAGAAGGTCACCTCGCCCGGCGGCACCACCGCGGCCGGCCTCCTCGCCCTGGAGCCCCACCTCCTCGAGGGCTCGTACGGTGCGGTCGACGCCGCGCTCGCGCGTACGCGCGAGCTGGCCGGCGCGTAGGGGAGGGGGGACGGTTGGTCTCGCTCGCCTACGTCGTGATGAGGCTCTTCGAGTTCTACGAGATCCTCGTGGTCGTTTGGTGCATTCTCTCCTGGATCCCCTTCTCGCCGGACGGCCTCCTCGGCGACGTCGCGACGGTGATCGACAGGATCGTGCACCCCTACGTCGGCGTTTTCCAGCGCTTCATCCCGCCCGTGGGCGGGCTGGACTTCTCCCCGGTGATCGCCCTGGTGGTTCTTAACTTCATCGAGCGACTCGTTGTGGGTATACTCTAACGCGTGTCACGCGCAACCGCCGGTGGCGGGGCACGGATAAGGATCGAAAGGGATTGAGATGGCCATTACTCCAGCTGACATCGAACAACTTGCGTTCTCGCCTTCCAAGCACGGATACGACACCGATGAGGTCGACGCCTTCCTCGAGCAGCTCTCGACCGAGGTCGATGCCATGCTGCAGAAGATCGCAGACCTCAAGGGCAGGCTGAACAACTCCGAGGCTCAGCTCCAGTCCTCGCAGGCCCAGGTCGCTGCCCTCCAGCAGCAGGTCGCCGACATGGAGGCCGAGGCCGCGGCGAGGCCGCAGCAGCCCGCCCCCGCGCCGGAGCTCTCCGCGCCGAGCACCGACCTGTCCGTCTCCGAGCGCCAGATCTCCCAGGTCCTCATCGTCGCCCAGCAGAGCGCCGACAAGCTCGTCGCCGACGCGCGCGACAACGCGGAGCGCATCCGCAACGAGGCCGACCAGAAGGCCCGCGAGGTCATCCGCCAGGCCCTCGCCGAGAAGCAGAACGAGCTCGACGAGATCGACCGCCTCAAGCAGTCGCGCGAGGACTTCCGCTCCGAGTACAAGAAGCTGCTGCAGCACTTCCTGGACGACGCCGACGCGGTCTTCCCCGAGTCGACGCCCGCCGCGGCCGCTCCCGCCGCGCCTGCGCCTGCCCCTGCGGCATCCGTCCCCGCGCCGGACGTGGACTCCACGGCCGTCGTGGAGCCGGTGACCGCCCCCGTGGCGTCCGCGCCGGGCGAGGACTTCGGCGACCTCGACTAGCGGGAACCTGTCTCGGACATAGCAGGAGATGAGAGGCCCCGTCCCTGGACGGGGCCCTTTCTGTCCGCAAGGCGCGGGTCTGCTCCACGCTGCCCCGCGGAGTGGGAAGGGGCACCCTCGCTTAGGCGGGGAGGCCACTTCCTTGGGCGGCAGCCTTCGCGAGCTCGGGCAGGCCCGCCCAGAAGCGCTTGGGCACCCAGCTCGTCCGCAGGTCGTAGCCCCTCTGGGAGCGGTCGCGACCGGGTAGGGCCACGCACTCGTAGAAGCGCCGCCACAGGGCCTCGACGTAGGCCTCCTCCGGCGCGTCGCTGCGGCGGGCGGCAAGCGCCGCCGCCTCGGCGGCGTCGAGGCGCACGAGACCGCAGTCGCGCCTGCCCGGGAGGTGGAAGGCAGCCACGAGGTGGACGGGGTCGAGGACGAAGAAGCGGTCGTCGAGGAGGCGCGCGGCGAAGTAGCTGCTCGTGAGCGGGATGGTGTCGTCCCTGGGGCTGAAGGTCGCGGCGAAGGAGCCGTCCTCCTGGCGGGAGAACCTGACGAACTGCCTCGTCCTCTCGCACTCCCCGGAGACCGAGAGCGAAAGGGCGTGCAGGTCGGCGACGCGAGGGTCCTGGAGCGCCGAGCGGACGACGCCGCCGCGTTCGAACGCGAGCCTCAGATATCGGTGGACGACCTCCGGGGCCGTCTCCGTGCTCGAGGCGCAGGCGTAGAGGACCCGTCGAACGCACGAGCCGGTACAGCCCCTCGGGCAGCGGCCCGCTCGCGCGCGCGGACAGCCCTCCGAGACGTGGCGCTCGAAGCCGCGCAGCACGCGCCGGGCGAGGGCGACCGTCTCGTCTGCTGCGCACGAGGGGCCCGAGACCAGCTGCTCGCCGAGACGCGGCTGGCAGCTGTCACGGCCGACGAGGCGGACTCGCGCGGGGTCGGCGTGGGCGAGGTAGAGCGTCCCCACGCCCGAGAGGATGCCCTCGGCCGTGGGCTCGCAGGCGACCGCGCAGGAGATGGCGTGGGAGAGGGCCTCCTGCAGGGAGCGGACGGCCCCGCCGACGGCGCCGGGGGCCAAGGGGGGCGCGGACCGATCGTCCCGCGAGCCGCCCAGCACGCCGCCGCGCGCCGTGGTGGGCGAGGGGTCCGCGCCGGCGGGCGGTACGGCGTCCTCAGAAGAGCGAGAGCTGGCCCTCAGCCTGCCTCCTCGTCCGGTTGTAGGAGCTTCCCCTGGCATCCTCCACCGCCTTCCGCCGAATCAGGTCCGCGTCGAGGGGCAGGCCCCGCGCCGTGGCGCCGTTGCAGGTCAGGAAGGGCCGCGCCCTCTTGAGCACGACCTTGAGGCGGCCCAGATCCTCGAAGCCGAGGATGCCCGAGCGTCGCGCGCGGACGATGCGGCGCGCCCCGACGGGGCCGATGCCGGGGACCCGGAGGAGCGTCTCGAGCGGCGCCTCGTTCACCTCGACGGGGAAGAGCCCGATGTGGCGCAGAGCCCAGGCGAGCTTGGGGTCGAGGTCGAGGTCCAGCCAGGGCTCCTCGGTGCTGGTGAGCTCGCCCGGCTTGAAGTCGTAGTAGCGCATGAGCCAGTCGGCCTGGTAGAGACGGTGCTCTCGGCGCAGCGGCACGGGCGTGCCCGGCTCGGGCAGGCGGTCGTCCTCGAGCATGGGCATGTAGGCGGAGAAGAAGATCCTCTTGAGGTCGTACTTCTCGTAGAGGGACCACGAGAGGCGCAGTATCTGGTCGTCGTTCTCGGGCGACGCCCCGACGATGAGCTGGGTCGACTGGCCGGCCGGCGCGAACGTGCGCCTCGAGGGGCTCACCCGGGAGCGGCGCGACGAGAGCCTGGGGGCGCCCGCCTCCTGCCCCAGGGCGAGGGGAGACCCAGGCCCGTGCGCGGCGTCACCCGGCGAGGCCTTCGCTGCGGGCGCCGCGGCACACGGCCCCAGGGGGCGCGAGGGCCCCCTCGAGCGGCCGCCACCCTGCCCCGAGGCCGCCCTCAGCCGGAGCTCCTCCTCGTCCCTGCCCCGCCGGATCTGGGCCATTGGACGCGTGATGCCGCAGGCGTCCTTGTCCGGACAGAGCGCCGTCAGAGAGGACGAGCTCGGAAGCTCTAGGTTCACGGAGAGGCGATCCGCGAGCCTCCCCAGCCACTCGACGAGCTCGGGTGAGGTGCCGGGGATGACCTTGGCGTGGACGTAGCCGTTGAAGAGGAGGTCCTGGCGCAGGACGCGGAGGCACTCCACCATGCGCTCGCACGTCTCGTCTGGCGTGCCGAGGACGCCGGAGGAGAGGAAGAGGCCCTCTATGTAGTTTCGCTTGTAGAAGTCCACCGTGAGCTCCGCGAGCTCGCGTGGCGCGAAGGTTGCCCTGGGGACGCTCGCGGACCTGCGGTTGACGCAGTAGGCGCAGTCATAGGAGCAGGCGTTGCTCATGAGGACCTTGAGGAGGGTGACGCATCGCCCGTCTGAGGTGAACGCGTGGCAGCAGCCGGCGGCGCGCGTCGTGCCCACCCGGCCGCTGACCGCCCCACGGTCCACGCCGGAGGAGGTACAGGCGGCGTCGTACCTCGCTGCTTCCGCGAGTATGCCCAGCTTGGAATAGGTGTCCACCGAAGCCTCCCGACCGCGTTGAGAACCTCTGTTCGGCAAGTGTAGCACCGAACAGGTGTCCGTACAAGGGGGATCCGAACAGGGGGCCTAACATCGAGGACCCGAACAGGGGAGGTCAGAAGAAGGGGACGCACAAGGCTGACGAGGGGCCGTGTTGATAAGGGAAGGGGCGCCCGCCGGTTGCGGGCGCCCGTTGGGGCGAAGTGCGAGGCGGGCCTATGAGCCGGGTTCTGTCGTGGACGACCATTTATCTACTGACGCCGTTACCGACGCCCTCTAGCGCGCAACCCGAGCGCGGGGCGGGCCACCCCATGGCGCTCCTATTTGCGTTTGCTCCGGAAGGGGCTTGCCAAGCCGCCGTGTCGCCACGACGCTGGTGGTCTCTTGCACCACCGTTTCAGCTTTTCCCTCACCCGCTCGCGCGGGCAGCGGGAGTCTTCTTTTCTGCGGCGCTTTCCGTCGGGTTACCCCGCCTGGCCGTTAGCCAGCTTCCTGCCCTGTGGAGCCCGGACTTTCCTCATGGCCGGACCGGTCGCCCGGTCGGCCCCGCGGTCGTCTGGCCCACCTCGCGCGGGGTATTGTAGCACACCTCGCAGGCGCGACAGCAGCCCGGCTGTGGTGTAGGGTGGGAATAGCTCAGCACATTATCGTGAGGTCTCTCTGGCGGCGTATCTGGTGGGCTGTGGTCTACCAGGCGCGTCGTCTTGCATTCGTGAACCTGCAAGCCAGTGGAGAGGTAGTTGCTCGCTCCTCCAGGCATGATGCGTGTTTGCCCAGTTGAAGAGACCTGGTAAGGGTATCTTGCTCCGCTATACCCAAGCAGCCTCACGATAATGTGCTGATGACCAGCGCCAATGAGGCTGGCACTCACGGAGTCGCTCTAAAGGAGCGAAACCCATCCCACTGGTACTCAAATGATACTCACGCAGGTAGATGGGTTAGTCTGACCTAAAACCAGGATGCCCCAAATGAACGGAGATTGTTGTCCTCGCCTGCGGGTATCATATTTGTTCTGTCGATATGTATTTGCCGGGTCGTTGGGGGAGGTGTTTCTTGTGACAGAGCCGGGAGTAGTTTTCACCAAGGACTGGGTTGTCGATCTCGTCCTCGATGTTGTGGGATACACCGTTGACAACGATTTGCTGGCTGGCTGTGTCGTT
Source organism: Olsenella absiana (assembly GCF_036408855.1). Classification (NCBI taxonomy): domain Bacteria; kingdom Bacillati; phylum Actinomycetota; class Coriobacteriia; order Coriobacteriales; family Atopobiaceae; genus Olsenella; species Olsenella absiana. Next base: position 398,061 of record NZ_JAZGJQ010000001.1, read on the forward strand.
GAGCCGTCTTGTGGTGACGGTGCATTCCTTGGTCGCATTGTGACTCGTCTGTGCGAGCGAGCGAAGCGAGTAGGATCTTTGTCTGTGGAGAACCTCAAGCCGTGTGTAAGGGCATTTGACCTGGACGATGCCTCCGTCTCAGCAAGCAAGATGACTATTCGAAGGGCGCTGGTCCGTTTCGGCCTGAGCGAGAATGACTCGAAAACCCTCTCGGACGTGTGGGTGTCTCAGGGCGACTTTCTGATGGCAAACGTTCCGGCGGCTCGCTGGGTAGTCGGAAACCCCCCATACGTGCGCTCGTCATTGATTCCTCGCGAGCAGAGGAAAGCCTATTGCGAGTTGATGTCCTGCGTGACAATGGGGTCGGACCTTTACGTGGGCTTCTTCGAGAAAAGCCTTGAAGCCCTAACGGAAGACGGCGCCCTCTGTTTTATCTGTTCCGATCGATGGCTGCAGAACCGCTATGGCTCACGACTGCGCGCCTTCGTGTCGAAACGCTACAGCCTCGACGTTCACATCAGATTGCATGGGGTCTCCGCCTTCGAGGACGACGTGTCCGCCTATCCTGCGATTACCCTCATCCGAAGAGGGGCGGGCAGGCCCATGCGCTATATGGAGTGCCGGCCAAGGTTCTCTTTGAGTGACGTCCCGGCTGCCGAACGCTGGATTGCCTCGGGGGAGGGGGCCTACAGGTCCGAGAACGCGTCAGCGGATGTGCTTCGTCCCCTTTCCGGCTCTGGCTCGATTCCGCTTGCAGCCCCTGAGAAGCTGCAGTTGCTAGGAGACCTCGCCAGTCGCTACCCTCGCCTAGAGGATGCAGGCGTGAAGCTGGGCATCGGTATCGCCTCGGGATGCGACGAGGTGTATATCACCGAGGATCCCGATCTCGTGGAGAGGGACCGCATGCTGCCCCTGTTCTTCATGCGTGACTGGCGTGCCGGGCGTCGCGAAGCGACAAAGTACCTCGTAAACCCATGGAACGAGGACGGGACTCTCGTGAACCTCGATGACTATCCAAGGCTCAGGGGCTATTTCGAGGAGAACGAGGAGAGGCTAAGGCGCCGCAGGGTGGCGAAGGATCATCCTGACGCCTGGTACCGTACCCTCGACAAGCCAGACCAGTCTCTCATGGGGAAGGAGATGCTCCTGTTCCCTGATATGGCTGCGCGGGCGGACCCCGTTTACAGTGACGGGTCTCGCTACCCCCACCATAACTGCTACTGGATGACCTCGAGCGAGTGGGATGTGCGTTCTCTCGGCGGGCTGATGATGAGCGGTCTCGTCGAGGGGTATGTGGATGCCTTCGGGGTGAAGATGCGGGGTTCGACCCTCCGCTTCCAGGCACAATACCTGCGTAAGGTGCACATCCCTTACGCCGACGAGGTCGACGAGGACACGAGGCGCGAGCTCGCGGAGGCATTCATGGCGGGGAATCGTGAACGAGCGAATTCGGCGAGCAGAAGGGCTTATGGTTTGGAGGAAGCACATGCGTGATGATGTCAAAGAGGCGGTGCTCGACTGCGTCAGCTATGCTGTGACGAAGGGTACGCGGAGCGGCAGGCACATCGCTCCTCTTGCCACGAAGATTGCCGAGGACATGAGTCGTGTGGGCTATGACCCAGACTCCATATTCCTCGACGATGTGAACGTGACCCTTCCCGGCTGGTTCCGGCCTTCGAAGAAGTGGGATATTACCGCCTTCGAGGGCGGCGTTCTGGTTGCGGCCATCGAGCTCAAGAGCATCAACAGCAGCTTCGGCAACAACGCGAACAACCGCGCCGAAGAGGCGCTCGGCAGCGCGTTGGACGTCGAATACGCGACTCATAACCACCTCCTCGAGCCCAACGACCTGCCGCCCAACTTCGGCTATGTTCTCCTGATTCGCAAGACCCCTGAGAGCATGAGGCCTTCGAAGATTGGTGCCAAGTCGCGCTACGCCTTCGACAGGGAGTTTGAGAACTCGTCTTACGTCGAGAGGTTTACCATTCTGGGAAAGCGCCTGCTACGTGAGAGAATCTACCAAGCCGTGTGGGTCGCCGCTGTCGATCTTGAGAACGGCGTGGTGGAGGAGCCTGACCCGCTCATGACCTATGACAAGTTCGTCGCCCACCTCAAAGGTTGGATTGGCGTCATGAGGGTGTAAACGCATTTCATCTTAGGTGGCCTACAACCATCGAAAAGGGACTGCGGCAGAATTCTGGCGTAGGCGCTCCCTGCCCTTCCGGATATGGCTGCGTCCCCCGACTAACTCGCCTGTAGCGAGCTCGTGCCGAATGGCGTCGGCGGTGCCTCCGTCACCTATTCCAGAGCCTTTCCGGTACAGCTCGTTGATAATGCTTCTGGTGGTGTCGGTCGTTGCCTCGGACATAAGCGTATCGCGCGCCGTGGGGCTTGCGGGCTGTGGGACGATTCCGTCGACATGCCCGCCAATGCCATATCCAGGCTCTTGTCCGAGGTCGAGTGGCCTTTGCGGAGATCCGCTGGTCCCGTGGAAGTGGCCACTGTCAAAGCTTCCTCCCATTTCTACCCCTAGCCGCGGACGCGAGCGGGGCAGACGTGGATGGGGACACCCAGCGAAAGCAACCAGTCGCCTATGCCGTAGGAGGTGGAGCCGTACCAGATGATCTCCGTGGGCTCCAGAGCCTCGACGGCGAATCGGACGGCGCGCATGAGCGCCTCGCGGTCGGAGGGCTTCTTGACCGCCGCACGAGCACCGATGGCGATGGCGCTCCTGCGAGGGGTACCGTCCAGCATCCACGGAAGCCCCGACTCGCAGCGGACGTTCGGCACGCAGAGGGTGCCGTTTCTCTGCAGAAAGGAGCCAAGTGCCTGGTTACGGTAGGTGTTGTATGCTTTGAGGGCCACAGGGAAGTCGAGACAGGTGCTAAAGTCCGGCTCGATGACGCCAGCGAAGAGCTTCAGGCGGCCAAGGTAGCGAAACGGGTCGTTCCAGAATCGCTCGAACTGGTAATCGTCCAGATAGAAATCCACGAAGGCGTCGTAGTCGGTGCACGTGGGCTTCATCGCCTCGGAGAACGGGATGAGTCGAATCTCGCTGATGCCAGCGAGTGATACCGCCTCCATGAGAGGGAGGTCCATCGTGCCGACGAAGCTGGCTCCGTCTACCAGTCGCGCATGGAAGACGTCGCGCTGGTGGCGACGCATCTTACGCTTGATGCGGCGACGCTCCTCGCGGTTGGGCCCTGTAAGCATCTCCTTTGATAAGGGGTGAAGGTCTTGGTAAGACATTTAATAAGAGGCTCTACTCTGGAACCTGCGAGGTCTGTGGAAGGCTCTTTGTCAGCGCGAAGAAGACCAGGGGTCATTCGGATTGCATGAATCGACGACGCGTAATGAGGTCTCGTGCTAAACAGTATGCGATTAGAGTTGAAGGGGGAATTTCTCCCGAGGACGCAGCGAGGTCATTATCCATCTCAATTGCGGCTGCTCGCGAGATGCTCGAAGGCGATCAATACAAGTTTCTGGAGGGCATTGATTACTGGGGCTTAAGCCTTCCGAAGAAGGAACTCGAGAACCGCTGGAGCGTACAAGAATCAACGCTTCTCGTGAGTACTAAATGAGTATCAAAGAAAGGATAACGAGGGAGACGTGAGTGCACGATGTGAACGCTATGACATGATGTTATAGCCGAGCACACCCCATCCACGCCTACACTCATAGGGTGGGACGTGTCGCGCCGGGTGGGCGCCAGCGATTGGGTTTTGTGGAGGGGAGCGGGACGTGCAGGACTCCTACGAGACGATAGCGGCCGCGGCGCGGCCGGAGGGCGAGGTCGAGGACCGCAAGAGTCGCTTCATAGCGCAGCTCGCGCACGTGGCGTCCGAGCGGGAGGCGCGCGCGTTCGTCGACGCCGTCCGGGCCAGGCACCACGACGCCCGCCACAACGTGCCCGCCTGGATCCTCGCAGACGGGCGCGAGAAGCGCTCGGACGACGGCGAGCCCCAGGGCACCGCAGGCCAGCCGACCCTCGACGTCCTGCGCGGCGCGAACCTCAGGGACGTCTGCTGCGTGACGACCCGCTACTTCGGCGGCACGCTGCTGGGCCCGGGCGGCCTCGTGCGCGCCTACACCGCCGCGGCCCAGGCCGCCGTGGCGAGCGCCCGCGAGGCGGGCCAGGTCGTGACCATGACCCTCGTCACGCGGGTCACCTGCTCGGTCCCCTACGGCGCCTACGAGCGCGTGAGGCGCATGGCCGCGGACGCCCACGGGGTGCTCAAGGACACCATCTTCGCCGAGGACGTGCAGCTCACCTGGGTCTTCCCGGCCGGGGACGAGGTCGCCTTCACGCGGGCGATGGTCGATTTCGCCAACGGCGAGGACCTGTGCGTGGTGGGCGAGCCCGCCTTCGGGGAGCTCTAGCGGCGGGCGAGGCGGCGCGCCCTGCGGTATCATCACGGGGTCAGGTAGGCGGCGCGAGACGAGGGGTGCGAGACCATGGGGCTCATGGACAGGTTCAAGAGGAGGCCTCAGGCGACGCATGAGCGCCCGGAGGGCATCCGGGTCGCGGACGGGGCGGCCTCGGCCGGCTCCGTCCTCTCGGCGGTCACGGGCAGGCTCGTCGCCATGCGCGACATCCCCGACCCCGTGTTCGCCTCGGGGGCCCTCGGTGTCTGCGCGGGCGTCTGGCCCGAGGAGGACGTGGTCTTCGCCCCCGTCTCGGGCGTCGTCACGGCTGCCATGCCCCACGCCATAGTGATCGCGACCGACGACGGCCTCGAGCTGCTCGTCCACGCCGGCATCGACACGGTCGAGCTGAGGGGCGACGGCTTCGAGCTGTACTGCGGCCGCGGCGACCGCGTGAGGGCGGGCGACGCGCTGATGGCCTTCAGCCGCGCCAAGGTCGCGAAGGCCGGCTACCAGGACATCGTCATCTGCGTCGTGGCCAACTCGGACCGCTACGAGGACGTCACGGTGGAGGCCCCGCGCCAGGTGAGGGCGGGGGAGAAGATCATCGGCGTCGGGGCCAGGACGGACGTGGCGCCGGAGGAGGAGCCCCCCGGCGCCACGCTCACGTCCGCCTAGCGAGGCGCCCGGATCTGCCTGGGCGCAGGCCGGCCTAGCGCTGGGGCGGGAGCGCGCAGCAGATGCCTTCCCAGGGCAGGGCGTCGACGACGGGCCCCTCGTCCCAGATGCGCAGCAGCTCGTCGGGCACGAACTCGCGCCGCACCACCACGCCGCCGCCGTACAGCGCGTACCAGTCGGCGCTCATGATGAGGTAGCCGTCCTCGGTCACGCGGTCGCCCCAGCTGTTCTCGATGCGCCAGGCCTTGGGGCGGCCGTCCGCGCCGAGCTCCACGCCCTGGAAGACCATGGCGTGGGTCATGGACGTCTCGCGCGCGTCGTACATGGCGGCGCGGTCCATCGCGAGGTCCACGTCGAGGAGCCCCTCGTAGTCCATCGTGTCGGTGGCGAGGATGCCCGGCAGGTCGTCGACGTAGCGCGGGAAGTCCTGCATCACGTCGGAGCACATCTGGCACGGCACGCCCGCCTTGAGGGAGGCCACGGCGGCGTCTTCGAGGACCTCGTGCTCCACGTTCAGGAACCTCTGCGGCCTGCCGCCGCGCACGGTGTCCCACAGCCCCACGTGGTAGGTGCGCCCGAAGGGCCTGTCCTTGCCGGGGATGGAGACGAGCTCGACGTAGCCGTCCGGGTCGAAGGGCACGTAGCGCTCGACGAAGGCCCGGGGCGTGAGCCCCTCGTCCCTGAGCACGAGCTGCCGCTTGGGCTTGCCGTCCTTGTCGGTCGGCTGGGGCAGCTGCTCGCTCAGGAGCTCCGCCGGGACCTTCGCGCGCTCGCCGACGCGCATCTCCAGGTTGAAGGTCGCAGGCGGCTCGCCGAGGCAGATCGCGAGGGTGCGGTAGACGCCCCCGAGGAGCTCCTCCTTCTTCGCGCGCAGCTCGTCCTCGCCGGCGCCCCCGTCCGCGAGCGACCTCAGGACGTAGACGTCCTTGTGCAGCAGCCGCGAGAGGACGCGGTCCATCTGCTCGGAGTCCTGCGAGCAGGCGGTCTCGGGCATCGCCGACTTGGGTACGAGGCCCCACTTGCGCACCAGATTGGTCGCCATCGTCCAGTAGCCGCCGTCGGAGACGCCCCAGTCGAGCGCGAAGTCGAGCTCGCGGTCGTCCCAGGGCTCCGAGGCCAGCCTGATGGCGTTCTCGAGGAGCGCGTTGGCCTTCTCGAGCTTGTCGTAGAACATGCCGAAGGCCTGCGAGAACTCGAACGTGTCGACGTCGAGCAGCTCCATGGTCCCCTGCCTGAGCACGTTGAAGGTGGAGAACATCCAGCAGCGTCCGCTGTGGCGCTGGTTGGTGATCTTGCCGACCTTGGGCACGCTCACGCCGTAGGTGTCCGTGTAGGTGCGCAGCGTGGAGATGTCGCGCGCCGCCTTCATGAGGTTCGAGCTCGTGACCGCGTTTCGCGCGATCCTGTTCGCCCTGCTCGCCACGAACTCGTCGTGCTGCCTCTCGGCCCACTCGGTGCCGACGAGGCGTCCGTCTTCCGCCATCCGTCCCTCCTTGGTGCCGGGCCTCGCCCGGCCGGTCGCTTCCCGTCCTGCCGGCCTCTCCTAGTGGAGAAGGGCCAGCGAGCCCATGGGGTCCCAGGGCTCGAGCACTCGCGGCTCCTCGGTCTCGTAGGTCCGCCTCTCCTCCTCGCTGAGGTACCTCTTGTCGACGACCACCTGGTAGACGTACTCGTCGAACCACGCGTCGGACATCGTGTCGAAGCCGTCGCGGCCGTGGTCCTTGCCCCAGCTGTTCTCGACCTTCCAGAGGGTCGGCTTGCCCGCGTCGTCGAGGTCGACGCCCTCGAGCACCATCGCGTGGGTCATGAGGGACTCGCCGTAGTCGAGGCGGGAGGCCTTGTCGAAGCCGGCCTCCACGCGGAAGCCGAGCAGGCCGTCCACGTCGAGCGCGGCGGTGTCCATGATGCCCTCGGACGAGAGGTAGCTCTGCGCCACGTCGCAGCCGAACCAGACGGGCAGGCCGTCCTTGAGCTGCGCGATGGCGACGCGCTTGAGCTCGGAGGGCTCGAGGTTGAGGTAGCGGACGCCGCCGGCCTCCACCACGTTGCCCAGGCGGCTCACCGTGTAGGTGTGGCCGAAGGGCTTGTCCTCGGTGGGGGCGCTGATGAGCGAGACGTAGTCGTCGAGCTCCATGCCCACGGCCTCGGAGAAGAACTCCTGCGGCGTGAAGGTGCCGGAGAGCGCGAGCTTGTCGTCCTTGTCGCGCAGGCGCACCGAGAAGCTCTCGGGGGGCTCGCCGAGGCAGGTCACGAGCAGGCGGTAGACGTTGGTCATCGCCTCGGCCTTGAGCTGGCGCAGGCCCTCCTCGGAGCCGCCGCGGGCGCGGGAGTCGCGCAGGCGCTTGGCGGAGGCGCGCAGGTAGCGCGTGAGGTAGCTGTCGAGCTCGGCGGTGTTCTCGGAGCAGGCGGTCTCGGGCATGGCCTCCTTGGGCACGACGCCGTACTTGCGCACGAGGGCGCGGAACATGTCCCACTGGCCGCCGTCGCCGATGGGGTCCTGGAGCAGGTAGCTCACGAGGCGGCCGTGCAGCGGCTCGTCGGCCGTGTCGATGACGTTCTCGAGGAACCAGTTGCTCTTCTCGAGCTTGTCGAAGAAGAGCGGGTAGGCCTGCGAGAGCTCGAAGGTCTTGAGGTTGTACTTCTTGATGGTGCGGAAGCGCATCGTGTTGAGGCTGGCGAACATCCAGCAGCGCCCGGAGCGCTTCTGGTCGCAGCGGTCGCCCTGGGCGACCTCGACGTCGAAGGTGAGCGGGTTGGCCGCCACGCCCTCGGGGACGCGGGCGGCCTTGCGCAGGCCGACCGACGTGACGGCGTTCTTCGCGACGACGTTGGCGCGCTCGGAGCGGAAGTCCGTGCGGGCCTCGGCGAGGTCCTCCGCGGTGATTATGGTATGCGTGTCCATCAGGTCTCCTCGTGGTTGTACGGTGATGGCTGGCGGTCGGCCCGCGCGGATGCAACGCGTCCTGGCGGGGGCCCCGCCTCACGAGAGTCTAGCACGAGCGCTCCGGCGCCCCGCGCCGGCGCAGGGCGCACGTGCGGTGGCGGTATACTGGCATCCGGCATGCACGTGATCGGGCGTGTGCGCCCTCGGTCGGGGTCGCGGGCGCTGAGGCGAAGGGGGTCCTATGGGCGCGGTGGAGTTGGCTCGGCCTGACGAGCTCGCGGCGGCCTGCCCCGCGTACGCCCTCAGGGTCGTGCGCGCCCTCGAGTCGGCCGGCTGGGAGGCCTGGGTCGTCGGCGGGTGGGTGCGCGACGCCCTCAGGGGGGTGCGCGGGCACGACGTGGACGTGACGACCTCCGCCCCCTGGCGGGAGACCGAGCGCGTCCTCGCCTCCGCCGGGATCGAGGTGCACGAGACGGGCACGCGGCACGGCACCGTCACGGCGGTCGTGGACGGCAGGCCCGTGGAGACGACCACCTACCGCGTGGAGGGCTCCTACTCCGACCACCGCCACCCCGACGAGGTGCGCTTCGTGACCGACGTGCGCGAGGACCTCGCGCGGCGCGACTTCACGATAAACGCGATGGCCTGGCACCCCGACCGCGGCCTCCTGGACCCCTTCGGCGGCGCCGACGACCTTCTCGGGCGCACGATCCGCGCCGTCGGCGACCCCGCGCGCCGCTTCGACGAGGACGCCCTGCGCGTGCTCAGGGCGGTGCGCTTCGCCTGCAGGATGGGCTTCTCCATCGAACCTGCGACCCAGCGCGCGCTGGTCGCGAGCGCCGGCGGCCTGGCGGGCATCGCGCAGGAGAGGATCGGCCAGGAGCTGGACGGGATCGTGCGATCGGGGCGCGCGGGCTGGGCGCTCATGGCGGAGCCCGAGGTCATGTGCGCCGCCATCCCGGAGCTGCAGGACAGCTGGGGCTTCGACCAGAACAGCCCCTTCCACGTGTACGACGTGCTCGAGCACACCGCCCACGTCTGCTGCGCCTGCGAGGCCTTCACCGCAGGGCTCGCGAGCCCGCAGCTCAGGTGGGCGGCGCTCCTGCACGACGTCGCCAAGCCCGCGACCTACAGCGAGGACGTGACCGGTCGTGGCCACTTCTTCGGCCACCCGAAGGCGGGGGCGAGGATGAGCGCGCAGATCCTGCGCCGGCTCGCCATCCCCGGCGAGGTCGCCGTCCCGGCGACGCTGCTCGTGCGCTACCACGACCACGTGGTCCTGCCTACGAGGCGCTCGATGCTCAGGACCCTGCAGAAGTTCACCCACGCCTGCCCCGGGCGCGAGGTGCCGCTCACCTACGACCTGCTCGACCTCAAGCGGGCCGACGCCGTCTCCAAGTCGCCGAAGGTGGCGGGCTACGCCCACGAGCTCGACGAGATGGCGGTCGCGCTGAGGCGGGCGCTCGCCTCGCACGCCGCCTTCAAGGTGAGCCAGCTCGAGGTCGACGGCACGGACGTGATGCGGCAGCGGGGCATCCCTGCCGGCCCCGGCGTCGGCATGGTGCTCGAGTCGCTCGTGACCTGCGTGGTCGACGGCGACGTGCCCAACGACCGCGAGGCCGAGCTCAGGTGGCTCGAGCTCTAGGGGTCGCCTGGGCGCGTGCCGCCGCGCCTACTTTGAAGGTTTTGTAGCCGCGCCTGGCCCCTCGGTGCCAGGGTCCATAATGCCGTGGTTACCTGCGTCGCGCCGCGACGTGCCGGTCCGCCCGCGACGGCGGCGGGCCTGGCGCAGGGGTACGAGACCTAAGGAGTGCACATGGCGGGACTGCACTGCAGCGACTGCATCTTCTCGAGCATCGAGAAGAGCGCCAAGAACGGCGAGTACTTCGGGACCTGCGCGAAGGGCTACACGCTCACCAACCGGCATCCGCACGAGTGCGAGCTTGCGAGCTTCGCCCTCGAGGCGGACTCCCTCTTCCCCTCGGTGGACCCCTACGGCAAGCCCTACCTCGGCAGGAGCTGGGTCTGCCCGTCCTTCAGCAAGAGGGGCGCCTAGACGGCCACGGTGCTCCCGGGTCGACGGGCAGGCGGCGGTGCGTCACGTGCGCGGGCCGCGGGGTCCTGCGCCCGAGGCGTCCGGCAGGCCCGCCTTCGCCGTCTCTCCACAAAATCGGGGGCCGCAAAATTATTTCCGATTTGTGCTTGCAAACCTCCGAACCCTCCTGTAAAGTATCTTCTCGCGTTGAAGGAAGCGCTGACTCATTGGGCCTTCGTCTAATGGTAGGACAGCAGATTCTGGTTCTGTCAGTGGGGGTTCGACTCCCTCAGGCCCAGCCATTCTTTCGCGTGCACGGCCCGTTCGTCTAGCGGTTTAGGACGCCGCCCTCTCAAGGCGGAGATCAGCAGTTCGAATCTGCTACGGGCTACCATGTTTTACCCGCTCCACTCAGCTGGGGCACCACATATGGCCCGTTCGTCTAGCGGTTTAGGACGCCGCCCTCTCAAGGCGGAGATCAGCAGTTCGAATCTGCTACGGGCTACCAAACATACGGCAGGTCACCGATTGAGTCGGTGGCCTGCCTTGTTTGTGCGGCATACTTGGTGCCTGCGGGCCCGAGGGGCGGCAGGCACCAAGGAGGTCGAGATGCTGGACGCAGAAGGGGCGAGGGCAGGGATCGCGAGCTGCATCGCAGGGTTCTGTCGGCGCTACCGAGAGGGGCTCGGGCTTGCGACGGACTGGGGCCGCCCGCTGGTCGGCTTCGCGGACGCCGGGGGCGCCTGCGTGCGCGACCTGCGATGCGTGGTCTCGCCCACCCACCACCTGCCGCAGGAGTTCCTCCCGGGAGCGACGGTCGTGGTCTGCTACTTCCTTCCCTTCGCGCCCGCCGTCGAGCGCGCCAACCGCGGCGGGGAGGAGCCCTCGGCCGTCTGGGTGGACGCCTACAACGATACCAACCGTGTGTTCCCGTTGATAAACGACGAGGTCGCCCGCCTCGTCGAGGGGTGGGGGTACCACGCGGCCTCGCCCCGCGACACGGGCTTCACAGGCGACGGGCGCATCCTGAGCAACTGGTCCCAGCGCCACCTCGCCTTCGCGGCGGGGCTCGGCACCTTCGGGCTCAACAATATGCTGATCACCGAGGCCGGCACCTGCGGGCGGCTCTTTTCGCTCGTCTCCGACCTGCCAATCGCCCCCGACGCGCCGCTCGCCGTGGAGCGCTGCCTCCACAAGCGCGACGGGAGCTGCGGCCTGTGCGTCGACCGCTGTCCCATCGGGGCGCTGGGGGAGCGGGGGACCTTCGACCGCAAGGCCTGCTACGACCGGCTGAACGGCTTCGACCGCAGGCTCGGCGCGGACGTGTGCGGCAAGTGCGTCGTGGGGCTGCCGTGCACCTTTCGCGACCCGAGCGCCCCGCGGCCGGCCGACGGCGCTAGATGCCCAGGTACTCCCTGATGGAGAGGGGCGGCACGTCCGCCGCGGTGAAGGCGTCCGCTGGGACCATGCGGACGTCCCAGAGCGTGGCCAGCTCGTCGAGGATGCGCCGCTCCTTTGGGTCTGAGAGGCCCGCGCGGGAGATGCGCAGGAGCTTCTCGACGAGGTCCGCCGCGGGCCTGCCGTAGACGCTCGCGTTCCAGCCGCTCAGCCTGAGCGCGGTCTTGGCCCGCTCCACGTCCGACTCGCTCACGCGTCCGACGAGCTCGCGCGCGGCGGAGAAGGACTCGTCGCTGTAGAAGATGCCCTTGAGGAAGGCCGCGTAGGCGGCGGCGTAGCGCGGGCGCATAGAGTCGGCCTGGCGCAGCTCGATGTAGCCGCGCAGGCGCACGTCGGGCAGGGCCATGTCGTAGAGGCGGACGATCTCCGAGCCCGAGAGGGCGCGCGAGCGCAGGACGTCGCCCACGGTCTGGCTGCCGGTCGAGGTGGTGGTCCCCAGGGAGTCGGTGAACAGGATGGGTTCGAGGCCCTCGAGCCAGCTCACGTAGGTCTCGAAGGTGAAGCGGCCGTCGAAGGTGCCGGGGACGACGCCGCAGCGCTTGGGGTCGACCTCCTCCCAGACGAGCGACCTCGTCATCCGCGGGGTGTGGCGCGCGTCCGACCCGCGGAAGCTGCGCGTGTTGTCCGTCAGGAACATGGTCAGCGGCGTGAGCGCGACCGCGAGCCGGTAGGAGTCGGCCGCGTCGGCCTCGTCGCCGTAGTCTAGGGTGACCTCGGTCGCGCACGAGCAGCGCATCGCGTCGCGCGCGTAGCGCCCGGTCTGCGAGAGGAACGCGTTCATGAGGGCGTAGCGCGTCTCGGGGACGAGCGAGACGTCGAGCGGCCCGGAGACGGTGGGGTTGTAGCCCTCCGCGAGCAGCGTGTAGTCGCGCCCCAGCTCGCCCGCGGCGACGTGCACCTCGCGGTCGAAGGCCTCGATCGCCTCGAGGAGGGAGGCGACGTGCGCACTCGGGCCGACCGAGCAGGCGAGCTGCGCCCCGGCGCCCACCGAGACGTCCAGGTCCACGCGCTCGCCAGAGCTCACCTGCACTCGGCCGGAGAAGCCCACGAGGCAGCCGTCGACCACCTGGGCGCCCTGGCCGCCGAAGAACTGCCTCAGGTGCTCGAGGAGCTCGCGCACCCCGCCCTCGCCCTCGTAGCCCACGGTGTGGTGCGCGCGCCTGTTGTAGACGAAGCGCTCGAGGCGGATGCCGACGGTGCGGCGGCCGTCGCCGTGGGTCCCGAAGCGCTCGCCGCCCATGAGGACGGAGAGCAGCTCCCCGTGGTTGCGGACGTAGGTGTCGTGGTTCGTCTCGGCGTCGGGCATGGGCGTGGCCTTCCTCGCTGGTTGCGTGCGTGCGCCACGGCGCCCCGCGCGCCCCGCGCCCCTTCGGGCGCGAGCGGCGAGCGCGACGTGGCCGGGGCCTATTCTAGCAGCCCGTCCTCGCGTCCCCGCGCCGGGCGCACGAGCCTGCGCGCCGCATGCAGGCGTCGCAGGCCGAGGGCGTCCCGGCGAGCCCGCCGACCGCGGTCTCGCGCAGGGAGGCGGGCAGCGACGCGCCGACGGACTTGAGGGCAGAGACGACCTCGTCGAACGGCAGCGGGTTCAGCACGCCCGAGAGGGCGAGCTGCGCCGCGCTGACGGCGTTGGCGACGCCGATGGCGTTGCGGTTCTGGCAGGGGTACTCGACGAGCCCGCGCACCGGGTCGCAGACGAGGCCGAGCAGATTGCCGATCGCGGTGGAGGCCGCGTCGAGGGCGAGCTCGGGCGTGCCGCCGAGGAGCTCGACCAGGGCCGCGGCGGCCATCGCGGAGGCCGACCCCACCTCGGCCTGGCAGCCCCCTTCCGCCCCGGAGACGGAGGCGTTGCGCGCGAGGAGGGCGCCCACGGCGCTGGCGCACCACAGGGCCTCCATGACCTGCTCGTCCGTCGCCCCCACCGCCTCGCCGACGGCCAGGAGGCAGCCGGGCACGACGCCTGCCGACCCCGCCGTGGGAGCCGCCACGATCACGCCCATCGTCGCCGAGCGCTCGAGGACCGCCATCGCGTAGGCGACGGCGCGGGTGAGCGTCTCGCCCATGAGGGGCGCGGCGAGCGCGCCTGAGGCGTCGCGGACCGAGCGCGCCTGGCCGCCGATGAGCCCCCCGAGGGAGGGCTGGGGGCTCTCGAGGGGCGCATGGGTCTCGTCGCGCATGACCGCGAGCACGCGCCCCATGCCGGCGTCGGCGGCCTCGGCGCCCAAAAGCTCGGCCTCGCGTGCCCGCATGAGCCGCCCGATCGTGGCCCGCGGGCGCCCCGTGCCGGCCTCGCCGGCGCCCCCGGCCTCCGCGTCCTTCTCGCCCAGCGCCGCGACGGCGCGCAGGAGCTCCGCGCCCGTCTCGAAGCCGTGGGCGAGCGTAGCCTCCGCGGAGGCGGGCGAGGTGCCGGGGATCTCGATCTTGGCGGCGAAGCGGACGTGGGCGAGGGAGAGCGCCTCGGAGACGAGCTCGTCGGTGACGGCCTCGTCGGACTCCACGATCGTGTAGGCCGTGCCGCCGCGGCGCTCGCGGTAGTTGCTCAGGGTGGCGATGTTGAGGCGCGCCGCGGAGACGACGCGGGTGAGCTCCGCGAGGACGCCCGCCGCGTCGTCGTGCACGACGAAGAGGGTGGGGTAGTCGCCCGTGACCTCGACCGCCACGCCGTTGATCTGCGAGAGGCGCACGCGCCCGCCGCCGAGCGACTCGCCGGTCACCACGCAGGCGCCGCGCTCCCCCTCCATCGTGATGACCACGGTGTTGGGGTGGTGGCGCACGTCCTCGCCGCGCTCGACGAAGTCGAAGGCGAGGCCGGCCTCGCGGGCCAGCGCGAAGGAGTCCCTCACGCGGGTGTCGTCCGGGGCGAGCCCGAGCATGCCCGCCACCAGGGCCCGGTCGGTGCCGTGGCCCCGGTAGGTGCGCGAGAAGGAGTTGTAGAGCTCGAAGGTGACGTGCGAGAGGCGGCCCGGCGCGAGCTCTCTGGCCACGAGCGCGATCCTCAGCGCGCCCGCGGTGTGGGAGCTGGAGGGCCCGACCATCACGGGGCCGAGGATCTCGAACGCGCTCGTGTTCATCATGGCGCTAGGCCTCGGGCGCCTGGGCGAGCGGCAGCGCGCGCTCGATCCTGGCGAGCGCGGTCGCGCGGCCGAGGAGCTCGAGCGACTCGCCGAGCGGGGGCGAGACCTGGTTGCCGCACTCCGCGACGCGCAGCGCGCCGAAGAACTTGCGCTTGTTGGTGCCGAGCCTCTCAGGGACGGGCTCGAGCGCGGCGTCGATCGCCGCGTGCTCCCACGGCTCGACGGCGGAGAGCGCCTCGCGGGCGGCCTCGAGGGCCTCGGCGGCGCCCTCCTTGGCGAGGTTCTTGCGGACGCTCTTCTCGTCGAAGGTGACCTCGTCGCCCTCGTAGAGGAAGCGGGCCTTCTCGACCACGTCGTGGGTGAGGGTGGTCCGCGGCTTCAGGACGCTCGCGAGCAGCAGGTACCAGGACTTGCGGTGGGCGGGGTCGGCCTCGCGCTCGAGGCCCGCCTCCACCAGCTCGGGCATGAGGACCTCGAAGACGAACTCCTCGTCGCTCATGGCCTGCACGTAGCGCTGCTGGATCCAGTCGAGCTTCTTGGTGTCGAAGGTCGCGGGGTTCTTGGAGACGTGGTCGAGCGAGAAGGAGCTGGCGAGCACGTCGCGCGGGACGATCGTGGTGTCGCCGTCGAGCGCCCAGCCGAGGAGGGCCAGGTAGTTGACGAAGGCGTCGGAGAGGTAGCCCGCGTCGCGGTACTCCTCCACCGAGGTGGCGCCGTGGCGCTTGGAGAGCTTCTTGCCGTCGGGCCCGAGGATCATGGAGATGTGCGCGAAGGTCGGCACCGGGGCGCCGAGCGCCTCGTAGACCATGATCTGGCGCGGCGTGTTGGACAGGTGGTCGTCGCCACGGATGACGTGGGTGATGCCCATCATCGCGTCGTCCACGACCGTCGCGAAGTTGTACGTGGGCGTGCCGTCGGAGCGGAAGATGATGAAGTCGTCGAGCTCCTTGGCGTCGAAGCGCACGTCGCCGTGGACCGCGTCGTGCACGAGGACGTCGCCGCGGTCGAGCGGCACCTTGATGCGCAGGGTGTAGGGCTCTCCGGCCTCGACGCGTCGGCGCGCCTCGGCGGGGTCGAGGTCGCGGCAGGTGCGCTGGTAGCCCTGGAAGGGGTCGTGGCGCTCCTGGGCGGCCCGCTTGTCCTCCGCGAGCTTCTCGGGCGTGCAGAAGCAGGGGTAGGCCTTGCCCTCCGCCCACAGGCGCTCGGCGGCCTCGCGGTAGATCGAGAGCCGGTCGGTCTGCTTGTAGGGGCCGAAGTCGCCGCCCACGAGCGGGCCCTCGTCCCAGTCGAGCCCCAGCCAGCGCATGGCGCGGAGGATGACCTGGGTGTTCTCCTCCGTCGAGCGGGTGGGGTCGGTGTCGTCGATGCGCAGGATGAAGGTCCCGTGGTTGGCGCGGGCGAACGCCCAGTTGTATATGGCCGTGCGGGCGCCGCCCACGTGGAGCTTGCCGGTGGGGGAGGGCGCGAAGCGCACGCGGACGGGTCTGGTGCTGTCAGAAGAGCTCACGGTAATGCCTCTCGACTCTGTTGTTCCTCGCCGGGCGTGGTCCGCCCGGCGTCGTCGCGCGGCACGGGCGGCGTTTCCGGCCCGTTTCCGCTCGTACGAGTATAGCCGCTCGGGCCGCGCGCCACCGCCCCCTTTGCCGCTCGCCCCTGAAACGGATACGCCTGTACAAATAATTTGCTTCACGTATGTGAAATCTAGCGCTAACGACGCAGGCGTCTGGCTACGCTGCTAACGACGCCAGCGCCCGGCGACGGGCGAGGGCGGCCCTGAGACGGCGGCGCTGCCAGACGGGGGCGGCCGCTGCATCCGAGCGGACGGAGGACGACATGGGCGAGGACTCAGGCGGCATCGCGCGGCCCGAGGTCGTGGAGGCGCGCCTCATCGACGACAGGCGCATCGAGCTGTGCTGGAACGAGCAGGTGGTGCACGCCGACGACGAGAGGTACTTCTCGGTCACGAAGGACGGGTGCGAGCTCGCGCTGTTCCACTGGACGAGCGACCTGCCCTGGAACTATGGCACCTGCTACCAGAAGGAGACCTGCTGCACGACGCTCGCCCTCGCCGAGCCCGTTGACACGGCGTGCGCGTCCGAGCTGCGGGTGCGCGTGGTGCGCGAGGTCCACGACCTCTTGGGGCGCGCGGCCGACTACGGGCGCACCTACGCCCTCGCGTACCGCCCGCACTACACCTCGTTCCTGAGGTCGGAAAGCGGCATCCTGATCAAGGGAAGCAAGGTGGTCCAACCCTACTCGCTCGAGGTCGCAGCCAAGATCTGCGACCTCATGCTCGAGAAGCACCCCGAGATAGGCGATAAGCTCGTGGAGCGGGGCTGCGAGGTCGCGGTGTTCGGGCTCGAGTACGACGCCTACGACGTTCCCGAGCACCGCATGGGCTACTGGCTCGCCACGCGCCACGTGGCCGGCTTCGGCGGTGACGCGGAGGTGCCGACCACCTCCATCTCCGAGGCGAACCTGATCCGCCTCAGGTCGGGGCGCTACGCGACCGCCTATCCCCACGAGATGGTGCTCGTCCACGAGTTCGGTCACGCCGTGCACCTGGTGGGCATCAACTTCCTCGACGACCAGACCCTCGCCGGACAGGTGCGCGACGCCTACCGGCACGCCGTGGACGAGGGGCTGTGGCACGACTCCTATGCGATCTCCAACTACGAGGAGTACTTCGCGACGCTCTCCACGATCTGGTTCGACGTGATGCAGGAGGGCGTGGACGGCAGGTGGGACGGCATCCGCGGGCCGGTCAACACGCGCGAGGAGCTCGAGGAGTACGACCCTGTGGGCTTCCGGCTCATGGCGGAGGTCTACCCGGCGAAGTCTCTGCCGCGGCCCTGGAGGTGGAACCAGGACAGGTACGACGTCTCCGGACGTCCGCGCGCCTACGACCTCGACACCAAGTTCGACTGGGACTTCATCGGGAGGTAGCGCCCGAAAGCGGGCGCCCGCCCCCGCGCTCGTCGCCCGGTCCGCGCAGGCCGCTCGCGGACCGAGGGGCCCCGCGAGCGGCCTGTCTGGTCCAGCGGGGGGCCAGGGTGGCCCTAGGCGTGTAATATTCACGCACGTGAAGAGAATTTCGTAACAGTGAAACATTGACGTCCCGAGAAGGCTCGCGGGACCCAGGAGCGAAGGGAGTGCACATGGCAAGTGCCGCGGAGCTCGACGCCGAGCAGCTCTACGTCGCGAACCTCAACACGGTGGAGTTCGACCTCGACCTCCCGACGAGGGGCGCCAACGGCTCGAGCATCTCATGGTCGTCTGACAACGAGCGCTTCGTGCGCCCTGACGGCACGGTCACGCAGCCGAGGTACGGCATGGGCCCGCGCGACGTGCGCCTCACGGCCACGTTCTCCTGCCCGGAGGGCACGGTGACGCGGACCTACCCCGTCCACATCCTCGAGGCGAAAAACGACATCGTGGTCGAGCACGTCCACGAGGCGCGCGTGCGCGCCGAGCTCGGCAGGCCCTGCTGGCTGCCTGCGGTCGTGATCGTGGACACGGCGGACGGCCGCGTGGTCTCGCACCCGGTCGAGTGGGACGGCGGGATCGAGCAGACCTTCGCCGAGCTGGGGGAGAGGCACGTCGCCGGCCACGTGGCGGGGACCACCTACCCGGCAGAGGCGACGGTCGAGGTGGTCGCCCGGCTCGAGCCCGAGCTAGCGCCCACCGGGTGCGCGGTCGACTCCTTCGACCCCGGCGCCGCCCGGCTCGACGCGGGCTCCGAGTTCTTCGACCAGCAGCAGCGGAGCCTTGCGTTCCTCCTCTCGGTCGACGACGACCAGATGCTCTACAACTTCCGCGCGACCGCGGGCCTGGACACGCTGGGCGCCCCGCAGATGGTGGGCTGGGACGCGCCCGAGTGCCTCCTGCGCGGCCACACGACCGGCCACTACCTCTCCGCGCTCGCCCGCTGCTACCTGGCCACCGGCGACGTGCGCGTGCGCGAGAAGGCCGCCTACCTCGTGGCCTCGCTCGCCGCGTGCCAGCGCGCCCTCGAGCGGGTCCCCGGCGTGCACGCGGGCTACCTCATGGGCTTCCCGGAGGAGCAGTTCGACCGCCTCGAGCGCTACGTGCGCTACCCGGAGGTCTGGGCCCCCTACTACACCTTCCACAAGGTCCTCGCGGGCCTGCTCGACTGCTACGACGCCTTCGGCGACGGACTCGCGCTCGAGGTCGCCGAGGGCATGGGCGCGTGGGCCCACGAGAGGCTCTCGCGACTCTCTCACGAGAAGCTCACCACCATGTGGGGCATCTACATCGCCGGAGAGTTCGGCGGGATGAACGATGCCCTGGCCAGGCTCTACGAGCGCACCGGCAGGCACGAGTTCATCGACGCCGCCCGCCTGTTCGACAACGACAAGCTCTTCGTGCCCATGGAGCAGGGCGTAGACACCCTCGAGGACGTCCACGCCAATCAGCACATCCCCCAGGTCATCGGTGCGCTGCGCCTCTTCGAGGACACCGGGGAGCGGCGCTACCTCGACATCGCGCGCAACTTCTGGGACATCGTCGTGGGGGCCCACGTCTACGCGATCGGGGGGACGGGCGAGTCCGAGATGTGGCACCACCCCAACCGCGTGGCACGACAGCTCTCCGAGCACACGGCTGAGTCATGCTGCTCCTACAACATGGTCAAGCTCACGCGAGGGCTCTATCGTCACGAGCGGCGCCCGGAGATGCTCGACTACTACGAGCGCACGATGCTCAACCACGTGCTCGCCTCGGGCGACAAGCACGCGCGCGGCGCGCGAACCTACTTCATGCCGCTCGCACCAGGCTTCCACAAGGAGTTCGACGACGAGAACTCCTGCTGTCACGGTACCGGCCTCGAGGACGACTTCATGTACGCGGACGGCGTCTACTACCACACCGACAACGAGCTCGAGGTAGCCCTGTTCGTGCCCTCGCACGTCGACTGGGAGGAGCGCGGCGTCGCGGTCTGGCAGCGGGTCGAGCAGGACCGTCGGGGGTTCAGGGTCGTCCTCTCCTTCGCGGGCACGGACTCCCGCTTCCGCCTGCGCGTGCGCAGGCCCCTGTGGGCGGACCCCGAGGGGCTGCTCCTCGATGGCGAGCCCGCAAAGGTCGCGACCACGAGGGACGGACGCTGGCTCGAGCTCGAGAGGACCTGGCATGACGGCGACTCCCTCGAGTTCCGTCTGCCCTGTTCGTCGAGGCTCGAGGCCGCACCGGACGACCCCGACAAGGTCGTCGTCTGCTGGGGGCCCTACGTCCTCGCCTTCCTCACGCCCTCGTCCGACTTCCTGCGCCTCGGCACGGACGAGCGGCCGCTCGACGAGGTCCTCGTGCAGGACGGGGACGGGCCGAGCTTCGTCGTCGCCGGCACCGGCACCAGGGTCCGCCCGCTCTGCATGCTCGAGGGCGAGGACTACCAGGTCTACGTCCGGCGCTAGCCGCCGTGCGACTCCGGCGCGGGCGCCGCCTCCGGCAGGCGGCGGCGCCCGCGCCGGCCCACCAGGGGTTCGACCATCGGCGCGCGACGTCGCGACGCCGGTGTACGCAAGCCATCTCAAACGAAAGGGGAGACGGATGCCAGCTGAAGTGGAGAGAACGGGGGAGGAAGAGGAGCGGCTCGATCCCAAGACCGAGGCGATCCTCGACGACAAGGGGTTCTTCGGGCACCCCAGGGGCGTTGGTGCGCTGTCGCTCGGCACGCTCTGCAACTCCTTCGCCTGGGGCGCCGTCTACGCGGTCCTCATCTACTACCTCTACAGCCCGTTCACGAAGGGCCTCGGCTTCACCGAGGGACAGGCGGGTACGATCATCTCGGCCATGGGTGCCATGAACAGCCTGTTCGTCATCGTGGGCTCGTGGCTCTCCGACCGCGTCATGGGCCCCAAGCGCGCCCTGGTGCTCGGCAACCTGCTCAAGGCCCTCGCGTTCGGCCTGCTCGCCATCCCGGCGCCGACGCTCGAGCTCGGCCGCGTGCTCGGCATCACCGGCGTCATCCTCATGGGCCTGCCGATCATGGGCGCGTCCAACCCGTCGCTGCTCGGCATGCTCTACCGCCGCGGTGACCACGCCCGCCGCGACGCCGGCTACACGATCAACAACACCATGAACGCCGTCTCCGGCGTGGTGGCGCCCATCCTCGTGGGCAATCTCGCGGCGAACAACTACCACATCGGCTTCGCCGTCGGCACGGTATGGGCCCTGCTCTACGGCCTGGTCATCTTCGTCTTCAGGCACAAGTTCTTCGGCGACATCGGCGAGAAGCCCGCTCGTCCCCTGAGCAAGGCCGAGGCGAGCAGGATCGGCAAGGTCGTCGCCGTTGTCGCCGTCGTCGCGGTGGCCGTGCTCGCCGTGACGATCTCCACCGGCACCCTCACCTTCGACGGCGTGATCAACGTCCTGACGACGGTCTCCTTCGTCATCCCGATCGCCTTCCTCGCGCAGCTCTTCCGCAACAAGCACATCACCGCCCAGGAGCACGCAAACCTGAAGCCGTTCCTGCGCATCTGGCTCATGTACGTGGTCGTCATGATCGCCTCCACGCTCATCAACTCCGCCATCGCCATCTTCGTCGACACGCAGGTGGATCGCACCTTCCTCGGATTCGAGTTCGCACCGGCCACCTTCACGACGATCTACAACGCCTTCGGCATCGTCGCCGGTCCCGTGTTCGTTTGGCTGTGGTCGACCAAGTTCGGCAAGAGGGTCGGCACGGCCGAGAAGTTCGGCTCGGGCATCCTGTGGTACGCCCTCGGCTACCTCATGCTCTCCTTCCCGGTCATCCTCGCGATGCAGGGCAAGGTGTCCCCGCTGCTCCCGATCCTGTACTACCTGTTCATGACCGTCGGCGACACGATGGTGTTCCCCATCGGCCTGTCCGTGACGTCCCGCCTCGCACCGAAGTCCTACGAGACGCAGATGCAGTCCGCCTGGGCCCAGGCCACGACGATCGCCAACGCGGTCTGCATGATCCTCATGAACTTCTTCCCGACCGCCGAGTCCCAGCTGATGATCTTCCCGATGATGACCGTCGTGCTCGTCGTCGTGGGGGTCGTCGTCATGATCCGCGCCAAGTCCATCGACGCGGAGCTGGTGTAGCCCAGGGGCGCCGCGGTCGTCCGGGCGCCTGGCGCCGGGTGCGGCCGCGGTGCCCGGACGCGCCAGGCGCGGTCGCTCGTCGGCGCGCGGGCTGCTCTGATAAACGTAGATTGCGCGGGACCGGGGCTGCCGGCCCCGCGAGGAAGGTGGTCTTCGCATGGCAACAAGGATCGAGAGGCTCATCGACAGGCTCGCCGAGGCCGGAGTCGAGGCCTACGTCGTCTCCAAGGGCTCCGACATCAAGTACCTGACTGGATTCACCGGCGAGTACGGGACCGCTGTGCTCGTGGTGTCGCCGAAGGGCTGCCACTTCGTCACCGACGCGCGCTACGAGAGCCAGGCGGCCACCGAGGTGGGCGCCGTCTCTGAGGTCCACGTATACAAGAGAAGCGGGGGCAGGCCGGCCAACTACTACACCTGCGCCGGCGACGTCCTCGCTGACCTCGGCGTGTCGCGGGCGCGCTACGTGGCCGCAGACCTCACGGTCGCCGACCTCGCCGACCTCGAGGAGCACTCCGGCTCCGTCGCGCTCGAGGCGGGAGACGACCTCGTCGCCCCGCTCCGCATGATCAAGGACGCCGGCGAGATCGCCATCATCCGCGAGGCGGACAAGATCAACATGAGGAGCTTCTACGGGCTTCTCGACTACATCAAGCCGGGAATGACCGAGGTCGAGGTGGCGAACCAGCTCGAGTACCAGTTCCGCTCTCGCGGCGGGCAGGGCTTCTGCTTCGAGACGATCGTGGCCTCCGGGCCCGACAACGGCGCCTGCCCGCACGCCACGGCCTCCGAGCGCGTGCTCGAGGAGGGCGACTTCGTCACGATCGACTTCGGGACCTACTACAAGGGCTACTGCTCCGACATCACGAGGACGGTCGTGCTCGGCAGGGCCAAGGAGCCCAGGCTCTACGACATCTGGAAGATTGTGGAGGAGGCCAAGGAGCTCGGCATGTCCATGGTGAGGCCGGGCGTAACCTACGCGGAGATATCGAACGCCATCCACGGCTACGTGAACGACCGTGGCTACCAGATACCGCACGGCGTCGGGCACAACTACGGGCTCGACATTCACGAGCCCGCCTTCATGGGGCCGACGAACCTGACGCAGGAGCAGCCGGGCATGGTCCACACAATCGAGCCGGGCATCTACGTTCCGGGGCTGGGCGGCGTGCGCCAGGAGGACGACGTGCTCGTGACCGAGGACGGCTACGAGCGGCTGAGCTACATCACCGACCACCTGATCGAGCTCTAGGCGACGCCGGGGGCCGGGCTGCGCGCCTGACCCCCGGCGTCATCGCTAGGGCTGTCGCTAGGGCCGGGCGCGGCGGGGGCGTGAACGCGTACCCTCAGCTCTGGCGGAGGTAGACCCAGACGGAGCGGCAGGCTTCCGCGCCCTCGTTAAAGAGCTTGTGGCGGCGGTTGCGGGGCACTAGGAAGGCGTCGCCGGGCCGGAGCACCACGCGCGCGTCCTCGAGCACGAGGGTCAGCTCGCCCTCGACGACGAACGCGATCTCGGGGTAGACGTGGCGCGACCACTGCTGCTCGCCCGACTCGCCGGGGCGGACGACGATGTCCTCCAGGACTGCGGACGTCTCGCTGAAGCGGTAGTAGCCGACCTCCGTGTTGATGTCCGGGAAGGTGGCGACCTCCTCCTCGCCCTTGCGGACGACGAGGCGCTCATCCTCGGGGCCGCTCACGAGGTGTGCGACGGTGGTGCCGAGGGCCTCGGCGACCTTGTCGAGGCTCGCGAGGGTGGGACTCGCCAGGCCGCGCTCGATCTGGCTGAGGTGGCCGACCGAGAGGCCGGTGAACTCGGAGAGCTCCTGCAGCGTCATGCCGCAGGACTTGCGGAGCTCCCTGATGCGGGGTCCCACGCTCGACGTCTGCTCCGACATGGCAACCAGCCCTCCTGCGCGCGCGACGGCGCCGGGCGCCGTGCCAAGGCACTTCGATGAACGTACTCACTACTGACATATTTTATCACGGTATAGGAACTCAAGGCCAGCTAGATCTACGCGCCGCCGCCCTCGGGCGGGCGGGGAGGGAGGATCGCATGGGTGACGTCAGGAGGCTCGACGCGGGTGGGGTCACGGTGCTCGTGAGGTTGGAGGCGGCCGCGCCCCCCGAGGTCCTCTACTGGGGCGCCTCGCTCCCGGAGCTCGGGGAGGGGGACGCGCTGTCGCTCGACGCCTCGGGGATCGTCGGGACCTGGCTGGTCCCGCTCTCCTCGGTGGGAGCCTGGAACGAGGAGCCCGGCCTCTCCGGCAGCTTCGGCGGGCGTGGCTTCAGCCCGCGCTTCGATGACTTCGAGGTCGAGGGCGGCCCCTCCGAGCTCACGTTCTCCTCGACCGACGACCGTGGGCGGCTGCGTCTCGAGGGCAGGCTGGCGATCGAGCCGTCGGGGCTTCTCGCCCTGCGCGCGCGGGTGACCAACCTCGCGGCGGAGCCCTACGACCTTTCCGCCCTGACGCTCTGCCTGCCGGTGCCCGAGCGCGAGTCCCAGATCCTGGAGGAGACGGGCGACTGGGCCCGCGAGCACGTCATCCAGCGCCACGAGTTCACCTACGGGACGCACCAGCGCGTAGTGCGCAACTGCCAGCCGCAGGACGTCTCGAGCGTCTACGGGACCTGCGTGCCTCGCGCGGGCTGGCGGGAGGGGTCCGCCCACCTCGTGCACGTCGCCTGGTCGGGTAACACGCGCGTCGAGGCCCAGGCGACCTACCAGGGCCAGCGCTTCCTGCGCGCCGGCGAGTGGCTCGCGCCCGGCGAGGTCACGCTCGCGCGGGGCGAGTCCTACGAGACCCCGTGGGTCTACGCGAGCGCGGGCGAGGGCCTGGACGAGGTGGCCCACCGCTTCCACGCGCACGTCCGCGCGCTGCCGTCGCACCCCCGGACGCCGCGTCCGGTCACGATAAACACCTGGGAGGCCGTAGGCTTCCACCAGGACGAGGCGAAGCTCCGCGAGCTCGCCGACGTCGCCGCTCGCGTGGGCGTCGAGCGGTTCGTCCTGGACGACGGGTGGTTCTCGACCAGGCGCTGGGACGACGCCGGTCTCGGAGACTGGTGGGTGGCCCCGGACGTGTTCCCCGACGGACTACGCCCGCTCGCCGACCACGTGCATGGGCTCGGCATGCAGTTCGGCATCTGGTTCGAGCCGGAGAGCGCCAACGTGGACTCCGAGGTCTTCCGGGCGCATCCCGACTGGGTGCTCAGGCCCGAGGGGGCCGAGGGGCGCCTGCCGGCCGACGTCCGCAACCAGCAGGTGCTGAACCTCGCGATCCCGGCGTGCTTCGACCACGTGCTCGGCCAGATGTGCGCGGTCATCGAGGAGGTGGGCGCCGACTACGTGAAGTGGGACCACAACCGCGAGCTGTGGGAGGCGGGCGACGCGCGTACGGGGCGCGCCGCCTACCACGAGCAGACGCTGGCCTGTTGGCGGCTGATGGACGCCCTGCACGAGCGCTTCCCCGGACTCGAGCTCGAGTCGTGCGCGTCGGGCGGCGGGCGCATCGACCTCGGCGTGATGGAGCGCGCCCAGCGCGTCTGGGGCTCGGACGACCTCGACCCGGTCGAGCGCTGGCACATCCACGACGGCACCGACCTCATCCTGCCTCCCGAGGTCGTCGGCTGCCACATCGGCAAGCCCAAGTCCAACGCCACCGGCCGCATCTCCACGCTGCAGACGCGCGCGGCGGGAAGCCTCCTCTACCACCTCGGGATCGAGTGGGACATAACGCAGCTGGACGAGGAGGAGCTGGGGAGGCTCGCCGAGTGGGTCAGCGCCTACAAGCGGGTGCGCGGGATGACGGAGCGAGGCACCCTCGTGCACTCGTTCGTCTCCAAGGCCGTCCCCGCCGTCCGCGGGATCGTCTCCGAGGACGGGAGACAAGCCGTCTACGTGCTCTTCTGTGAGGAGACGAGCCCGTTCGAGGCCTGTCAGCCCGTGCCCCTGCCGGGACTTCGCGCGGACGTGCGCTACCGGGTGAGGGCGCTGCCCGGGGTGTGGCAGCAAGACCGCTGGGCCATGCGGCTCAAGACGGGCTGGTGGCGAGACGGAGGCTCCGTCGAGCTCACGGGCGCGCTGCTCGGCGCCGTGGGGCTCGAGTTCTGCAAGATGAACCCGGGGACGGCGGTCGCCCTCGCGTGCGAGGCGGTGGGGGACGGCGCGGCGGACGCATAGGGCGTTCGGACATGGTCCGTGCTCGGGCCCGGTCCGTGAACGGGCCCGAGCGCCGGGCGGGTCGCCGCCCAGACCGGCGCTCGGGCGACAACGACCACCTGAAGCGTGGCAATTGGCGGTTCTTTGGGGAGGCGCCCCCAACACGCGTTGGAAAAGGCGTAGCATAGCCTCCCATGAGACCGCAAGAGCACGCTTCCGCCGACGGCGGGCAGGAAAGGACCAAGCATGGCTCAGAGCAAGAACTACCTCTTCACCTCGGAGAGCGTGACCGAGGGCCATCCCGACAAGATGTGCGACCAGATCTCCGACGCCATCCTGGACGCGATCCTCGCCAAGGAGGCCGAGCTGCAGGCCCAGGGCTATCGCGACACCCAGGGGCGCCCCGCGAACGTCGACAACGTCCGCTGCGCCATCGAGACCTTCACCACCACGGGCACCGTCATCGTCATGGGCGAGGTCCGCACCGAGGCCTACGTGGACGTCCAGAAGATCGTGCGCGAGACCGTCCGCAGGATCGGCTACACCCGCGCCAAGTTCGGCTTC
The DNA here is from genome assembly GCF_036408855.1 of Olsenella absiana. Lineage (NCBI taxonomy): Bacteria > Bacillati > Actinomycetota > Coriobacteriia > Coriobacteriales > Atopobiaceae > Olsenella > Olsenella absiana. The sequence goes on from NZ_JAZGJQ010000001.1 coordinate 424,361, forward strand.
GACGCCGACACCTGCGGCGTCATGAACCTCATCCACGAGCAGTCCCCCGACATCGCCCAGGGCGTCGACGGCACCTTCGCGCGCGGCGACGACGAGGACGAGATCGACAAGATCGGCGCGGGCGACCAGGGCATGATGTTCGGCTACGCCTCCGACGAGACCGACGTCTTGATGCCCATGCCGATCTACCTCGCACAGCGCATGGCCAAGAGGCTGGCCGACGTCCGCAAGGAGGGCACCCTCACCTACCTGCGCCCGGACGGCAAGACCCAGGTGACGGTCCGCTACGAGGACGACAGGCCCGTCGAGGTCACGGCAGTGGTCGTCTCCACGCAGCACTCCGCCGACGTCAAGCTCGCCGAGATCCGAGAGGACATGATCGCCAAGGTCATCAAGCCGGTCATGGAGGAGGCGCGCATCAAGTGGGACGACGCCAAGATCTACGTCAACCCCACCGGCCGCTTCGTCGTGGGCGGCCCCATGGGCGACACGGGCCTGACCGGCCGTAAGATCATCGTCGACACCTACGGCGGCATGGGCCGCCACGGCGGCGGCGCCTTCTCCGGCAAGGACGCCACCAAGGTCGACCGCTCCGCCGCCTATGCCGCCCGCTGGGTCGCCAAGAACGTGGTCGCCGCCGGCCTCGCCCACAAGTGCGAGATCGAGCTCGCCTACGCCATCGGCGTCCCGCAGCCCGTCTCCATCTCCGTGGACACCTTCGGCACCGGCTCGGTCGACGACGACCTCATCACCCGCGCCGTCGAGCAGGTCTTCGACCTGCGCCCGGGCGCCATCATCCGCGACCTCAAGCTCCGCCGCCCCATCTTCGAGAAGACCGCGGCCTACGGCCACTTCGGCAGGACCGACAAGGACTTCACCTGGGAGGTGTGCAACCGGACGGACGAGCTCAAGGCGGCCGTCGCGAAGCTGGCGTAGGTGCGCTACGCGAGCGTGGTCGTCGACATAGCGACGAGGGCCCTGGACGAGCCCTTCGACTACGTCGTGCCCGAGGGGCTCGCGGGCGCCTGCGTCGTGGGCGCTACGGTGCTCGTGACCTTCTCGCACAGGCACGCCGTGGGCTACGTGGTGGCGCTCGCCGACGAGGCGCCGGCGGGCGTGGAGGCGGGCCGGCTCCTTCCCGTGGAGGCCGTGCTCGCCGCGCCCGCCTTCGACGAGGCGGGCGCGCGCGTCGCGCTCTGGCTCGCCCGGGAGTACGCCTGCCCGCCCGCCGACGCGGTGAGGCTCTTCCTGGCGCCGGGACAGACGGTCAAGGTCACCCGCGCCGGCGAAGGCGCGCCCTGGGAGCTCGTGTGCGAGTCGTCGGGCCCGGTCGACGAGCGCTGGGTCGCCCTCGGCGAGGCCGCGGAGGGCTTCCGGCCGCGCGCCAACGCCAGCAGGCAGCGCCAGGTCATCGAGGCGCTCGAGGCCGGCCCCATGCGCCTGGCCGAGCTCGCCGCCACGGCCGGCGCCGTCTCCCAGACGGTCGCGGCGCTCGAGCGGCGCGGCGTCGTGCGCGTCTGGCGGGCCCGCCACGTGCGCGGCCAGGGGGGCACGTCCCTCTCGTCCGCAGTCGCCGCGCGACCGCGGGAGCTCACGCGCGGCCAGAGGGCAGCCCTCGCCGCGATCGACGAGGCGCGCGAGGCTGCCGCCGGCGACGTCGTGCTCGTCGACGGCGTCACGGGCTCGGGCAAGACCGAGGTCTACCTCGACGCCATCGAGCACGCGCTGGCGGCCGGTAGGGGCGCCATCGTGCTCGTACCGGAGATCTCGCTCACGCCGCAGACGGTCGGCAGGTTCCGCTCGCGCTTCGGCGACGAGGTCGCGGTGCTGCACTCGCGCCTGTCCGCCGGCGAGCGCTTCGACCAGTGGGACCTCGCGCGCAGGGGCGAGGCGCGCGTGGTGGTGGGCGCCCGCTCGGCGCTGTTCGCGCCCGTGGCGGACCTCGGGCTCATCGTGATAGACGAGGAGCACGAGGGCTCCTACAAGCAGGACAAGTCCCCGCGCTACCACGCGCGCGAGGTGGCCGCCAGGCTTGCCGCCGAGCGCGGCTGCGCCCTCGTCCTGGGGTCGGCGACGCCCTCGCTCGAGAGCCTGCGTCGCTGCGAGGTCGGCAGCTGGCGCGGCGCGCGCTGGCGGCGGGTGGAGATGCGCGAGCGGCCGGGAGGCGCCCGGCTGCCCGAGGTGCGCGTGGTGGACATGGCGAGCCAGTTCCGCGGCGGCAGGAGGTCGGTCTTCTCGGCCCCGCTCGCCGAGGCGCTCGAGGGCGTGAGGGACAGGCGCGAGAAGGCCGTGCTGCTGCTCAACCGCAGGGGCTTCTCGAACTTCCTGATGTGCCGCGACTGCGGCTGCGTGCCTGAGTGCCCGCACTGCTCCTGCGCGCTCACCTACCACGAGCGGACGCACACGCTGGAGTGCCACACCTGCGGGAGGAGCTGGCCGCAGCGGGCCTACCCAGACCCCACGACGCGCTGCCCCAACTGCGGAAGCCGCTACATGGCGGCCTACGGCGTGGGGACCGAGCGGGTCGAGGACGAGCTCCGGCTGCTGCTCGGCGACGGCGTGGAGGTCATCCGGATGGACGCCGACGCGACGCGGCGCAAGGGCGCGCACCAGGAGCTGCTCGAGCGCTTCGACGCGGCCGAGTGCGCGGTGCTCGTGGGCACGCAGATGATCGCCAAGGGCCTCGACTTCCCCGAGGTCACGCTCGTGGGCGTCGTCAACGCGGACACGACGCTGAAGCTGCCCGACTTCAGGGCGGCTGAGCGCACCTACGACCTCCTGGAGCAGGTCGCGGGCCGCGCGGGCAGGGGAGGGGCGGCCGGCGAGGTCATCATCCAGACCTACTGGGCCGACCACCCCGCGATCCAGGCGGTCGCCCGCCACGACCGCGACGTCTTCCTCGCCTACGAGCTCGAGGACAGGCGCGATTCCGGCTACCCGCCCTTCTCGCGCGCGGCCAACGCCGTCGTGTGGGGCAGGGACGCGCGCGCCGTGGCGGCCTCGGCAGACGAACTCGCCCGCCTCGTGCGCGAGGAGGTCGGGGGCGAGGGCGGATGGGAGGTCCTCGGACCCACGGACTGCGTGAAGGCCCGGGTCAAGGATAGGGTCCGCCGCCACGTGGTCGTGAAGGCGCCCCTCGACGCCGACCTCGGCCCCGTGCTCTCGCGCTGCGCCGCCAGGCTCCCCAGGCGGCAGGGTATAAGGATGGCGTTGGACGTCGACGCCTACGACTTCATGTAGGCGCTGCGGGAGACGGCGGGCGCCGACGCTAGAGGCCGGCGAGGCCGCCGGCAAGACAGGGACCGGCGAGGCCGCCGGCAAGACAGGGGCCGGCGAGGCCGCCGGCAAGACAGGGACCGGCGAGGCCGCCGGTGAGATAGGAGGATCCACATGAGCGGACTGGAAGACATCGTCCTGGCGCCGAACGAGTGCCTCAAGACCGAGTGCGCGCCGATCGACAAGATCGACGGCAAGGTGAGGCAGCTCGCCAAGCGCATGCTCAGGGACATGTACGCGGCGGACGGCTGCGGCCTCGCCGCGCCGCAGGTGGGTGAGCTCGTGCAACTCGTCGTCATCGACGTGGACTACGGCGCGGGCAAGAAGAACCCCTACGTGCTGATCAACCCCAAGGTCGTCGTCGCCGACGGCGAGGAGCGCGAGAACGGCGAGGGCTGCCTCTCGTTCCCGGGGATCACGGTGCCCGTCTCGCGCCCGACCCACGTCGTGGTGCAGGCGCTCAACCTCGACGGCGACCTCATGCAGTACGAAGCCCGCGACAACCTGCTCGCCATGTGCCTGCAGCACGAGATCGACCACCTGCACGGCGTGACGATGCTCGACCACCTCGCGCCGGCGCAGCGCGTCCGGGCCGTCGCGGCCTACCAGGACGCCCTCGCCCGGGGCGCGCGCCCCGGCGAGGTCGGCGAGGAGTAGGGGGTCGGCATGCGCATCGTCTTCATGGGGACGCCCGAGTTCGCCGTCCCCTCCCTCGAGCTTCTGGCCGAGAAGGGCGACGTGGCGCTCGTGGTCACGCGCCCCGACGCGGTGCGCGGCCGCGGCAGGCGCCTCGAGCCCTCGCCGGTCAAGGCCGCGGCGGGGCGGCTCGGCCTGCCCGTGCTCGAGGCGCGCCGCGTGAGCGACGAGGTGCTCGCCGCCGTCGCGGACGCCGCGGCCGACGTGGTCTGCGTGGCGGCCTACGGGGCGATCCTGCCGGACGCCCTTCTCGGCATGACCCGCCTGGGCTGCGTGAACGTGCACGCCTCCCTGCTGCCGCGCTGGCGCGGCGCCGCGCCGATCCAGCGCGCGGTGCTGGCGGGCGACGAGCGCGCGGGCGTCTCGATCATGCGCATCGCGCACGACCTCGACGCAGGCGCGTGGTGCCGGCAGGCCTCGACGGAGGTCGCCGACAAGCCCTGCGCGGAGCTCATGGCGGAGCTGGCCTCTCTGGGCGCGCGCGAGCTCGCGTGCGCGTTGGACGAGATGGACCGCGGGGTCGCGGTCTGGCACGAGCAGGACGAGTCGCTCGTGACGCTCGCGCCCAAGATCTCGAAGGAGGAGATGCGCCTCGACCCGGCCGACACCGCGCTCGCCAACAAGCGGCGTGTGCAGGCGTCGCTCGACGCGGCGCCGGCGCGGCTGCTCGTCGGCGGCCGGGGCGTCCGCGCGATGGGCGCCGTGCTCAGCCCGCGCGCCGTGGCCACCGGTGCGGTCGAGGTCGACCGCGGCCGGGTGTTCCTCGGCTGCGCTGACGGCGCGGTCGAGCTCACGGTCGTGAAGCCGGACGGCAAGCGCGAGATGCCCGCCTCCGCCTGGGCGCAGGGGCTCAAGGTGGAGAGCCTCGCCTGGTCGAGGGCCTAGCGTGGGCGGGGGCGAGGAGCGGGCGAGAAGGACGTCCGGCCGGCGCGGGAGCCGGGCGAGCGCCGCGCGCGTTGCCGCCGCTGACCTCGTCCGCGAGGTCCGCGCGAGGGACGGGCGCGTGAAGGACGTCGCGCGCGGGTCCGCGGCGCTCGCCGGCCTCTCCGAGCGCGACCGCGACCTGGCCATGCGCCTCGCGTGCGGCGCCGTCGCGACCAGCGGCCGGCTCGACGAGGTCATGGGCTCGCACCTGACGGGCAGGGGCCACCTCGAGCCGCGCGTGCGCGACGCGCTGCGCGTCTCCTGCTTCGAGCTGCTCTACCTGAGCACGCCCGCCTCGGTGGCGGTCGACCAGGGCGTGGAGCTCGTGCGCGTGCGTTCGCCGCGCGCGGCCGGTCTGGCCAACGCCGTCCTGCGCCGCGTCGCGGAGGAGGACCGGCCCAGGGTCGAGGCGGCGCGGCGAAGGCTCGAGGGCCACGTCACGGGCGACGCCGCCGCGGCCGGCCCCGCCGCAGCCGGCGATGCCGCGGATGCGGATGACCTGGCGGACCTCGCGCTCGTCTCCGGCCTCCCCGACTGGCTCGTGCACGAGCTCGTGGGCGCCGTGGGCCTACCCGCGGCTCGGAGGGCCTGTCTCGACGAGCTGGAGCCCGCGCCCGTCTACGTGCGCGCGAACCCCATGAACTTGTCGCCCGGCGAGGCGCCCGCGTGCCTCGCCGGGCTCGGGCTCGGCCCCAGACGCGTCGAGGACACCGACGTCTACCTGCTTGAGCGTCCCGGTGCGCTCGCGTCGAGCGGGCTCGTGCAGGAGGCCGCTGTCGTCCCTGCGGACCTGGCGGCGCAGCTCGTGGCCCTCGTCGCGGCGCCGCGGCCTGGTGCGACCGTGCTCGAGGTGGGCCAGGGTCGAGGCACCAAGTCCCTGCTGCTCGAGGCGGCCGCGCTCGCATGCGGCGGCGTGGCCGACATCCTGGGCGTGGACTCCGAGGCGTTCAAGTGCCGGGTCTCCCGGAGGCGGATGGAGGCCGCGCGCCTGTCCGACCACGTGTCCAGCCTCGTGCTCGACGCGCGCGAGCTCGGCGGCAAGGAGGCGCCGGCGGGCGTCGCCACGGGCTACGACCTCGTCTTCGTCGACGCGCCGTGCTCGGGTTCGGGCACGATGCGGCGCCACCCCGAGATCGCGTGGTCGCTCGCGCGCGCGTCGGTCGAGCCGGGCGGGCCGGAGGGTGCCGCCGTGCCGGGCTGCTCCGCCGTGCCGGGTTGCTCCGCTGCGCCGGGCGACCCGGAGGGTGCCGCCGTGTCGGGCGGGCCGGAGGGTGCCGCTGCGCCGGGCTGCGCCGGCGGCCTTGCCCCACTGCCCGCTCTGCAGCTCCAGATCCTGACGGCGGCCGCCGCACGCGTGCGACCTGGCGGCGAGCTCGTCTATGCCACCTGCTCGTTCCTGCCGCAGGAGAACGCCGACGTGGTCGACGCGTTTCTCGGAACGGACGAGGGAGCCGACTTCGAGCTAGCGCCCGTCTGCGAGGCCTGGGGCGTGCGAAGGTTGGGCGAGAAGGGCCAGCGGCTCCTCAGGTCCTTCTCCGATAGGGGCACCTTCCTGAGCCTGCCCGGCAAGTGGGCCTGCGACCTGCACTTCTGTGCGCGCATGGTGAGGCGCGGGCAGTAGCGCGCTGGGCGACAGCGCCGGGCGACCTCAGGGCCGGGCGCCCTTAGGGCCTGCGGGCGAACATGAAGAGAGCGCATGCCGGTCGCTGCCTGGCGTGCGCTCTCTTCATGCAAGGCCGCTTGCTACGGTTGCCAATACGGGCCGGTAATGGCCCCTTGTGCTGCGACGATGGTACTTTCTACTTGCCTTTTTGATCAGTGTTGTAGAAGCCCGAACCCTTGAAGACGATGCCGGAGGGGGAGAAGACGCGCTCGGCCTCGTTGCCGCACTTGGGGCAGGTCACCTTGGGGTGGGCGGACATGGGGTGCTCCACCTCGAACGTGGTACCGCAAGAAGGACACTTGTAGTCATAGCGAGCCATAGAATAAAGCCTCCGAAGACGAACGAGCCGAACAGGGCGCGCAAAGCAACCCTGCTTCACGCTTGTGATACTTTACCCAAATGGCGGCGGGCGAACCGCAGGGATGCGACAATGCCCGCCGATTCCATGCCAGCTTGCGGCCAGCTCGCGGAGGGGTGCGTATGTCCATTGCAGGAGCGATTTTCGACCTAGACGGGACCCTCGTCGACTCGCAGGCGCAGTGGCGGCGGGCCGTCACGGGCGCGCTCGAGGGCCGGGGCCTGGGTGCCGCCGAGGCGGACCGCGCGTTCGAGGAGTCCGATTCGCTCGCCCTGGGCGACAAGTGCGCGTGGCTCCATGACAACCTGGACATGGGCGTGAGCGCGCAGGAGCTCTACGCGGAGGTCTTCGAGCGCATGCGGGCCGCTTACGAGCACGAGGTGACTGCCCTTCCGGGGGCTGGGGCGTTCCTGCGCGAGCTCGCCGGTGCCGGCGTGCGCCTCGCGATCGCCTCCTCCACGCCGCGTCCCCTCGTAGACGCCGCGCTGGCCGGGCAGGGGCTTGACGGCCTCTTCGAGGTGATCGTCACCGGCGAGCAGGTCGCACGCAGCAAGGAGTTCCCTGACATCTACCTGGCGGCGCTCGAGGCGCTCGGCACGCCGCGCGAGAGCACCTGGGTCTTCGAGGACGCGCCCTACGGGCTCAGGTCCGCGCGCGAGGCCGGGCTCAGGACCGTCTGCCTGTTCGGCGCGGGGCACCGCGAGGGGAGGGGCTCGGACGAGGACTCGCTCGCCGCGCTCGCGGACGTCTTCGTGCATGGTTACGCCGAGCTCTCGCTCTCGCTCATCGATGACTTCGCCGCAAGCGACCCCGCGCGCCGACGCGGCGAGACCAGGGTCCTCGTCGTGGACGGCTCGCCGCTCCCGAGCTCGGCTGGACTCGTCAGCAGGCTCGCCGCCGCCTCCGACTACGTGGTTGCCGCCGACAAGGGCGCGGAGGCCCTTCTCGCCGCCGGAGTCCCCGCCGACATCTTCTGCGGCGACGCCGACTCCGTGAGCGAGGAGACCGCGGCGTGGGCCCGGGCGCACTCGTCGGCCGAGATCTTGTTCCCGAGCGAGAAGTACGACACGGACCTCGGCCTGGCGCTCGCCTGCGCGCGCCACGAGGCGGCGCGCAGGGGGACGTCGGCGCGCGTGACCGTGACCTGCGCCTCGGGCGGACGGCCCGACCACGCCCTCGCGGTGGTGGGGCTTCTCGCGCAGAACGCGGACCTGTCGCCGAGGATCGTGGAGGACGGCTACGAGTGCCGTGTGCTCTCGCCGCAAGGGACCGCGATCTGGCGGATAGCGGGCCGCGAGGGGGCGACCTTCTCGCTCGTCGCGCTCAGGGAGGGGACCGTCGCGAGCGAGCAGGGCTTCCGCTGGGAGCTCGACCACCGAAGCCTCGCCCTTCTTGCGGACCTCGGGATTTCGAACGTGGTCGCTGCGGATGCGGCGGAGGTCGAGTGCCACGCCGGCGTCGCCGCGGCCTATCTCATCGGGTAGGAAGCCGGGAGGCACGGGCAGGAAGCCGGGCAGAAATCATAAAAAAGAAGGCCCTCGAAGAGGGCCTTCTAGAACTCTAAGCTCGCCTGACGAGGCGCATGCCGAGGGCGCAGACTTACCCGCGGACCAGGTTGCCCTTCTTGAGGCAGGTGGTGCAGACGTTCATCTTCTTGCGCTTGCCGTCCTGCACGATGGTGACGTGCTGGATGTTCGGACGGAACTTACGGTTTACGGTGCGGTGCGAGTGGCTCACAGAACGACCAGCAACAGCGTGCTTACCGCAGATCTCACAAACCTTCGACATGATACTGACCTCCAACTCAGGCGCTCGGGCAGACGTGGTGGCCTTAGCGCCCCTACTACTCACAAAACACAGGGAACTATACCACAACGCATCGACGTGACAAGGGCATCATCCACCAACCTCAGGGGTGGGTGGGCAAAGCCCGTCGTTTCTCCACATGCACTCGACGACGCGCCGGCCGTTCCCATTGGTCTCGCTCCCCGCTCCACTCGCGCGCGGCCTGTATTATCTGCGGTTCGAAGAGGGCTGCTCCCGTCGCCCGCCCGCCATCGCGGCTCTACGAGGGCGCCCCTGCGCGCCGCCCCGGGCTTCCCCCAGGTTCCCACGGCACATCAACAGTGCAATGAAGACGAGCAAATCGCTTTTTCCTGACAATTCTTTGGGATTCTGTCGAGAAAAAGCGATTTGCTCCTCCCTCAAATCGCGTTTAGCGGACAAAATCGGCGGGTTTTGTCGAGAAAAAGCGATTTGCTCACGAAAGGGCCGTGCAGGCGCGCCGCGCCGGCACGGCCTAGATGTCATGGGGCGGACAAGGACGGCTTAGAGGGGCTCTCAGCGGCTCGCCCGTCTGGGGGTGCCCAAGCTGAAACGCTTCGACTCCGTGGGCTGCACCTACCATGTGTCCGCTGCGCCGCCCGCGCCCCCTGCGCCGGCCGCGCCCCCAGCCTGCGCCGGCCGCGCCCGAGCCCGCCCCGCGGTCCCGCCCCGCGCCCCGCGGCGCCCTCAGCTCGCCGCGGGCGAAATCGTGCCTTGGAACTGAGCGGTTGCCACATGGGTTATACTGACTCCGATTCATGTGACGCAACGGGCGTGGTCGCAGGCGTGCGCGAGGCACGCTTCGGAGAGGAGCAGCACAGATGGCTGGATCCGTACCGGGTTCTCTCAAGGTATCTAATGACGTCATCGCGGACCTTGCGGGCTATGCGGCGCTCGAGTGCTACGGCGTCGTCGGCATGGCCATCACGGACGAGCAGGAGGGCGTCGCGCGCCTGCTCCCCACGTACCGCCTGCGCAAGGGCATCGGCGTCTCCTCGGAGGGCGGCAGGGTCGCCGTCGACCTCCACGTGATCGTCGAGGCCGGCGTAAACATGGCGTCCGTCTCCTCCAACCTCCAGAGCACCGTCAAGTTCATCCTCTGCAAGATCGCGGAGCTCGACGACGTCGAGGTGCGCGTCCACATCGAGGGCATGCGCACCCGCTAGGGCAGCAATCAGCCGAAGCGTCAACAAGGAACCGAGGCCTAACCAATGATTTCGAACGTGATCCGCTCCTGCTTCCCGGTCGCTGCCCAGGTGGTCGCCGACAAGGCCGAGGAGATCAACAAGCTCAACGTCTTCCCCGTCCCCGACGGTGACACGGGCACCAACATGTCCCTCACCCTCGGCACGGTGGTGAAGGAGGTCGAGGCCCTCCCCGCAGGAGCGAGCATGGCCGACGTCGCCAAGGCGATCACCCACGGCTCCCTCATGGGCGCGAGGGGCAACTCCGGCGTCATCACGAGCCAGATCCTGCGCGGCGTGGCCGAGGGCCTCGTGGCCGCGGACGGCCCCGACGCCACCCCGTCCGACGTCGCCGTCGCCCTGCGCAACGGCGTGCGCGTCGCCTTCAAGGCCGTGCGCAAGCCAGTCGCTGGCACGATCCTGACCGTCCTCAAGGACGTCTCGGAGCGCGCCGACCAGCTGGAGAGGACCGACATCACCACCGACGACCTTCTCGACCAGCTCGTCGTCGAGGCCTACGAGTCCGTAGCGCGCACGCCCGACCTGCTTCCCGTCCTCAAGGAGAACGGCGTGGTGGACTCCGGCGCCTTCGGCCTGGCCACCTTCATCGAGGCCTTCGTGAACGCGCGCAAGGGCAAGGCCGGCGAGGTCTCGGACTTCAAGACGACCGTCTCCACCGAGGAGGAGGCCAAGGGCCACGTGGCCGACGTCGTCGACATCGAGATCAACGACGACTGGGAGGGCTCGCAGTTCCGTTACTGCACCGAGTTCCTCTTCCACGCGGACAGCCCCATGTTCGACGAGGACGCCTGCCTCAAGTACTTCTCGACCATGGGCGACTGCGAGCTGCTCGTCGGCTCCAACCCGGACTACAAGTGCCACGTGCACACCAACCGACCGGACCGGGTGCTGCGCCACATGCTGCACCGCGGCCAGATCTACAACGTCTTCGTCCACAACATGGACCTCGAGGCGCAGGAACGCACGGAGAAGGTCCGCGCGGACAAGGAGGCCGCCGCGCCCGAGCCCAAAAAGCCGCTCGGCTTCGTGGCCGTCGCCCCCGGCTCGGGCGAGGCCGACATCCTGCGCTCGCTCGGCGTCGACGTCGTCGTCTCCGGTGGCCAGACCATGAACCCCTCCACGGCCGACCTTCTCGAGGCCATCGAGCAGTGCAACGCGGAGAACGTCATCGTCCTGCCCGACAACGGCAACATCCGCATGGCTGCCGAGGCCGCCGTCTCCGCATGCGAGGACGTCCACGCCGCCGTCGTGCTCACCAAGTCGGTGCCGCAGGCGTTCAGCGCCATGTTCGCGGTCGACCCCGAGGCCTCGCTCGAGGACAACGTCGAGGCCATGACCGAGGCCGTCGCCGCCGTCCGCGACGGCGAGGTCACCACCGCGGTGCGCGACTCCCAGGCCGCCGACGGCACGCCGATTCACTCCGGCGACGTCATGGGCATCGAGGGCGGCGCCATCACCGTCGTGGGCTCCGACGTCAAGCAGGTCACCCTCGACCTCGTCGCGCGCATGCAGGAGGCGGAGGAGGGCGACACGCTCACGATCCTCGCCGGTGCGGACCTCGACGACGAGGCCTTCGAGGACCTGACGGCCGCCATCGAGGAGGCCCAGCCCGACCTCGAGATCGACGCCCACAGGGGGGAGCAGCCGCTCTACCCCGTCGTCTTCTCGCTGGAGTAGGAAGCGCCGGTGCTGAGCGTAGGCGACGCGGGGGCAAGGCTGCAGCAGACCTGCGCTCTCACCGGATCGACCTCCAGGCTGCGCTACGTGTCAGGGAGGCGCGAGGAGGCCCTCGGCCGCCTCGGCCTCGCCCGCGTGCGCGACCTGCTGCTGCACCTGCCCCATCGCTACCTCGACTTCACGCGCGTGACGACCGTCGCCGCAGCCGAGCTCGGCGCGGACGCCACCATCGTCGGCACGGTGGACCGCGTCAAGCTCAAGCGGCCGCGCCCCAGGATGCAGATCGTGGAGGTCTCCGTCCTGGACGAGACCGGCGTGCTCATGGTCTCCTTCTTCCGCCAGCCCTGGGTCGCGGACCAGCTCAAGCATGGCGAGAAGATCGCGGTCTCGGGCAAGGTCACCTTCGCCTACGGCTTCAAGCAGATGCGCTCCCCCTTCTACGAGGTCCTCGGCGCCCCGGGTGCCCCCGCTGCCCCCGCCGTAGCCGAAGGCCGCCCCGCGGGCAGCGCCTCTGCCGCTGCGGGCGCCCCCGGCACCCCCGGCACCCCCGGCACCCCCGGCACCCCCGCCCCCGACGCCTCCTCCTTCGCGCGCGTCCTGCCGGTGCACCCGGTCGCCGAGGGCGTCTCGCCCTCGTGGATGCGCCGGATCGTCTCGTGCGCGCTCGCCGACGCCGGCGACGTCTGCGACCCGGTGCCGGTGGAGCTCGTGTGCCGCCACGGCCTCATGGGCCTGCGCCAGGCCCTGCGCGAGGTCCACTTCCCCCACGGCCTCGCCGCGGCGGAGCGGGCGCGCCGCCGGCTCGCCTACGACGAGCTGCTGAGCCTGCAGCTCGCGCTCCTCACGCGCCAGAGGATCGACCTCGGCGGCGTCGAGGCCTGCGCCCACGTGACGGACGGCCCGCACCTTGCCGCCCTTCTCGACGCGCTGCCCTTCTCGCTCACCTCCGAGCAGCGCCAGGCGGCCGACGAGCTCCTCTCCGACATGGCGGCCCCCCGGGTCATGAGCAGGCTGCTCCTGGGCGACGTCGGCACCGGCAAGACGGCCGTGGCCGCCCTCGGCCTCGCCGTCGCGGCGGACACCGGCACCCAGGCGGCCGTGATGGCGCCGACCTCGGTTCTGGCGCGCCAGTACGCCGACAAGCTCGGCGCCCTCCTCGACGCGGCGCACGTCAGCTGGGCCCTCGTGACGGGCGCCACGCCGGCCCCCGAGCGGGCGCGCACGGCCGAGCTGCTCGCGTCCGGCGAGCTCACCTGCGTCTTCGGCACGACGGCGATCCTCTCGGGCGACCTCGCCTTCGCGCACCTGACCTACGTGGTCGTGGACGAGCAGCACCGCTTCGGCGTCAACCAGCGCCTCGCCCTGCGCGAGAAGGGCCCGGGGGCGGACCTGCTCGCCATGACGGCGACGCCCATCCCGCGCACGCTGGCGCTCTCGCTCTACGGCGACATCGCGCTCTCCCGGATCTCCGAGCGGCCGCACCCCGGCGCGGGCGTCACGACCAGGGTCATCCCTTCGGAGAACGCCGACCTCGCCATCGGCGCGATCCAGGAGGCGGCGGAGGCGGGCCGGCAGGCCTACGTGATCTGCCCGCTCGTCGACGACGGCGACGACGGCTCGGAGCTCGACGAGGTGCCGGAGAGCGCGAAGTCGGGCGCCAAGCGGCCGCACTCGGCCCAGTCGACCTACGAGCGGCTCTCGCGCGGCGCGCTCTCGGGCCTGTCCCTCGGCCTGATCACCGGCAGGATGTCCGCGGACGAGAAGGACGACGCGATGGCAAAGTTCAAGGCGCACGAGACCGACGTGCTCGTCTCGACCACCGTCGTCGAGGTGGGCGTGGACGTGCCCAACGCGACGGTCATGCTCGTCTACGACGCGGACCGCTTCGGGCTGGCGACCCTGCACCAGCTGCGCGGCCGCGTGGGGCGAGGCGAGCTGCCCGGCGAGGTCTTCCTGGAGTGCGCGGCCAAGCGCGGCGCGCCGGCGCGCAGGCGCCTGAAGGCGCTCGAGGACACGAGCGACGGCTTCGCCCTGGCGGAGCTCGACCTGAGGCTGCGCCGCGAGGGCGAGCTTCTGGGGTATCGCCAGCACGGCGGCGTCTCGCTGCGCATAGCTGACCTCGCGGCCGACAAGGACCTCGTGGAGGCCGCCTTCGCGGACGCGCGCGAGATCGCGGCGGCCGACCCCGACCTCTCCCGGCCCGAGCACGCGCCGCTCGCGCGGGAGTGCCGCGACAGGTTCGGCGCGTACTTCGAGGAGAGGGGCTAGCATGAGGGTCGTCGGCGGAAGGTGGAGCGGCCGCAGGTTCGAGGCGCCCGAGGGCAGGGGCACGACGCGCCCGACGACGGAGCGCACGCGCGAGGCGATCGCGTCGATGATCCTCTCCGAGGAGGACCTCGACCTCACGGGCTCGCGCGTGCTCGACGCCTTCGCCGGGTCGGGCGCCATGGGCATCGAGCTGCTCTCGCGCGGCGCGGCGCAGGCGACCTTCGTCGACCGCGACCGCAGGGCCTGCGCGCTGATCAGGCGCAACCTGGCCTCGCTCGCCGGCGAGGGCGGCCCGTGGCGGGTCGTGTGCGGCGACGCCCAGCGCCTGGTCGCGAGGCGCCTCGCGGGTGGTCCCTTCGACGTCGTGTTCCTCGACCCGCCCTACGCCCTGGGCGCGGCCGAGGTCGCGCGCATGGTGGAGGCCGGCGTCGCCTCGGGCACCATCGCGCCCGGGGCGCTCGTGGTCTACGAGCGCTCCGCGGAGGGCGAGCCCGCCCCCGTCGCGGGGGCGCGGACGGTCAGGTCGAGGTCGCGCGGGATCTCCTGCGTGGACCTCATGAGGGTGGGGGAGGACCATGACTGAGGTCCATCACGTCCAGCACGTCGTCGTCCCGGGGACCTTCGACCCCGTGACTCTCGGCCACATCGACGTCATCCGGAGGGCGCGCAAGCTCTTCCCGCGGGTCACGGTGGCGGTCGCGGAGTCGCGGGCCAAGCGCGGCGTGGGCACCGCCTTCACGCTCGAGGAGCGCGTCGACATGCTCCGCGAGGCGCTCGCCACCGAGGGCATCCGCATGGAGGGCGTCGAGGTCAGGCCCTTCGGCGGCCTGCTCGTCGACTTCTGCCACGAGGTCGGCGCGGGCGGCTTCGTCAAGGGCCTGAGGGCCATGACGGACTTCGAGTACGAGCTGCAGCAGGCCGACCTCAACAGCCACATGGCCCCCGACCTGGAGAGCATCTTCGTCATGTCCAGCCCCAAGTACGGCTACGTCTCGAGCTCCATCGTGCGCGAGATCGCCTCGCTCGGCTCCGACGTCTCCCTGCTCGTGCCGCCCAACGTGGCGCGCCGCCTCGAGGAGCACTACGGCTCCGAGCCCGCGCGGGGCGCCGAGTAGGAGCGCGAGAAGGACGCGCGTCCGCGGCCCGGTGCGCCTGCGGCCGCTCCGCCGCACCCAGCCCTCCGCGCCCGTCCCCAGCCAGACCCGGCCGCACCCAGCCCGCCGCACCCGTCCCCACGTGCCCTTTTTGTGGGACGGCGCAGCCAGCGCCGCATCTGCTAACATGTTGGGGATAGCGCTGTCGCTACGAAAGGAGTCCTGGATGCAGCCAGGTGAGGAGATAGAGAGCCTGGTCGACGAGCTCGAGCAGATCGTGGTCGAGGCCAAGTCGTCGTTCGGCGGCGGGGGCCAGAAGAAGATCGTCGACGCTGAGGAGATCTACGGGATCCTCGACGAGATCCGCAGGACCTTCCCGCAGGAGTTCCAGGACGCGCGCCGCATCATCAAGGAGCAGGGCGAGACCCTCGACCGCGCCCAGAAGCAGGCCGACGCCATCATCGCGGACGCCCAGCAGCAGGCGATGGTCATCGCGGGCGACCAGGAGGTCGTGCGCCTCGCCAACCAGCAGGCGGAGAACATCCGCGACCAGGCGCAGCAGTACGAGCGCGACACCCGCTACAACGCGGAGGAGTACGCCGACACGGTGCTCTCCCACCTCGAGGAGAACCTCAAGTCGCTGACGAGCACCGTCACGCGCGTGCGCCAGACCCTGAACGAGAACTCCGGTGCCGCCAACGACGGCAACGACAACTGGTAAGCGCATGGAGCCGGTCATCGTCGCGCTCGACGAGCGCCTGGACAACCCGGGGAACACCGTCCCGTTCGCGGGGCACCTCGACGAGGGGGGCTACGAGGTCGGCGAGCACGACTTCGCCCTCCCCGGCGGCATCGACTACGACCTCGTGCTGACCAACGCCGGCGAGGGCATCCTCGTGACGGGGATGCTGCGCGCCCACGTCGTCGGCGAGTGCGACCGCTGCCTGGACCCCGCCGAGTTCGACGTCGCGGCGGAGGTGGACGAGTACTACCTCTTCCACGAGCCTGAGCACCCCGCCGAGGACGAGGAGGAGGGGCCGGACTACTCGCTCGTCTCGCCCGATCGCACCCTCGACCTCACCGAGGCGCTCACCAGCGCCCTCGTGATGGAGACCCCCTTCGTGGTCCTCTGCAGGCCGGACTGCAAGGGCCTCTGCCCCGTGTGCGGCGCCAACCTCAACCACGGGGACTGCGGGCACGCGGCCCAGATCGAGGAGGAGAGGCTCTCCTCCAACCCGTTCGCGGCGCTCAGGGGCCTCGACCTGTCGGACGGCGCGGACGAGCCGCAGCCGGGCGAGAAGGACTAGCCGCCCGGGACGGGCGCCACGCACGGTGAAGATATGCTGGAGCCATGCAACGCGTGCGCAAAGGTGGTATAGTTCGTTTCTGTGTGATTTGCAGAAAGTCCGTCCGTTCTCGGTCGGTACAGAAGTAAGAGAGGTAAACGATGGCAGTTCCTAAGCAAAAGAAGGGCCGCGGCGCCACGCACACTCGCCGCTCCGCCAACAGCAAGCTCGCCGCCCCGGCACGCTCCGTGTGCCCCCGTTGCGGTGCTCCTAAGCTTCCGCACCACGTGTGCCCCAACTGCGGCTACTACAAGGACCGCGAGGTCGTCGTCACCGACTAGCCACAGCAGCGTGCAACCTTTGTGGGAGGCTGGCTCAGAGGGGCTGGCCTCCTTTTCTGTATGCGGACCGCGTGCGGGCGCAGGACGCGCCGAGCGGGCAGGCTGCCGGTCGGACGGACGGGGAGGAGAAGAGCGTGACTACCATCTGCGTTGACGCCATGGGGGGCGACGAGCGCCCCGAGGTGGTGCTCGAGGGCATAGCGGCCGCGCTCGCGGCCGACCCCGAGCTCGAGGTCCTCGTCGCCGGGGACGAGGGAGTCGTGGGCCCGTTCGCCGAGTCCCACGAGCGCGCCCGCGCGCTCGTGACGACCGAGGTCATCGGCATGGGCGAGCACCCCGCCGAGGCCGTGCGCGCCAAGCGGGACTCGAGCATCGTGCGCGGCTGCGCCGCGGTGCGTGCGGGCGAGGCGGACGGGTTCTTCTCCGCCGGCTCCACGGGGGCGATCTTCACCGCCGCGACCCTGGGCGTCGGTCGGATCCGCGGCATCAGGCGCCCCGCCCTCGCGACGGCGCTGCCCGGCCTCGATGGCCACCGCACGATCGCGCTCGACCTCGGCGCCAACGCCGACGCCCGGCCCGAGATGCTCGTGCAGTTCGCGCACATGGGCCGCGCCTACGCAAAGGTGGTGCTCGGCGTCGAGGACGCGCGCGTGGGGCTGCTCTCCAACGGCACGGAGGACGCCAAGGGCTCCGAGCTCGCCGTCTCCTACCACGAGGCGCTCGCGGCGGCCGGCTGCGGCTTCGCGGGCAACGCCGAGGGCACCGACCTCCTGCTGGGCTCCTTCGACGTGATCGTGTGCGACGGCTTCACGGGCAACGTGGCGCTCAAGTCCATGGAGGGCACCGCCAAGTACCTGGTCAAGCAGATCAAGGCCGCGGCGGGGGAGAGCAAGCGCTCGGCCGTGGGGGCGCTGCTGTTCAAGCCGGCGCTCAAGCGGGTGGCGGCGGAGCTTTCCGGCGACGAGTACGGCGGCGCGGTCCTTCTCGGCCTCAAGGCGCCGGTCTTCATCGGCCACGGCGCGACGAGCGCGACGGCGGTGGCCAAGGGGACCGCCGCCTGCGCTGCGGCCGTTCGCGGCGGCCTTGTGGACGGCATCGCCCAGGCGCTTGCCGACGCGAGCTAACGGATACAATCTTTCACGTCAAGTCCCGGCGGTGGGGCGACCCCTGCGCCGGTGGCCCGGCGTCGGCGGGAGCCCGGTCGCCGGGGACGCTCGCCGGGAGGCCCGGCGGCGCCGGGGAAACGTATGCGAGGAGGCAGGCATGGACCGCGCGGCAATCTTGGAGAAGGTCAGGGACCTCGTGAGCGAGACGCTCGAGTGCGACAGGGACTCCGTCGAGGAGGGCACGAGGTTCTCCGACCTCGGCGCGGACTCCTTCGACCTGCTCGAGCTCGTCACCGCCTTCGAGGACGAGTTCGGCAAGACCCTCGACGACGACGCCCTGCAGGGCATCGAGACCGTGAAGGACGCGGTCGACGCGATCGAGAACGCACAGTAGAAAAGGGGAGCGAAGCCTCTTGAAGCTTCACCAGAGAATCAGCGCCGTGGAGAAGATCGTCGAGCACCACTTCTCCGACACCCAGCTCATCACCTCCGCGATCACCCACCCCTCCGCCGTGGAGGGCCAGCCGGTCTCGGCCTCCTACGAGAGGCTCGAGTTCCTCGGCGACTCCATCCTCGGCGCGATGGTGGCGACCGACCTCTTCGAGCGCTTCCCCCAGATGGACGAGGGCGAGCTCACCCGCCTCAAGATCTCGCTCGTCTCGGGCGCCACGCTCTCCGAGGTCTCGCAGGAGCTGGGGATCGGCCCGCTGATCGTCTTCGGCGAGTCCGAGAAGGGCACGGGGACGCGCGGCATGCACTCCGCCCTCGAGAACGTCTACGAGTCCATAGTGGGCGCCCTCTACCTCGACGCCGGCTACGAGAAGACCCACGAGTTCGTGCGCAGGACCCTCTCCCCCTACATGGTCCCCGAGCGCGCCCTGAGGCCGATCAGCCCCAAGTCGCGCCTGCAGGAGGTCACGCAGCGCGACTACAAGTGCGCCCCCGAGTACAAGCTCGTGGGCGAGGAGGGCCCGGCGCACCTGCCGACCTTCACCTCCGTCGTCTTCGTGGACGGCGCGCGCATGGGTCGCGGCACCGGCTCCTCCAAGAAGGAGTCGGAGAGCGCGGCCGCGCTGGACGCCCTCAGGAACCTGGGCGACGAGGAGACCATCAAGCGGGTCGGTGCCTCGGACGCCGCTCCCGTCGCGGGTGCCGCTCCCGCCGCGGGCGGCCTGAGCTAGCAGGGGCGGGCCGTGTACCTCAAGTCACTCATGCTCAGGGGCTTCAAGTCCTTCGCCGACAAGACCCAGATGGTCTTCGACCCCGGCCTCAACGTCGTGGTCGGGCCCAACGGGTCGGGGAAGTCCAACATCTCCGACTCGATCCTCTGGGTCCTGGGCGAGCAGAGCGCAAAGATGCTGCGCGGCCAGGCCATGGAGGACGTGATCTTCTCCGGCTCCTCCGCCCGCCAGGCGGTCAACATGGCTGAGGTCACGCTCACCTTCGACAACTCCGACCACACGCTGCCGGTCGACTTCGACGAGGTCGCCATCACGCGTCGGATGTACCGCTCCGGCGAGAACCAGTACCTGATCAACGGGGCCGTCTGCCGCCTGCTCGACGTGACGGACATCCTGCACGACTCCGGCATGGGCAAGGACACGCACTCGATCATCTCGCAGGGCAAGCTCGACTCCGTCCTCTCGAGCCGCCCGGAGGACCGCCGCGAGCTGATCGAGGAGGCGGCCGACATCTCCAAGCACCGCCACCGCAAGCAGCGCAGCGAGCGGCGCCTCAAGAGCATGGACGAGAACCTCCGCCGCGCCAAGGACATCTCGCGCGAGATCAACCGACAGCTGCGCCCCCTCGAGCGCCAGGTCGCCAAGGCCCAGGAGGCCCACGAGGTGCAGGCGCGCCTCGTGGAGCTCAAGCGCCGCCTCGCCGTCGACGAGGTGCGCGACCTCAGGGGCACGCACGAGCGAGCCAGCGCCCGCGAGCGCGAGGCCGAGGCCGCCTCCGCGCTCGCCCAGGCGCGCCTGGACGACAAGGGTGCCGAGCTCGAGCGCTACCGCAAGCTCCTGGAGGAGAAGGGCCTGTTCGTCGGCGACCTCGACGAGCAGCGCCGCCGGCTCGGCTCGCTCATCACGCGCATGGACTCCGACCTGCGCCTCCTCGACCAGAAGGGCAGGAGCATGGACGCGCGCGCGGCCGAGCTCGCCCGCACGCTCGACGAGGCCGCGCGCGGACGGCGCGAGGGCGCCGAGGAGCTCGAGCGCGTCCGCGCGGAGCTCGATGCCGCCCGCGCCGCCTGGGACGAGGCCAAGCGCCGCACCGACGAGCTCGAGCCCCGCGCCCGCGAGGCCAAGCAGCGCCGCCGCGAGCTCGCGGCCAAGGTGGGCTCCCTCGAGCAGGAGCAGAAGCGTGCCCAGCGCGAGGCCGACAAGGAGATGCTCGCCTACGCGCGCCTGCGCGACCAGGTCGAGGGCGCCCGTACCCAGGACGGCCTGCTCAAGGGCCGCCTCGACGAGATCGAGGACTCGCTCGCGGTGAGCGAGGAGCGCGCCCGCGCCTGCGAGGCGCGCCGCGACGAGGCCTCCTCCGCCCTCGACGCCGCCCGCGAGGCCGCGACCAGGGCCCACGACGACATCTCCCGCCTGCAGGGCGAGCTCTCGGAGGCCCGCCGCGCCGAGTCCGCCGCCCGCGAGGCGCTCGCCCGCCAGCGCGCCAACCTCTCGGCGCTCGAGTCCGTCGACGAGCGCGCCGAGCGCACGAGCCCCCTCGTGGCCTCGCTCACCAAGCGCAACGACGTCTCCGGCCTCGTGCGCCACCGCCTCTCCGACGTGATCGAGGCCCCCGAGGACCTCGAGGACCTCGTCGAGCGCCTGCTCGGCGACGACCTCTCCGCTCTCGTGGTCAAAGACGACGGGTCGGTCGCCTCCGTCGCCAACGTGGCCCTCGGCATGCGCAACACGAGCGGCCGCGTCACGATCCTCGCCGACGCCCCCGCGGGCGAGAAGGACGCGAGGCCCGCGGCCGCCCCCGGCGACGACGGGGCCCCCGCCGACGCCGCGGCCGCCCCCGGCGCCCCCGCCGACGACGGCGCCCCGGGAGAGCCGCTCCTCCCGAGCCTCCGCGTCGCCCCCGGCTCCGAGGCTGCCGTGGCCCGGCTCCTCGGCGACGTGCGCGTGGTCGCCAGCGTCGAGGAGGCCCTCGCCGGCCACGCCGCCGCGCCGCGCCACACCTACGTCGCGCGCTCCGGCGCGATCGTGCTCGCCGACGGCCGCACCTACGTCGGCACGAGCTCGGACGCCGAGCGCGGCGCCCTCGAGCGCAAGCGGAAGATCCGCGCGATGCGCGAGGAGGTGCCGAGGCTGGAGCGCGCGCTCTCCGACGCGCAGGGCGAGAGCGCCGAGGCCGAGAGGCGCCTCTCGGGTTCGCGCGACGCCGACGCCGCCGCCCGCGGCGAGGTCGCCCGCCTCAAGGGTGAGCTCTCCTCCGCCACCTCCGAGCTGGCCCGCATCGAGTCCCAGCGCGCCTCGCAGGCGCAGGAGCGCAAGCGCATCGAGCAGAGCCGCAAGGACTTCCTGGCCAAGGCCGAGGAGGCGCGCCGCGGTATCGACGCGCACAAGGCGGCCTCCGACGCCGCCCAGGAGCGCGCGAGCGTCGCGGCCGAGGAGCTCGAGCGGCTCGGCGCGGAGCGCTCGGGCGCCTCGCGCGAGGAGGGCGAGCTCGAGCGCGGCCTCTCCGAGGCCCGCCTCGCCCTGGCGACGGCCCGCGAGCGCAAGAACAGCCTGATCGGCCGCGAGGACGACCTCACGCGCCGCCAGTCCCAGCTCGAGCGCGACGCGGAGCGCTCCGGCGCCGAGGCCGCGCGCCTGCGCGGCCAGCGCCTGCGCGTGGGGCCGCTGCGCGAGGCCCTTCTCGGCCTGCGCGAGGCGGCGAGCGCCTGGGACGCGCGCCTCAAGGACAAGGCCTCCCTCGTGGAGGCGGACTCCGAGGGGATCCGTCGCACGATCGGCGAGGCACAGGCCGCGCGCGACGCCGCGGCACGCGACCTCGAGCGCGCCCGCACCCAGGCGACGGACGCCAAGGTGGAGATCGGCCGCGTCGAGGCCAAGGTCGAGGCCGCGCTCAGGGCCCTCGACGAGACGGGCGCGGACCTCGAGGAGGCCCTCGCCCTGCCGCAGCTCGAGGACCGCGAGGCCGCCGAGGCCGAGGCCGAGCAGCTCGCCTCCCGCCTGCGCTCCATCGGCCCCGTCAACGAGGTGGCCATGGAGCAGTACCGCGAGCTCAAGGAGCGCGCCGACTACATCTCCGAGCAGGTTGCCGACCTCGAGGCGGCGCGCAAGTCGCTCTCCAAGATCGCGGCCGCCATCGACCGCAAGATGAAGAGGCGCTTCCTCGTCGTGTTCGACCAGGTGAACCAGAACTTCTCGGAGATCTTCGGCATGCTCTTCCCCGGCGGCGCCGCCCACATCGAGATGACCGACCCCGAGCACCCCGCCGAGACCGGCATAGAGATCGTGGCCCAGCCACAGGGCAAGCGGATCATGAAGATGACCCTCATGAGCGGCGGCGAGAAGTCGCTCACCGCGCTCGCCCTTCTCTTCGCCGTCTACCGCACGCGCACGGTGCCCTTCTACGTGTTCGACGAGGTCGAGGCCGCCCTCGACTACGCCAACCTCCAGCGGCTCCTCGACGCGATCGAGCGGCTCAAGGACCAGACGCAGCTGATTGTCATTTCTCACCAGAGGCGCACGATGGAGCAGGCGGACGTGCTCTACGGCGTCTCGATGCAGGCCGACGGCGTGAGCCACGTGGTGTCTCAGCGCCTCGACCAATCCGGAAAGGTGGTAGAGGCCTGATGGGGCTCAAGGACAGGCTCAAGCGGGGGCTCTCCCGCTCGCGCGCCGCGCTCAACGAGATCTTCTACATGGGCGGCGAGGTCGACGACGCCTTCTGGGACGACCTCGAGGACACCCTCGTGATGGGCGACATGGGCGCGGAGGTCGCGATCTCCGTCACCGACGACCTGCGCGAGCAGGCCGCGCGCGAGAACCTCACGCGCGCCGGGCAGCTCCGCGAGGCCCTCGCGCGCCGCATCGCGAGCGAGTTCGCCACGGCCGAGCGCGACCCGTTCTCCGACCTGCCCTCCGTCGTGCTGTTCGTCGGCATCAACGGCGCCGGCAAGACCACGACGGTCGGCAAGCTCGCCAACGTGGCCAGGCGCGCCGGCACCCGCACCCTCATCGGCGGGGCGGACACCTTCCGCGCCGCGGCGATCGAGCAGCTTGACGTCTGGGGGCAGCGCTCCGGCGTCGAGGTCGTCACGCGCACGCGCGGCGCCGACCCGGCGAGCGTCTGCTACGACGTGATCGAGCGGGCCGAGAAGGACGACGCCCAGCTCGTCCTCATCGACACGGCGGGGCGCCTCCACACCTCGCCCGAGCTCATGCGCGAGCTCGAGAAGGTCGTGAAGGTCACGCGCAAGCGCTCCGGGATGCCCGTCTCGGTCGTCCTCGTGATCGACGCCACGACCGGCCAGAACGGCCTCAACCAGGCCAAGGAGTTCAACGACGCCCTCGACCTCGACGGCGTCATCGTGACCAAGCTCGACGGCACCGCCAAGGGCGGCATCGCCGTCCAGATCTCGCACGAGCTCGCACTCCCGATCCTGCGCGTCGGCGTGGGCGAGGGGGTCGACGACCTGCAGTCCTTCGACGCGCTCGAGTTCTCGCGCGCGCTCGTCGGCGAGAACGAAGGGAAGTAGCACATGGCAGTATTCAGCAGCCTCTCCGACCGCCTCCAGGACACCTTCGACAAGCTGCGCGGCAAGGGCAAGCTCACCGAGGACGACATCAACTCCGCGATGCGCGAGATCCGCCTCGCCCTGCTCGAGGCGGACGTCAACTACCGCGTCGTGCGCGACTTCGTGGCCAAGACCAAGGAGAAGTGCCTCGACGCCGAGGTCCTGGAGTCGCTCAACCCCACGCAGAACGTGGTCCGCATCGTCCTCGAGCAGCTGACCGAGCTCCTCGGCGAGACCGAGAGCGCGCTCGAGCTCGCGCCGCACCGTTCTCCCAACGTGATCATGCTCGTGGGCCTTCAGGGCTCCGGCAAGACGACCGCTGCCTCCAAGCTCGCCTACCTCCTCAAGGGCAAGAGGAAGAAGCCCCTCCTCGCCGCCTGCGACACCCACCGACCGGCGGCCGCTGACCAGCTCGAGACCCTCGGCGCCGAGGTCGGCGTAGAGGTCTACCGTGGCGACGGCAAGGACGCCGTGCGCGTTGCCCGCGAGTCCGTCGACGTCGCTCGCGAGCACGGCTGCGACGTGGTGATCGTCGACACCGCCGGCCGCCTGCAGATCGACGAGGAGATGATGCAGGAGGCCGTCGACATCAAGCGGGCGGTCGACCCCGACCAGATCCTCATGGTCGTCGACGCTATGGGCGGCCAGGACATCGTGAACGTCGTATCCGAGTTCTCCGCGCGCGTGGACTTCGACGGCGTCATCATGTCCAAGCTCGACGGCGACGCTCGCGGCGGCGGCGCTCTCTCCGTCCGCGCGGTCACCGGCAAGCCCATCAAGTTCGCCTCCATGGGCGAGAAGCCCGATTCGCTCGAGGTCTTCAACCCCGACCGCATGGCCAAGCGCATCCTCGGCATGGGCGACATGTACGGGATCATCGAGCAGGCGGAGAAGCTCTCCTCCGAGAAGGACCTCGCCGACGCCGAGCGCATGCTCATGCAGGGCTTCACCATGGACGACATGCTCGCCCAGATGCGCAACATCCGCAAGATGGGCGGCGTGCAGAAGGTGCTCGGGATGCTGCCGGGCATGGAGCGCGCGGTGCAGAAGCAGGGCGCCACGGTCGACGACTCACAGATGGTGGCCATCGAGGCCATGATCCACTCCATGACCAAGAAGGAGCGGCAGGACCCCACGATCATCGACGGCAAGCGCCGCAGGCGCATCGCCCAGGGCTCCGGCCACACCCCGCAGGAGGTCAACCAGCTCTACAAGCAGTGGGAGCAGATGGAGAAGATGATGGGCTCCGTGCGCGGGCTCATCAACCAGGGCAACACCCGCAAGACGGCCCGCATGATGAAGAGCATGATGCGTGGCATGGGCGCGAGCCCCGAGGACCTCGCGCGCCTCGGCATGGACCTGCCCACGGGCGCCGGGGCCGGCGCCGGACGCGCCGGGCGCGGCATGGGCGCGGGCGCTGCGGGTGCCGGCGCCGCCGGCGGCTCCTTCATGCCCCCGGCGCGGAGCCAGCAGCCGAAGAACAGCACGAGGCCGCACAAGAAGTCCAAGAAGAAGCGCCACTAGCCGCGCCGCCACGGCGGCAGCGCGGCGGCAGCGCGGCGGCAGCGCGGCAGCAGCACGGCGGCGGCAGCGCGGTGGAGGCCACCGCGGCGCCAGCGGCGGTCCGGTCTCCCGCGACAGCCCCGCTGCAGTGCCCTCAACCGGAACGTGCATCTGAACGGGTTATGGACGGGCCGGAGGTGCCGGAAGGGCGCCTCCGGCCCGTCCAGTTTCATGCGCACACGCGTTTGCTCATGATTCCGAGGTGAGATTCGGAGCGAGGACCTTCTCGCGGTCGTTCGGATGCCCGCGGCGGGCTCCTCGACCGTCCGGGACCCGTCCATAAGTCGCTGAGATGCACAAATCCATTTCAGGAGTTGCGCCCATACCCCTAGCTGCGCCCATACCCCTAGCTGCGCCCATACCCCGTGGCGGCCTACCGAGCGTGCGCCGAAGGAGGCGGGACGCACTCGACGGCACGGCCGTCTTTGCGGAGCGGCTGGACCAGGAAGAGCGGGCCGAAGGGCGGGCGGCACGGGGCGAGGAACGGGGTGGCTCCAGCTTGCGTGCCCAACGGCATGGCGCACGGCTCGGGGGGTCAGCCAGACGCAGCTCGTCTGTCTCGCCCGTGCATTTCTCCGAGTTGGGGACGGGTCTGGGACGTACACGGGGCGTCTTGACAGGTGCGCGCGTGCGTTTGCCCAGGATTACGAAACGCGATGCGTCCTCACGATGCGGCGTAGGCCTGCCAGGAACCCTTCCGGGGGCCTTCGGCTGCCATCGACCCGTCCATAAGTCGCTGAGATGCACAATCCGATTCGGGAGGTTGCACGCCCGGCTGCGCCGGTCCGCGCCCGCGCTCGCCGCCCCCCGCTATGCCCCCAATGCCACACCCGGCCGCGTCCGGCCGCGTCCGGCCGCGCCCGGTCGCGCCGGTCCGCGCGCCGCCTCTCCGGGCACCCTACCTCGCGATCCCAACCTCCTCCACGAGGCGACCGAGGCACGCAACGAGCACGTCCTGCTGCGCGTCCTCCAGTCGCTCGTACTGCAGCACGAACCGCGCCCGCCTTGACCCCGCGCCCGCGTACGGCAGCCGCGCGAAGGAGGAGAGCGGCGCAAGCCCCACGCCCTTCTCGCGCGCGGCACGTGCGAGCGCCGCCTCTGCCTCCGCCTCCCGTCCGGCCCAGCCCGTCCCGAGCCGGAGGGCGAGCACCAGGTGCAGCCCGGAGTCGGCCTCCTCGAAGCCGACCACGTCGCCGAGCGCCGCGGCAAGCTCGCGGCACAGCCGGTCGCGACGCGCCCTGACCTGGCGGCGGTAGCGCGCCACGTGACCCTCGTAGCCGCCGCCTTCGAGCATGCGCGCCAGCGCCAGTTGGTCGATCAGCCCCATGGTGCCCGCCGCGGCCGAGCTGAGCCCCTCGTAGCGCTCGACGAGCGCGGGCGGCAGCACGGCGTAGGCGGCTCGCACGACGGGGCCCAGCCCCTTGGAGAAGGTCCCGAGGTAGATGACCCTGCCCGTCGCGTCGATGCTCGCCAGCGCGGGGATGGGCCGGCCGGCGAGGCGGAACTCGCAGTCGTAGTCGTCCTCCACGACGAGCCGCCCCGGCCGCTCGGACGCCCACCCCAGCAGCTCGTAGCGCCGGGCGACGCTCATGACCCGGCCGGTCGGGAACTGGTGGGAGGGCATCACGTGCGCGAGCGAGGCGCCGCTCTCCCTCAGCTGCCGCATCGACATCCCCTCGGCGTCGATGGCCACGGAGGCGCAGGACCTGCCCTCCGACTCGTAGGTGCGCGCGATGCGAGGGAACCCCGGGTCCTCGACCGCGAAGCTGGCATCGCGGGGCAGCAGCTGCGACACCAGCTGGTAGAGCACCTGCGCGCCAGCCGCTACGATGACCTGCGACGGGTCGACCACCATCCCGCGCGTGTGCGCGAGCAGGTGCGCGATGTCGGCCTGCAGCCGCGGCAGCCCCTGCGGCGTGAGCGCGGCGAAGGCCTCCTCCAAGTGCTCGGAGGAGAGCACGGCGCGCAGGCTCTTCTCCCAGAGGGCGAGAGCGCCGGGGTCGGGTTGGACCGGCAGCCGCGAGGCGTCGGCGACGAGGGGCCGCTCGGCCTGCCGGGGCTGGCGCGAGGCTGGCACCGGCCTCGCCGCCGGCTGCGGGAGCCGTCCGATCCGTGCGACGTAGTAGCCGCGCCGCGGCTTGGCGACGAGGTAGCCCTCCGCCACGAGCTGCCCGAGGGCGGTCTCCACGGTGATCAGCGAGACGCCGAGCTGGGCCGCCAGCTGGCGTTTGGAAGGCAGCTTCTCGCCAGGCGCGAGCACGCCGCGGACGATGTCGTCGCGCACGTGCCGGCACAGGCTCTCGTAGAGCCCGAGCGCCCCGCGGTCCGATAGATCGTAGTCGAGCACGTTCGCCTCGCTTTCCTTGCCGCTTCCTGGCCATGTCGCCCTCGGCGGGCTGGCCTTGTCCGACCTGCCCGCCTGGCCTTGAACTGGTCTTGCATATTCTATCGATACTGGCCCTTTGTGCAAGGCCAGAGCGGGCCTATCCTCACACTCACGCAAAACGAGCGAAGGGAGAAGGACAATGGCAGAGAAGGACGCGCAGGCAGAGAAGGACGCGCAGGCAGGCGGCACACCGGCCGCCGCCACGCAGCATGCCGCCACAACGGCCGCCGGCGCCGCCGCGGTTCAGGCCCGCGCGCGCGGCTCGGTCCCCGGGCCCGAGCGAGCGCGGCTCAACCGCGAGCTCGCCCAGATGCTTAAGGGCGGCGTCATCATGGACGTCACCACCCCCGAGCAGGCCAGGATCGCCGAGGACGCGGGCGCCTGCGCCGTGATGGCCCTCGAGCGCATCCCGGCCGACATCCGCGCGGCGGGCGGCGTTTCTCGCATGAGCGACCCCAAGATGATCCAGGGCATCCAGCAGGCGGTGAGCATCCCCGTGATGGTCAAGTGCCGGATCGGCCACATCGCGGAGGCGCGCATCCTCGAGGCGATCGACATCGACTACGTCGACGAGTCCGAGGTGCTCTCGCCGGCCGACGACGTCTACCACATCGACAAGACGCGCTTCTCGGTCCCGTTCGTCTGCGGCGCGCGCGACCTGGGCGAGGCCCTGCGGCGCATCGCCGAGGGCGCGTCGATGATTCGCACGAAGGGCGAGCCCGGTACGGGCGACGTGGTCCAGGCCGTGCACCACATGAGGAAGATGCAGCGCCAGATCAGGGAGGTGCAAGCCCTGCGCGAGGACGAGCTCTTCGAGGCAGCCAAGGAGCTGGGCGTGCCCTACGGCCTCGTCCGCGAGGTCCACGACGCGGGCAGGCTCCCGGTGGTGAACTTCGCGGCCGGCGGCGTCGCGACCCCGGCCGACGCGGCCCTCATGATGGAGCTCGGCGCGGAGGGCGTCTTCGTGGGCTCGGGCATCTTCAAGAGCGGCGACCCCGCCAAGCGCGCGGCCGCGATCGTGGGCGCCGTGACCTCGTGGCGCGACCCCGAGCGCCTCGCGTTCCTCTCGCGCGACCTCGGCGAGGCCATGGTCGGCATCAACAAGGACGAGATCGAGCTGCTGATGGCGGAGCGGGGGCAGTAGATGGCGACGGCGGTGCTTGCGCTCCAGGGCGCCTTCGTCGAGCACGAGGGGCGGCTGGCGGAGCTAGGGGAGAAGAGCCTCGAGCTGAGAAGTGCGGAGGACCTCGCGAGGCCCTTCGACAGGCTCGTGCTTCCTGGCGGCGAGTCCACGGTGCAGGGAAGGCTCCTTCGCAGGGAGGGGATGCTCGAGCCGCTGGCCCGGTTGGTCGCGGACGGCATGCCGGTGCTCGCGACCTGCGCGGGCCTGATCCTGCTCGCCGCCAGGATCGAGGACGGCGTCGAGGACGGGCGCGACCGCAGCGGCGTGCGTCCGGCCCGCCACCTCGGCACCCTCGACGTGACGGTCGTGCGCAACGCCTATGGCCGCCAGCTCGGGAGCTTCCATACGCGGGGTGCGGTCGCGGGCGTCGGCGACGACGTGCCGATGACCTTCATCCGAGCGCCCTACGTGGCGGAGGTCGGCCCGGGCGCCGAGGAGCTCGCGCGGGTGGACGGCCGCGTCGTGGCCGTGCGTCAGGGCGCCCAGCTCGCGGTGGCCTTCCATCCCGAGCTCGACCGGGACCTGCGCATCCACGAGGCCCTCCTGGCGTTGTGACCCCGCCCTGGCCAGCGGCCCGGACCGCGGCGTCCCGGCCCCGGGCCCCGGCCCCGGCCCCCGGTCGCCCCCGGTCGCCGGTCCCCGGCCCCGGCCCCCGGCCCCCCGGCCCCGGGCCCGACCGCCGCTGGCCCGAAGCAGTTTCACGGAGCAGCCTTTGCAAATCTGGGAGTTATGGACGGGTCGGGGTGCGCTCGCCTGGCGTCCCCGCCCATCCTGACCAGCGTTCCGAGAGGCGACACGCCGCGTCAGGCCTCCGGCACCCGCTGCCGGGCCTGCTCCGGGCTGCGACCCGTCCCTAAGTCCCGAAAATGCACCAGCCGCTTCCTGGAGCTGCGCTCATGCCGCGCGCCCGGTCCCCCTGGGGAGCCGGGCGCGCTTCTGACGTGCTGTTTTGTGCTGCGAACCCGTCGTCCGCGTGGCCGGGCCGCCGCCAGCCTCGGGCCGGGCCGCCAGCCTCGGGCAGGGCCGCCGGCCGGGCCGTCGCCGGCCTCGGGCCGGGTCGCGCCGCTAGTAGTGCACGACGACCACGTCGCCGACCTTGCACAGGTCCCACAGCGAGCTTGCGGCGGAGTAGGGGAGGTTCACGCAGCCGTGGCTGCCGTTGCCCTGGTAGACGGTGCCACCGAAGGTCGACCTCCAGGTGGCGTCGTGGAAGGCGTAGAGGTTGGAGATGAACGGCATCCACAGCGAGACCTGGCTCACGTAGTCCGGCTCGCCGTCGCCGTTCTCGTCCGAGCCCTTGAGGGTCTGGTCGGTCCCGCGGTTGGAGTTCATGACCCAGACGCCCTCCAGCGTGCCGTGGTCCTTGGACGTGTCGCCAGAGACGAAGTCAGACTCCCACACGAGGTTGCCCGCCTCGTCGTACATGCGCGCGTGCTGCTCGGTGACGTCGACGTCTATGTAGCGCGGGCCCCAGTCCTGCCCGCCCGGGTTGAAGCTCGAGGCGCTCTGCGACATGGACACGTCTATCGCGGGCACGGC
Source organism: Olsenella absiana (assembly GCF_036408855.1). NCBI lineage: Bacteria > Bacillati > Actinomycetota > Coriobacteriia > Coriobacteriales > Atopobiaceae > Olsenella > Olsenella absiana. The sequence goes on from NZ_JAZGJQ010000001.1 coordinate 454,499, forward strand.
GCCGGTGGCGTCGTCGATCGCCTTCGCGATGCTGCTCGCCGTCGCATCCCGGTCGACCTTCCAGCCGTAGCAGTCCGAAAGGTACTCGCCGCCGTGCGTGTCGCAGGTCACGGTGACGCTCTTGCCGTCGGGCCGGGTGTAGGTCCGAGTGGCGCCCACCGAGTCGACGGCGGGGGCCAGCGTGCCGGAGACCCACGCGGATATCGCGGACTCGTCCGCGGAGAGCGCGCCCGTCTCGTCCACGCTGATCCACTGCGCGAGCTGCGCGGGCTCGAGGGTGAAGGCCGTCGTGCCGCCCACCTTCAGCGCCACGGAGGCGCTCACGACCTGGTTCGCCTTGGCGAGCGAGGCCTTGAGCGCGTCGCTCTGCGCGGTGAGCGCGGGCTGCAGGAGCTGGTCCGGGCCGAGCGCGAGCTCGGTGGACTGCTCGCTCACGGCCGTGGCGACCGCGTCCTGCACGGCCTTCTCGTCGAGGGCCGTCCCCACCGAGTCGGGCGTGATGGAGAAGGACCCGGCGCCCGCGTCGTATGCGAGGCCCGCGTTCGTCGGCTGCACGGCACCCTCGTTGAAGGCGGAGACGGCGGCGGAGACGGTCGCGGAGAGCGCGTCGGCGTCGTAGCTCGTGCCCTGCCCCAGGCTGAGCGAGGTCCCGGTCGCGAGCGCCACCGGCCAGGCCCACGGGTTGGTCTGCGCGAGCGCGCCCGCGGCGAGCGACTCGCCGTCGTTGGCGAGCGAGATGTCCGGGCCGCTCACGGTGAGGTCCAGCCCGTCGCCCGTTACGTGCAGCGAGTACGCGTCGTTGGCCTGCGCGACCGAGGCCGCGAGCTCGGCCTTCGACATCCCGGAGACGTCCCGGCCGTTCAGGGTCGTGTTGGGCGCGAAGTGGCTCGAGAACCAGATGGCGCCGCCGACGTAGACCACGCCGAGGCCGCAGACGACGGCCGCCACGGCGATGCGCCCGCGCCGTCCGTGCCTGCGTCCGCCCGCGTCCGCGCCCCCGCGCAGGTGGGCGCGGGGGCCCCTGCCGCCGTCGGGCGCGTGCAGCACTTCGATGCCCTCCTGGCTGGCGTGCGCGCCCTCGGAGGGGAGAAGGACGTCGGCCTGCTCGGCCGGACTGGCCGCGACGCTGGTTGCTGCCAGGGCGTCCGCCTCGGTCCCGGCGCCGTCGCCCCCGGCACCCGCGCCAGCGGCGGGGCTCGCGCCTGCTAGGTCGCCCGCCTCGGCACCCGCGCTAGCCCCGGCACCCGCGCCCGACGCGCCGCCGTCGGTGTCCTCGAGCGCGTTAGCGCCCATGACCAGCGTCGTGTCGGGGCCCTCGGGGTCGGGCAGGTCCCAGGCGCCGGGCTGACGCAGCTGGGTCGGGGCGTCATCAGGGGAGAAGGACGGCGCGCTTGCGGCTCCCTGCGTGGCGTCCGCCTGCGCCTCGGCGAGCCCCGCGGCGCCCTGCGTCCCTGCGGCATCCGTCCCCGCGGCGCCCTCCTCCCCGGCGATCCTTGCGGTCTCCTCGGCGAGTATCTGAGCGACGATGTCCTGTGCAGACCTGTCGTCGCGCTCGGTTCCTTCTGACATCAAACTCACCCTTCCGTGTATCCATCGGGCCGCGCGCCTGCCGGGAGGCGGGCACGCGGCGCCGTAGGGCAGCGATGTGCGGTCTCTGGCGGGCAGCCGGAGCCACCCGTCGGGCTACCGGAGCAACCCGGCGGGCTACCGGAGCAACCCGGCGGGCTGCCGACGCAGCCCGAACTGGTTGAGTAATAATAGCCCGTACCGATAAGACGTGTCTGAGGCGGGTGACTTTCCATGACAACCATACGAGTGGACGACGAGGCCGACGAGCGCCTCGCGCCCTACGCGCGCCTGACCGAGCACCAGCTCAAAAACAGGCTCGACGAGAGTCGGGGCATGCTCGTCTGCGAGTCGAGGATCGCGATCGAGGTGGCGCTCGCGGAGGGCGTGGAGCCCCTGTCGCTGCTGACCGACGAGGGCCACATCGACGCCCAGCGCGACCTTATCGCCCGCCTCGCCCCGGACGTGCCCGTCTATGTGCTGCCGCGCGAGCGCCTGCAGCGCCTCATCGGCTTCCGCCTCGAGCGCGGCCCGCTCTGCGCCATGAGGCGCCCACGGACGCCCCCGGTGGAGGAGGTCCTCGAGGGCGCGCGCAGCGTCGCCGTCCTCGAGGGGCTCGTGGACGTCTCCAACGTGGGCGCCGTCTTCCGCTCCGCCGCCGCGCTCGACGTGGACGCGGTCCTCGTGGCCCCGACCTGCGCGGACCCCTACGTGCGCCGCGCGGTGCGCGTCTCCATGGGGACCGTCTTCCAGGTGCCGTGGGCGCGGGTGGAGAAGGACGCGTGGCCGCGCGCGACCATGGCGCTGCTGCGCGAGAGGGGCTTCACCTGCTGCGCGATGGCCCTGGAGGAGGGGGCGCTCGCGCTCGACGACCCCTCGCTCGCCGCCCTCGACCGCGTGGCCCTGCTCTTCGGCTGCGAGGGGACGGGCCTCACCCGCCCCGTGATCGAGGCGTGCGACCGCACGGTCGTCATCCCGATGTCGCACGGCGTGGACTCGCTCAACGTGGCGGCCTCGAGCGCCGTCGCGTTCTGGGAGCTCTGCCACAAGCGCGCGCGACGCGCTGGTGCGTAGTCCTCTCTCGCGCCCGGCTCCATCCGTTACGGATAGGCGACTTCCTCGTCACGACCTCGATGCCTGCCCTGTCGTTGGTATACGGTTGCCTTGTGCCAGTCTGCTCGACGCCGTGCGTCGCGCCGTCGCCGTGCCGCCCTGGCACCGGCAGGCCGCATCCGCCGCGAATGGTGGCTCCTGCCGGAGGGAAGGCCCACGAGGTAAGGAGCTCTCATGAACGGCGCGATCGGTACCGAGGTCCGTAGGGACGAGCTGGAGGGGTGGATCGAGGGCATCGCCGCCTTCAACGCCACGCCGGGGGAGGGCGTCACCCGTGAGGTGTACACGCCCGAGTTCCAGGAGGCCAGAAGCTACGTCATCGACCGGATGCGCGAGCTCGGGCTCGAGGTCCGCGAGGACTGCCTCGGCGACGTCTTCGGCACCTACGCCGGGACGGACCCCACGGCGGCGCCGGTCTGGACGGGCTCCCACATCGACACGGTGCCCAACGGCGGAAGGTACGACGGCCTGGCCGGCGTCTTCGCCGGGCTCGAGTCCGTCGCCGCCATGCGGCGCGCCGGCGTGCGCCCCAGGCGCCCGGTATCGGTTAACGTCTACGCCGGCGAGGAGATGAGCCGCTTCGGCGTCTGCTGCATCGGCAGCCGCGCCATCTCGGGGCGCCTGACCGCCGCCGACCTCGTCTCCCACGCCGACCCCGAGGGCACGACCCTCGCGGAGGCGCTGCAGCGCCTCGGCTATGACACCGAGCGATTCGGGAGCAAGTTCCCGCGCAGGGAGCCCGTCCACGCGAGCCTCGAGCTGCACATCGAGCAGAGCGACCACCTCGAGCGCGCCGGCGTGCCGGTCGGCGTCGTGACCGGGATCTGCGCCCCCACCAACCTGGTCTGCGAGGTCCGTGGCGTCCAGTCGCACGCGGGCGGCACGAGCATGCGGGACCGCCGCGACGCCTACATGGCGGCGGCGGAGACGGGCCTGCTGCTGGAGCGCCTCGCGCGGGAGTCCACGAGCGCCTACATCACCGGTACGGTCGGCAGGCTCGCGCTCGTCCCCGGCGTGGCCAGCGTGATCCCCGGCAGGGCCACCTTCACGGTGGACGTCCGCTCGGTGAGCGCGGCGGACAAGGACGCGCTGGTGCGGGACCTCGAGGCGGGCGCACGAGAGATCGCCCGGCGCCGCGGGGTCGAGGTCTCCTTCGAGCTTTTGAACGACGACGCCCCGCTCGCCTGCGACGAGCACCTCACCTCCGTGCTCAGGGGGCGTGCGGACGAGCTCGGCGTCGCGCACATGGACGTGGTGAGCGGCCCCTACCACGACAGCCTGATGCTCGGCGACCTCATGCCGGTGGCGATGCTGTTCGTCCCCTGCAAGGGCGGGATCAGCCACGACCGCGCGGAGAGCATCGACTACGACGACCTGGTCAAGGGGACGGCGGTCCTCGCCGAGGGCCTCGCGCGAATCGCCGACGAGTAGCCCTCGTCACGCCCCGCCGCGCCCGAGCCACACCGCCGCCCCTCGAGCCGCCTCGACCGCGCGCATATGTTCCGCAAACTGCCACAAATCTGAAACAGTCTTCGCTAAGACTCTTCTTACCTAAGTTAAGGCCCAGAGGCAGGGGCCGGACAAGGCCACGAGGCCGGGACCGCGGCCGGGGCCGCAGCAGTGGCCGCAGGCAGGCGACAAGGACGCGCGCGTCCAGAGACGAAGGGGGAGCGACGATGGGTGATTCGTGCATGACGAGGCGGGCCTTCGTGAGGGGGACGGCCTCGGCCGGCGCGGCGGCTGCGGGTGCGGCGGCGATCGGCGCCACCGGCGCGCTCGCCGGCTGCGGCCAGGGCGCGTCAGACACCAGCACGGAGAAGCGGAAGGTCCTGCGCTTCGGGCAGGCCAACTCCAAGCAGGGCCTCGACATGCAGAAGTCGACGAGCTCCCAGTCCTCCTCCATCTCCGACACCATCTTCGAGACCCCGCTGCTCTTCACGGAGGAGAACGAGCTGGTGCCGCTGCTCTTCACGGAGGTCCCGGCGCCGGAGGCCGACGGGGTGACCTACCACTGCACGCTCAAGGGCGGAGTGACCTTCCACGACGGCTCCGCCCTCACGGCGGACGACGTCAAGTTCACGTTCGAGCGCATGTTCACGCCCGCCACCGGCGCCAAGTCCACGTACCTCTACGACATGATCGCAGGTGCCAAGGAGATGCTCGCGGGCACTGCGACCGAGCTTGCAGGCCTCACGGTCGAGGACGACACCCACCTGACCTTCGTCCTCACGGAGCCCTACGCCTGCTTCGCCAGGAACCTCGGCTCCTCCTACGCGCAGGTCTTCCCGCGCGACGCCTGCACCGCGGCGGGCAGCTCCTGGGGCACCGGCACCAGCTGCGTCGGCACCGGCCCCTACAAGATGGAGAGCAACGACGACACCACCGAGGTCGTGCTCGTGAGGAACGACTCCTACCACGGGGACAGGCCCCCGCTGGACGAGGTGCGCTACCGCTACTTCGACGACGTCAACACCAAGATGCTCTCCTTCAAGAACGGCGACATCGACTGGTGCGACCTAGACGGCTCCCTGCTCGCGACCTACCAGCAGGACCCCGACGTCAAGGACCTGATCGTCTCCTACGACACGCTGGGAACCTACTTCGTGGCGCTCAACCTGAGCGAGGGGAAGGGCCTCGAGGACGCGGACGTCCGCCGCGCGCTCTCCCTGGCGATCGACCGCGACAAGCTCGTCGAGACCGTGCTCTCCGGCGCCGGCACGCCGGCGAGCGGCTTCCTGACGCCGCAAGAGCCTGGGTTCGACAAGGACGCGCCGGTCTTCGCGTACGACCCGGACGAGGCGGCCAGGATCCTGGGCGAGAAGGGCGCGCCGTCCCTCCTCATCCAGGTCAGGGCGCAGGACCAGAACGTCGCCGTCGCCATCCAGGACTTCTGGTCCAAGGCGGGCGTCAGCTGCGAGGTCAACACGGTCGACAACGGCGTGTGGGCGCAGGACCGCGCGGCGGGCAACCTCCAGGTGACGCTCCTGGGGTGGTTCCCCGCCTACGCCGACGGCGACAACAACATGTACACGTACTTCCTGAGCTCCACGGCGGAGAAGAACTCGTCCTTCTACAACAACCCCCACGTGGACGAGCTCCTCGTGGCGGCCCGGGCGTCGACGGACGAGGAGGCGCGCGCCGACATGTACAAGGAGGTCGACGACATCGTGACGCGCCAGGACTACGCGGTGCTTCCGCTCTTCTACCCCAAGCACCAGTTCGTCGCGAAGGACTACGTCGAGAACGCGAAGGTCGGCAACCTCATCTACCACGTGCGCGGCGTGGACGTCGACACCACGAAGGAGGACTACCCGGCCGAGTGACGCAGGGGGCGCCGTGCGTCGTTGGCGAAGCCCGGCGAGGGCACTCGCAGAGGGTCCGTTTTCCTGCCGTCTAGGGAGCCTCGCGGAAGTGCTCGTCGACGATTCCGTCGAGCTGGGCGCGGACCCCTTCGAACGGTACGTCGAGGTCGAGCGACCGCACGCTTATCCGGTTGCCGCTCATCTGGTAGGTCCCGTCTGGTTGGACGGCCTCGTCGGTCCTCGCGTAGAGCAGCATGCCGGAGACCTCGTGCGGCAAGCCCAGCCCCGCGAGCTCTGCCTCCTCGTTCTTCACATAGGTGAATATCTGGTACAGGTGCGCGGAGCGGAGCTTGGCGACGTCGTAGTGGCTCTGCGTCGCGTGCGCGTAGAACTTGGCGTCGATGATGAGGACGTCGTTACCCCTGGAGAGGACGACGTCGCTCTGCATGACGGGAAGCATCGCCTCTGCGCCGTCGTCGAGCGCCCACCTGATCTGGGGCGAGGACGCCCTCACGTCGGGGCGCTCCGCCCTGTAGTATTCGAGGACGAACTTCTCGAAGAGCCTGCACATGTGCTGGTCGTCGACGAACCGCGCGAGCTTCAGCTCGCCCTCTTCGGTGGTGATCAGCATGCCCTCGAGGACGAGCCGGCAGACGCCGAGAAGGACGCGGTAGGAGAGGTTGTTCCTCTGGAAGCGGAACGAGTCCCAGCGTATCCCCGAGGGGTCGAGCACCTCGACGTCCGAGAAGAACGGCAGGGTCCGGCGCAGCTCCGCGCGACGCCCCTCGCTGACCTCGCCGTGCCCGAGCAGAAGCAGCGCCGTCGTCTTGAGCACGCGGTTGAACGGGTTGTCCTCGGACAGCTCGTCGTACTCGCAGGAGACGCGGCGCTCGCGCAGGATTGCGTGGCGCATGGTGCCGCTCGGGTCGATGCGCCCCCGCACGGTGGGCAGGCTCTCGCGACGCGGCTGGTACGTACGGTAGAGGCCCTGCTTCACCTGTCGCGCCATGCCCTTCGCCAGGACGGCGGCGAAGAGGTCGTGCATGTGCTCGAAGTCCTCGCCAGCGAGGTCTTCGTACTCGTCCAGGCGGAGCGCCCGAAAGGCGTAGGCGAGCATGTAGTAGACGTTCTTGATGAAGATGCTCCCGTACCTCACGGCTACCCCTGGAACACCGCGTGGAGCACGTTGTCCCAACGCGCCACCTTCGAGTCGTCATCGAACCAGTACTCGGACAGCATCGGCAGTATCTCGAAGTCCACGACCTCAAGGCACCACTCGTCGGCGTCCTCGCTCGCATCGTGCCCGCAGAAGTAGCTGTGCCCTATGCGGAACCCCTTGCCGAGCGAGCCGTCGCGGGCGATCTCCGCGTTGAGCTCTTCGACCTTGGCCACCAGCTCGTCGACCGTGTCGCTGGCAAGGGACTCGCGGTACCTCGTGAAGCCCTCGGTGTCGAACGCGGGGGCCATGTCGAAGAAGCTGAATCTCCTGCGCAGCGCGTAGTCGATCATCGCGAGGCTGCGGTCGGCGGTGTTCATCATGCCGATTATGTACACGTTGCCGGGAACGCTGAAGGGCGCGTCGCCATAGGGGAGGGTCACCTTGGCGACGTCGCGGTAGTCGGCCTCGACGAGCATGAGGAGCTCCCCGAATATCCTGCTCAGGTTCCCTCGGTTGATTTCGTCGATGATGAAGAAGAACGGCTTGTCCGGCTGGTTCTCGGCCCTCTTGCAGAAGCGGTAGAAGACGCCGGGCCTCCACGCGAAGCCCTCCTCCTCCGGCCGCCAGCCGCCGACGAAGTCCTCGTAGGAGTAGCTCTGGTGGAACTGCACGAACTCTATGCGGTCGTCGTCCCTCTCGCCCATGATCGACCAGGCGAGGCGACGGGCGCAGAAGGTCTTTCCCACGCCGGGGGCGCCCTGAAGGATGACGTTCTTCTTCCTCAGGAGGACGGCGCGCAGCCTCTCGTAGCGCGCCTCGTCCATGTAGACGTCGTCGAGGAAGTCGCCCTTGTCGTAGGGATCATGCTGCCCCTCTCTGGAAACGGGGTTCTCCTCGCGGATGAGGTCGACGATGAAGTCGTACTCGTCGGGCGTCAGCTTGAACAGGGTCCCCCGTGGGTTGGTGAAGTACTGCATGTTCGCGAGCTCGGGGCAGTCGTGCAGGGTCCTGTAGTCGATGGGCGTGGCGAGCGTTTCGAGCTTCTCGAAGTCAAGGCTCTGCCCGTCCTGCTCGGCGGCGATCCGCCCGATCGCCACGACTTGCTTTACGGGATACGACTCGTAGCCGATGACCATGTCGCCGGTCCTCGCGTCGAGGAAGTTCTGGTAGATGCGCCGCTTGCCCCCGCTCTCGTTGAGGAGCGTGTAGGGCTGCACCTCGCCGACGGAGATGTTCGAGAAGCTCCAGATTCTGGGGTTCGCGTTGAGCCACCAGAAGCCATGGGCGGTGGCATCGTCTGCGTCTTCTGCAGAGGGGGTGACGCAAGGTGCGGTTACGTTTGGTGCATCCGTCTCCGGCTGCTCGGGGCACTCGTTGGCATGGCGGCTGATGTAGAAGCAGACGTCTGCGGTCAGGGTGCGTAGCTCCGGGTCCGGATAGCACTCGGACGTGAGGTTGGACCTCAGGAGCGAGACCAGCTCGGCGTCCTGCTTGAGCGCCTCGCGTATCTCATCATAGAGGGCGAGGTGGTTGCGCAGGTTGCTCGCGTAGCGGCCCTTCTTGATCTCATAGCCGCTCCCGAGCTCTTTGGCAACGGCCTTGACCTCGCTGTACTTGTAGACATAGTACCTGTCGGGGAAGCGCAGCCAGAGGTAGGTGGTGACCGTGTTCTCGTCTTGGTAGTGGTGCAGGGTGGTGTCCTGACCGCGGACGGCGCGCAGAACGTCCGTGGCCCTCCCCTTGAACGTCGCGATGCGCTCGTAGTAGTCGCGCGTCTCGTCGAAGAGGTCGACGAACATGGACCGGACTTCCTCCGGTCGTTCCCTGGCGAGCTCGACGATCATGCGCGCCGGGAAGTTGCCGGACGACACGAGGAGGTTTCCGCACTTGCTGAGCGATTGCTCGAGCATATCGCCAAAGTCGTCGGCGCCTGCGTCCCAGACGTCCTGGAAGTGCCTTACGGCCTCCCACTTGTATCTCTCTTCGGGCCATTGGCTCCGTTCGAACGCCTGCTTGTAGTCGACGAGGATCTCGCTCAGTCGCGCATGGTCGAACATGCTGTTGCCTAACTCTCGAAGTGTCCTCACGGTCTCAGTTCCTAGCCTACGCCGCTGAATGTGCACCGCTGCGTTCCGTCTGCATAAGCCGGGCATTGCTTGCTGCCCGAATAGCATGCGTCTTCCCTGAGCGTCGTTGGCTGGATGTTCGTCATCCGATTGTAGAAGCGGTCATGGTGGGCTGCGATGTTCCTTACGGTGACCAGATGGTGCATCCAGCTTTACGGTGCCGTTGCTTGGTCCCACACGAACCGGCAATCGCGGCAGCAGCTCCCACATTGCCGCCGCGATTGCCGGCCTGCTGTAAGCGGAACACGTCCCAGCGTATCCCCGAGGGGTCGAGCACCCCGACGTCCGAGAAGAACGGCAGGGTCCGGCGCAGCTCCGCGCGACGCCCCTCGCTGACCTTGCCGTGTTTGAGCAGGAGCAGCGCCGTCGCCGAGGAGGAACAAAAGGACGGAACCTTTCGATTCCGTCCTTATTGGTAAGGCTCTTATGCTTTACAGTTCGCAGCAAGGAAGCTACGCCATTGCGGGGGACCGCATCGGGGCGAAGGCTACCTACTCGTGGTAGTGGTACATGGCCACCTTAACGAAGGTCTCCGCGGAGGAGTAGCTGAACTTGCCCTTGCCGACCTTCTGGGGGTCGTATTCGGACTGTCGGATGACTCCGCAATAGTCTTCGGCCGCCTTGGCAAAGTCCTTGCTCTGAACGAACTTGTACGGATTCACGCGCCACCTTACCTCGTTTTTGTCGGAATCGTATTCCATGCAAGCCCTGAGGCCGTAGACGAGCGGGTAGATGAAGCCGTCTGGCACCGGCTGCTCAGAATCGAGGCCGAAGAATGGGGTCGTGTATTCACCGGACTTATGCTGCATGCTCTTCACGGCGCTAATCTTCCCATATGAGCCGCCCGGCCTGTTGTAGTACTTCGGGAAGCTCTGATAGATCAGGTCAAAGGCGCGCGGTATGTCTACGGCAACCTTCAGGGCGCTGAGCACCTGCTGGTCGTGCAGCTCCTTCTCGGTTCCGTTCGTGTTTGCGGTGGAGATCCTTGGATCCCGCATGAGGGTGAGGTACTTGTCCAGACATTGTCCCTTGCCACTGTAGATCGCCGTTGCCTTGGGCGGGTCCACCACGGCATCCTCCCCCTTCACCCAAGTCGTCAGCGAGAGGGGAATCCATGCGAGAGCGATCAGGTTGCGGCTTTCAATCGTCCCGCCGTCGTTGGTCTTCCAGCTGATGTTCCTTGCGAACTCCGGCTCCTTCTCCTCAAAGAGGGAGCGGAAGGCGTCGAACAGGCCCTCTTTGTTGCCCTTGGTACCCGCCGTGAGCTGGGCGTTATTGTTGCGAGCGTCGCAGATTTCAAGCAGGGAAGAGCGGAAGGTCTCGAGGCACTCCGCGTCGTTTTGGTCGGCCGGGATTAGCATCTCCGTAGGAATGAGGAAGTTGAGGGTCCCGATTCCGTCCTGCTCGAGCTCGGCACGACCCTCATCGCTAGCGATGCGCTGGAGGTAGCTGTCGATGTCCTGGCGAGCTTCCTTCCAGACCCTCTTGAAGTCGGCCCAGAGATTGACGTCCCTCTTTCTCGGCGTGGTCTTTCCGGCGGCAATCTCTGCCTGGTTGAGGATGTAGAGGCCTATCGCCAGCATGTTGTGGCCTCCATCCAGTACGCCTTCGATACTGCGGTCATCGAAGATCAGACTATAGCGTCCCCGGTCAAGCTGCTCGTATTGTGACGTGGCAAGAAGGATGCCCTTGGTCTTGAATGGGAAGAGCTTCTGGCCCTGATTGAGGTCGTCGTTAGCAATGGAGGCCTCGATTGCATCTGTGACGCTCCCGAGGCGGGAGTTCCTCGGGTTTGCCTCAAGGTCCAACGCATCGATGACATTGACGATGAAGCGTGCCGGCATCAGCCCAAACACACGCTTGATGACCCCGACCGTCTGCTCCGAGGACTGCTTAAGCCGAATTGTTACTGGTGACTCGTGTGTCATGACGATCCCTTCTCTAGCCGTCGGCGAGAAGCGAATCGGAGACCCTCTCGAGAGAAAAGAAGGGCCGGTCTCCCGGCTCCAGTCAATGCATACGCATCTCTCTTGCGTACATTGTCTTGGAATCGTCCGATTCCACATCTCCAGCACCCATCCGGGTTGCTGCGGAGATGATCTCTCGACAGTGAGGAAAGATCAAGATCTAACGTCAGAATTTTTGGCGAGCGGGTTGCCGGCGGATTCTTGAGAGGAGACAGACGCTATTGAGCGGATTTGGCTACATCTACGCGAGGATGTTACTCTGTTCCTCCACATTACCCTGTCGCTTACGACCTGTAGAGTGGCTGACACTCCAAAGTCTGGGCCTGGTCGTGAACCGAAGCCCGTGGACTGAGGCGTGCGCAAATCGCACCGGCCGCTTGGCTGCAGCATGCCTTCACCGTGATACGTCACTGGCGTAGCGGCTGCATAGGCTAGGATGCAGGGGAGCCGATAGGTGGGGATGGATAAGAGCAAGGACTCGCTCGTCTCAAGCCCGCTGCCATTTCAGAGAGTCTGAGACAGTAGTGGTTACGTACAATTTCTTTCGCAAATTGACAGCTGAATACATCCAGATAACAGAGCATGGCCCCATGCCATCGGTACTATTTGAAACGACCAAGAACCAAATATCTACCGAAGGAGGCATGGAGCCATGTCCGATCCCATCGTATCAGTCGACGAGGAGTCCCTGAGGAAGGACATCGTCGAACTCGTCAGGAAGACAGTCCAAGATACCCTCAATGCCCTGCTCGAGCAGGAGGTCGAGGAGATGGTGGGCGCCGAGAGATACGAGCACGCCGCCGGCCGCGAGGCCTACCGCAGCGGCCACTACAGGCGCAAGCTCGTCACAACATCGGGGCAGATCGAGCCCGACGTGCCCAAGCTGCGCGGAGCGACCTTCCAGACCGCCGTCATCGAGCGCTACCGCAGGCGCGAGACCAGCGTCGAGGAGGCCATCATCGAGACGTGCCTGGCTGGCGTCTCCACCAGGCGCATCGAGGACGTCAGCGAGATCCTCTGGGGCGCCGGGGTCTCGGCAGGCACCGTCTGAAGTGGCAGAGAGTCTGAGACAGTAGTTGGCTTGCCCTTCCGAATCCCAGCCTACCGATACCCTTGCATCCTAGCCTACGCCGCATGCGCTATGCCGCTGAAGTACCACGAGGAGGGCGTCTCGTAGCCCAGCGACTGGTGGGGCCTGCTGTCGTTGTATTCGTCCACGAACCTCCGTATGATGGCCTCTAGCTGCGCCGGTGTCTCGTACTCCGCGTTCCTCAGGCACTCCGACTTCAGCGTCCCGGACCACCTCTCCATCAGCACGTTGTCGGCCCAGCGGGCCCTGCCGTCCATGCTCTGCTCCACGTGCCTGGAGGCGAGCGGCGAGACGTAATCCTCCGAGCCGAAGACCGACCCCTGGTCGCTGCTCATCGCGGACGGCGTGCCATGGGCCTCGAAGGCGTCCCTCGCGCAGGCGATGACCTCGCGCGCCCGCATGGTGTCGGAGAGCCTCCACGACACGACGTACCTCGAGTGCCAGTCGATGACCGCGGTCAGGCACGTGTGGCGGCCCCCATCTGCACGTACGTGACGTCCGTGCTCCAGACCTGGTCGGGGAACCCCTCGGCCTTGCCGCGGAGCAGGTACAGGAAGCGCCTCGACGCCTTCGCCGGCGCCGAGAGCGACGGCAGGGGGCAGCAGGGTCGCACGCCCATGAGCCCCATCAGCCTCGTTACGCGCCACCTGGTGGCGGACGGCTCGCCGGACTCGCGCAGCATGTGGGCGATCTTTCTGGCGCCGTAGGCGGGGTGCCCCACGTGCTCGCGGTCGACCGGGGCCGCCAGGCGCTCGTCCTCCTCCGGCCAGTGCGCATCGTCGGCGCCGTCCGTCCCGGGGCGCCCCATGTCGCGGTAGGCGGTGGCGCGGCCCGCCCCCAGCAGCTCGCACGCCCTCGCGCGGGGCAGCCCCTCGGGAAGCCCGCCTGCCGCGGCGCGCCTCCTCGGGGTCGTAGCCGTTGTCGTCGCAAAACCGGCGGAGGAAGTCGCGCTCGGCGGTGAGCTGCCCTATCTTGCGCAGCGCCTCGTCGTACCTCTCCCGCGCGGCCTCCTCCGACCTCTTCCTCTCGCGGTCCTGCTGGGTCTTACCGAACACGTCGTCGGCGCCGCCGAGCAGCTCGTCGCGCCACTCCGCGGCCAAAGACGGGCTCACGCCGTGCTCCGCGGCGACCTGGCTGAGCGTCTTCTCGCCGCGCACGACGTCTATCGCGACCGCCATCTTGAACTTCGGTGTGTAGGTCTTCCTCGTGGTCTTCGACACTTCTCTCCTCGCAATCCGTGCCCTCCGGCACATCATTGCGGGATTCGGAAGAATAGGGCTCTTCGGTGGTTTCTGTGGGAGAGATTCCGGCATAGGCCCAGCTCAGCGGGCGAAAACAACGATCTGGAACTGAAACGGCCCCGGGAGGGGCCGTTTCCGCGTCATCCGCCTATGATTGC